>JBHLRQ010000168.1:0-5191 GCA_048882385.1 Candidatus Thorarchaeota archaeon | reverse complement strand
GACAAATGGAGAGTTTAACAGTCCACAACCTTGGCACAATCTGGTTCTGAAAAATGATGAGGGTATAGTTGTAGGAGGTGTTTCAACTAGCACTCTCTACTGGACTCAGTATCTCGAGGTTCTCTGGGTCGACGAAAAGCATCGTAGAAGGGGATATGGAAGATACCTAGTCTTAGAAGCGCAGAGATTGGCAAAGGAGATTGGATGTATTTCGTCCCACGTGTACACCTTCTCCTGGCAAGGGCCTGAGTTCTATCAGGCTATTGGATATGACCTCTTAGTGACATACGATGGTTATCATAGTGGAATCAAAGAGCATGTTTTGATGACACACATGAACTCCTTAGATAATCGGAAAACTCCGAAGGTGGACAAATCCCGATTCACAATCACATCAGACCCAACAGAGGAAGAGCTAAAGATAGTTCGTGCAGGGCTTGGTAGTAACTTTGACAAACATGTGCAAGATGTAATGAAGGAACATCCACACACCAATTACTGCTCAGTGATAAAAGACGCTGATGGAAGTGTGATTGGAGGAATTAGTGGATATACAACTCTTGGGATATTGCATATAGCTGAATTGTGGGTTGACGAAAAATATCGCGGCATTGGATATGGAAAGGACCTTTTGGACTATGCTGAAACATTAGCAAAAGAAAGGAGATGCATAGCTGGACAGATTGCGTGCTTCTCATTCCAGAATTTAGAGTTCTTGAAAAGACAAGGTTATGAAATCCTAGGTTTTTCGGACGCGTATCCAAATGATGTCAAGGAGTACTATCTCACCAAAAGATTCTGATTCACGAAAAACATTGAAAGACATGGTTTTGACCCATTCTTGGAATGGATTATAGAGTTCCATCATTCTCTCCCTCTCAGGAGTCATTGGACTGGTTTTCCACACCTCAACCAAGGACAAGTAAGAATGGAAGAATCGAATATCCACTGAAGAGTACTCCAGTAACATTGAGGTAAACATGGATGATACCTAGAGGCCACATACTACCAGTTCTGCGATATAGGAAGATGTAACCGATAGGAATGATGAACTGGATGATGAAAAACAGTTCAGTGAAAATGAACATGTAATTGCTCTCTAGCAAGAACTTAGCCCAGAATAGAACATGAATCATACCTATCAATACGATATAGAGCGCTCCACCTATGATCACCATCACCGCGCGTCTTCGTCCTTCCTTGTAATATTCTGCAAAGGAGTCAAAGGTATACACCCAAATCAACTGCTCAGAGAAAGCATTGATTGGAGCCCATATAATCAGTGTCAGAATCCAACCTATGGGATTGAGAATCTCAAATCTAATCAAAGTGAACCAGGATGTTATAACTAGGATAGTCTGAAGGATGAGAAGAGCTCCAAACAACGGTGTAATATAGTTCCTGAACTGTTCTCGTATCTGTCCCCACTGGATCGTATAATCAAGGCTTCCGCGTCGCCATCTCACTAGAAGAATCGCAAAGATTCCATAGTAAATAAACATCGGAATAAGAGCACCTGTGAAGTCAAAGAGGTATCCAGCAACTAAAGGCAGCACAAGTGCAGATGTAATTGCTAGTACAAGGTCTAGTGACTTGGGTTGATATGTTTCAAAGACATGGTCATTAGTCAAAGGAATGCCCCACAAAAATTTTAACTATTGTGAATATTAATTGGTTATAGATTTTGTTATATGAAACATTGATACAATAGAGGAGAAATTTGAAAGAACTAACTCCTAAAAACATGAAAAAACCACAGAACCGATTCATTCGACAAGGGTATGTGGGTTGATGAAAACCCACTTTCTATTGGATCAGGGTTCAGGAGAGCTGCTTGAATCTCCTAAGAAAAGTGAGGTCCAATGCCAATAGAAACGCTCCTTGGATGATGATTCCATATCCATTTCCTACGAGATATGCATCTGGTCCCAAGAAAATAAGTGGTAGACCAATGATCGGGTAGATGAGATCAAGACCAAGGCTTATTGATAGTTCTCTTCTGGTTTTCTCTTGAGTGTGCTCTTCTCGTTTAAATAATGTGACTGCTAGTACGAGGTTAATCAAACCCCAGAGCATAGATTGTAAGCCTATTCCTTGGAGTAATGGACCAAAAGAGAAGAAATACAATAAAATGCCAACTACGATAGATGCTGTACTCCAGATCATCAGAATGTTTCCGAGTGTCTTATTGAGATGCTCAAGTGAAGTCAATGGCTTCGCCTTCTAGCGAGCAATTGGTAATCACATGTAAATTTGTCGGAATACTTGGGACATCTCAAACAAAACTTGAGTATGGTCTTGACTCATTCATAGACTAGCATGCAAATCTTAACTAGATTTCAGAAACGATATTACGAATGAGCACCATTTATCCTTCAGTTTAATATATTCCAGGTCTTGTGCCACCATCACTTCCCTCATCATCCGGGATGCATCTTCCTGTTGGTGTGTCGGCAATCTGTTCCAAAACTCTGCATTCACAATTTTAAGTTCTGAGCTGACTTGGTTCTCTCGTTCAATTAGCTGTTCAAGTATGATCAATGCATCAGCCATTCTTGAGTCAGGAATATTGACTCCATATGCTTCAAGTCCCAAGATCAAGTTGCGGAGTCGATCCTTTGCATAAGTCTGTATTCCGCCATTCCCTTTCATCATATCTGCAATTCCAAGACGGAACTCTCTAGCTGTTGCTCTATAGTAGCGTTGAACAATTCCAGTTGTTGTTTTCTCAGTCCGAACCTGCTGGACCAAACCCACACTCTTTAGTCGTTCGATGTGGCGTAATATATTTCCTGGATTTTTCCCTATTGCATCTGCGAGCTGCTTGACCGTCATCTCTTCATTAACAAGGTACTTGAATACAATCAGTGCACGTATTTTGTCAAAGAGAACTTTGATTGTATTTGGGTCAGAGATTATCTCTAGATCTTTCATATGATGAGATGTATTCGATGGACTCATTCTATTGTGACCCCTCCGTGCTGATTTTGTCTTCTTCTTCAATATTCGGGTCTGAGATGATGAGATATGCTCGTGATGCGGAGAGCACATAGATTGGCATTATCACTAGAAAAATCGCAAGAGCAGCCGCAAGGATATAGAGGTCATATAGTTGACCTGTTAAGAGTATAGTATCGGTGAACTCTTGAATAATAATAGGTCCGAGTAATAACAAACCCAATGATGAGAATGTGCCCCAAATCGAGAATACAGCACCAGAGTTATGCCAAGTCAGTTTCAGTGAGTTCTTGATTGATGAGAAAACAGACATACCATCGACTATTGATGGAAAGACCATGGACAGCATTCCCGAACAGAAGAGAAACCATAGAGCGGCAATGAAGACTAGAATGGTGAATGTTGCTGTATCAGGCATCTGGTTTGGAAAAAAGCATGATACGAAAATATATTCTATCCCTATTGGTACGATTATGAAGAGGAACTGGATTATTCCTCCTGAGGCCAAATGGGAGAATTTCTGCCGATACCAAAGCAATGCTTCCTCAGCAGTTGCAGTTCCACCTTCAAAAACTTCTTGTCCAATCCCAAACAGTGCACCAAAAGCAATCAGAAATGGTGCGAGTAGGGCGGAACCTGCGAATAGAATTATACCGACAGCTTGGACATCATTTACACCAGATAATGCATCTCCGATAGAGTCGAAGACATCGAATATTTCATCAAATGGTCCGTAGTAAATCGAGAGGGGTATACTTCCTATGAGCACAATCAGGAGAAACAAAACAAATGTAATAACAAAGACACCTAGTATTGCCAAGAAGATAGAGAGATAGTATGTTCTTGTGTAGTGTACGCTAAGCCTGATTGTCTCAACATAGTTTCGCAGATTCCACTTGCCCATTCATTTCACACCCGCTTCAACCTTCTGTAGATTATGAAGATACTACTAAGTCCTACGATTCCTAAAATCAAGAATGTGATCATAATCAAGTTAGAACTTGGTTGACTTCTTGCGTCCCCCACATTAATCGTGAGATCTAGACTATCAGATGGAATTTCAGCAAGTTCGAATATATCCTGAAAATCAGTAGGTGTTTCATCGGACATAAGCGTCGTTAAAAGATATACTTCTTCAGCTCCACTACATTGAATGAATTCAGTAATCGTTTGGGATGATGATGGATATTGAAATTGTGAAACATGCGACCCACTAGAGTTGATCAAGGCAACAACTAAACCAGCACCATATGATTGTGATTTACTGATTGAGATTGTGAAGTTATCAGGTGGAGAAACTAATCTGTATACATTAAAACCATAGTGAGTGTTCTCAACATCCTCTCTGATAAACGGGAGGGGTTCCAATATTGTTGTCATACTTTGGATTGTATAGTTCAGTGATTGGAATCCATAGATACCATTCTCACTCTCAACATCATCCAGCACACATGCTGTGATAAAATCAAGATACACCTCATTGAAAGTCATGTTATATCCTGCGTTAGAAAGTGCAACTTCAACAGCTGCTGGGCCATCCTCACGTATACTTACAAGGTCTTTCACAGTATCTAAACCAAATTGGTCAGCAAGATAGTTCACAAAGAGATATGCTTGACCATAACTAGCGTCCCAAAGGCGACCGTAGAATCTATTGAAATGGATGAGAGAAATCTCTGGATGCAGCGTGTATGTAGTAGTGACTGCATCTGTAATGTAGTACCAATATCCTGTGTAGTCTATGGCAAGATTCGCCAATCCCTCGTCCAGGAAATCTGCTTCATCGATTTCGTAGTTGTCCCAAATCAAATGATTGAACTCATGAATAGTTATGAGCACGGTTTCGTTCAGGTCTCTCTCAGATTCAATGAAGACCATTTCCCTTCTGTTGGAGAATGGAAAAGGACAGTCATCCCACGGGACATGAAATCCCAGATACGCATTTCCCATGTACCGGACTAATGGTGCTAGAAATAGTGTCACTCTAGGATCCCCGTCAATATCTCCAAGATAGCCATCAGGGCTTCCAGCAAGCTCAACTGCTTTCGGATAAATGGCATCATCAAAATACTGCCCTAACTGACTGCATTTCGATATTGCTGCACTTTCACCAAGAAGATCTATTGTTTCATTAGCCATATAGACATAGCAGTAATCACCAACAGAGAGAAGAGTAGCATTCACAGCGGTCAACTCCATGGACTCTGGTCGCGATAGGTAAGTCCAGAAAGCT
>JBHLRQ010000167.1:0-5289 GCA_048882385.1 Candidatus Thorarchaeota archaeon | reverse complement strand
GGACATTAGCAAAAGAGGTATGTCATGTCTGTGGAGACCTTATCTGCGAGGAATGTGAGCAGAAAAGAGTGGGGGAGTACGGAGGTAAACTTCTTACCATAGTGAATTGTGATAAACCAGCTTGCATTGCTGAGAGTGAATGGGCTAAACCACTCAATGAAGACTATCTGAAGTTAGCTAACATGGATTGGGCTGATAAAGTAGACAATCTGATATTACGAATCACAGGATTTGGTGCCATCATCATGATGGTGTTCGAGTTGATATTCTTCCTTGGAATGCTATATTTTCAGTATATGACACCATGGAGTATTCCGTCAATAACATTCCTAGATCTCCCTGCGTGGTTTACAATTCCATTAACACTCTTGCTACTGAGTATTCTAGGTAATTTACTATCAGCTATTCTGCTACAATCCGCTCTTCAGGTCTACATTCACGAAAGGCAACTTGGTGCAGGGATTACGCTTTTGGTTATACTTGTCATCGAAGTAGCTCATCTTCTATTTCGTGGTCTCCTCTTTGGCCTACTCGGACTACCAAATCCAATATTCTTACCTATGTTGCTTGGAGCTTTTCTGTTTGGAACAATCCTAGTCTTCATCGGTTCATTGATGGCCATATATGTTGGTAATAAGAAGCGGAAGCAGCTACGAGAAGCAAGGGAGAAACTTCAACTGTCAATCGAACCTGGATTGGCTAGCTTGAGTTCTAGCTAGTGACATCAAAGAGGTCAATAAGACGGAATCTCTCTACATCGACCAAACCAAGATCCGTTATCTTGAGCTTTGGAATCACTGGGAGTGATAGGAATGCCATTGCCATGAATGGTTCATCCAAAGGGGTGCCCAATTGCCTTGCTGCTTTTTTGAGATCTTTCAATTTCTCACTCACATGTTCAATAGGTTGCTCAGACATAAGTCCAGCAATAGGTAATGGAAGAGACTCAATGATCTTACCACCTTTAGCTACAGCAATACCACCCTGCATTCTGACAATTTGAATTGCTGCTTGGATTAGATCTGTGTCATTGGTTGCCACTGCAACAATGTTATGACTGTCATGAGCAATAGAGGACACCATTGCTCCATCTTTGATACCCATGCCTTTGACAAATCCGATTGCTCGAGGTTCCGATGCATTGTGTCGCTCGATAATTGCTACTTTGGCAATATCTCTATCAATATCGGGAACTGCAAATCCGTTGACAATACTCGTATCCTCAATCAGTCGCTCAGTAATCAATTGGTTCGGAATCATCCCTATTACATTCATCTTGTTTCCCCGAGCTTTCACTTGGAAATCTTCAGGTTCCAAGTAATGTATGTTAACAGAGCGTCTGAGTCTCGGTTGTTCTTCAATACCAAAGTCTTGAACCATTTTACCATCCTTTGCGACAAGAATACCCTGTTTGAAGACCATCTTCACTTTCACTTTTTCCAGCGAGTCTAGAACAACAAGATCAGCATGATACCCAGGAGCAACCGCGCCAACATATTGTAGTCCATAATGTCTAGCAGTTGAGATTGTTGCTACTTTTATTGCTAAAACAGGATCAACTCCTAGTTCTATTGCATCACGGATCATACTATCAATATGACCACGTTCGAGTAGATCGAGTGTGTTCCTATCATCTGTCACAAAACTGCAAAACAACGCTGTGTGGGGTTGTATCAGTGGAGCCAAATCTTTCAGATTCTTTGCTGTGGATCCTTCTCGAATGTGAATATGCATCCCAGCAGCAAGCTTAGCTTTTGCCTCATCAATATCAATACATTCATGGTCAGATGTTATTCTAGCAGCTACGTAGGCATTTAGATCACGACCTGACAATTCAGGAGCATGCCCGTCAACCAACTTACCCATTCTTAGAGCAACCTGAATCTTCTCAAGAATGTCAGGGTCTCGATAGATGACTCCTGGGTAGTTCATAGCTTCAGCAAGACCCAGAACATAATGTTCTGTCATCAATGGTTTGATATCCAAGAAATCTAATGCAACTCCATTTGTTTCAAGGTCAGTTGCTGGAACGCAAGAGGGTAACATCATATAGAACTCAAGAGGACCCCCACGCATGCTTTTGCTCATGTAGAGAATACCCTCAGTGCCTAGCACATTCGCAATCTCGTGCGGATCTGCAATAACAGCACCAGTTCCATGGGGAACAACAGCACGAGCATATTGAATTGGCATGACCATGGATGATTCCACATGCACATGTCCATCAATAAATGACGGGGAGACAAACTTACCCTTTAGGTCAATAACCTCTTTCCCTACATAATCACCGATGCCAGCAATATACTCACGATGAATAGCAATGTCTCCCTTTGTCACATCGCCAGTAAAAACGTTCACGACATTTGCGTTCTTCATAACGAGATCTGCTCGAGTTCTACCTGAGGCAACATCAATCATTTGTTCAAGTGGATAATCGTCTGAACGTGTTAGAAACATCTCTCTCACTGCGGTTGCTGTATACTACACTAATGAAAAGGGTTTCCAATGAGCTCACTTAGTAGCTACCACGATGAGTCGCACTGCTTCATTATCGTATACTCGACCATCCAAGCCTCCATAGATCTTGATGTCAGAGAATCCAACTTTCTCCATCATCTCTTTGATCTCAGCGCCAGAATAGATCCAGTGAATAACATCATATCGATGGACAGTTCCATCTCGTTCCACAAAGATCCACTTATTGTTCATCTTGGTCCAATTGTCAATTGCTTCCCGTTCCTCTAGTAGGAATCCGTGGGGCCACTCTGACCAACTTTGGCGAAGGAATATTCTCGCAAGAATCTCCTTTCCAGCAGAATCCAGAAATAGCCGACCACCAGCCCTTAGAGAGCTATAGATATTGCGAAGAACAAGCATCTGCTCTTCATGGTCTTCAAAGTAACTGAATGATGTAAACATACTCAATACGATGTCAAAGGACTGCTTGCGATAGAATGTTCGCATGTCATCAAGCACAAACTCAACATTCAGATTCTCTTCTTCAGCCTTTAGTCGTGCTTTATCCAAGTAGAGTTTAGTCCTGTCAACACCCACGACTTTATGACCGCGACGGGCAAATTCCAAAGAGTGGCGACCTATGCCGCAACATAAATCTAATACTGATTCGTCTGGCTGCATTTTGCAAAGTGATTTAATAGCATCAACCTCATTGACCGTATGAGCAATGCGTGCTTCCGTGAATAGTACAGGTTCCATCACCGCCCAAAGTGTTTCATCTTCATACCACGGAATCGTCATTTAGTCTCCCTACTCAGATATTGAACGTGAGCTAATAAGAATCAATGGGCAATATGCTTTGACTTGAGAAAAAGAGTAAACATCGGTCTTGAAGAACCAAGACCGATGCGAAGTAATCTAAGACTTGTATTTCTTGACATATACGATATAGACGACAACGATGATTCCTACGCCAATGATTGCTGGAATCGCAATTCCGCCTAATATCCCAAGGAGATCAGGTCCGAGAGGCGTAATCTGGTGTACATCGAGTGTATTGGTTTCCATTGGAGTAATTTGTATCCAAATGAAACCATCAGTAGGACTTTGATCCATTTCCAGTTCCAACAACAGATTGTCAGATATTGCACCAAACTGGAATGAATAGTCTGCGATAGGTCCAACCAAGGCGTCATTTAGGGCAGTCCAATCCATTGAATGAGTCCTTCCGTCATACTCGCTATAGAGTGCACCATCTCTGGCAGTGATAGCACCAGTCATTACCGAAACATTGTACCAAGTTCCTGGGGTTGCATTCAACCTCAATCCATGGAATTCGGTTATTGGTCCACCAGGAGCTGGTAATGTAAAATTGTATGAAGCAGCACCTGTGCTGACATCTAGGTCTACAATGTTGGCGTAGAAATCATTCATACGGTTTGTCAACTGAATTGTCAGATCCAGTGGATAGTCCTCATAGCTATTTGTGGCAGGAATTTCTGTGTTGTTATTGACAAGATACGCACAGATTCCTACAAACGCATAACTGTCATGCCAGTCGTGACCGTCATAGTTGAAAGTAGCGTTGGCCCAATATGTTGGATGTGGTTGAATTTGGGAACCATCAAACCGATTTGCTATCAACATTCCAGCGTTGTACATATCACGACCTGATGCATCATAGATTGTGACATCCAGACCTGCAGTGACATTGTCTGCGTTGTTGATGAAAACAGTGATGTTATACAATTGAAGGAGTTCTGTGTCAATGAAGAACCCTCCAATATCTACAATCTCAGTAGTTGTTTCCGAAACTATTGGACCAATATTGAATTCGATCCACTCATTCACGGCGTCATCAACAACCAATTCCACCAAGTATTGGCCTGCTGGAAGATAGTATTCAGTTGAACCCTGTAAATTGGCTCCAATCTCAGTATCTCCGAGGTCCATGCTATTTCGGAATCCATCTTCGTACCGACCAGTGATTCTAACAGATAGCTCCCCACCTAAAGCAGTCGAATTGACTCTGAGCAAAGATGCGTTTTCAACGTTTAGAAGATACGCATGTGTAGCGGTTGCTCCCAGATAGTTCTCAAATTGGAACTCTTGGTTTAACGGGAGTTCACCATAGCTGTTGACACGGTTGTACAGAGTATATTCTGTGTTATCGCCTCCCATGACTGTAACATAATATGGTCCACCGCGGTAGAAGTACTCTCCAGACGAAGGAGACCCATAACCTTCAGAATATCGAGAACCACCATCTAATGCATATTCAAACTCTCCACTGGTGAATATGATTAACTCGGGTTGAGTGTCAAATAATCCACCATAGTTGAATGAATATGTAAGTGATGCCACATCAGTTGGTGAATCAAGTCTATAGGTGTGGGTTGTTGGAGGTTTCTCTTCTTGAACAAAACTGCCTGTTCCTGGGTCTATAACAATCTCTCCTGTAGGTAGTTTCCCTGAAATGACCTCACCAAGAGGAATTGGTGTTGGAGACACAGCTACAGGTAGGAACTCAAACAACGCGAAAGTACCTACTGATGGATTTGCTTCAAAAAGAACATAGTATGTTCCAGCAATAGAGGGTTTGAATGGTATTGTCCAAATATCTCCTCCAGATCCAACATAAGAAGTCAGATACCTTCCTTCAGGATCAAGTATTGCTACTTCCCATGTAACTGAATCCTGCTTGCTCTCAACGGTCAAATGTATGAATTCTTGCCCACTGACACCAAGTGTACCAATATACATGAATCCAGCATCAACTTGCACAGGAGTTTGCTGACCAAAAGCAAGAGAGTAAGTTCGTGTTTCTAGGGT
>JBHLRQ010000166.1:0-5327 GCA_048882385.1 Candidatus Thorarchaeota archaeon | reverse complement strand
GCAGGATTTCCTATATTGTTATAGTCCGCACTAGGCTGACAATGAGACTAGAACTACTCTCTCTTTAAGAGAGAGTATTATCAACTAGATAATTGGAAAAAAGAGAGAGAGGGACTTTACAGCCCCCAAGGAAAATTTCTCAGAATCTCAATTACTGTTGCTGGATATATTCTCTGATATCATGTAGAATCCAATAAACCCAAGAACGATTGCAAAACCCATGAAGAAGGCACTTGTGTATGGCAATGCAGTGCTAGATGTCGTTGTCGTGTTGAGAAATGCTATAATTTCTGAGGCAACCATGCCGAAGTAAATCGACAATAGAATCAAAATTCCACCAAAAGATATCTTCAATCTCGCTTGCATTTGCGGTTTCACCGTGTGGAGGGCGGCTCGGAATAGTGAATATAAACTTACGATTATACGCATGATATGTTCAAAAAGACTCTGCTTTCTCACTTTTTTAGAGAAGGTAATTAACTATGGAGTCAGCCTGTCACGGTCACGGGGCAACAGCGTTGCTTCTCGTACATTATCTATTCCCAGTAACTGCATTGTGAGACGTTCTACTCCGAGTCCAATACCTCCATGTGGAGGAGCACCATATTTGAAAGGATCAAGATAGAATGAAAAATCAGCAGGATTGAATCCCTTTGCCTTGAAGCGCTCAACAAGAAGATCATAGAGATGGATTCGTTGGCTTCCAGTTGTGATCTCCATTCCTCGATAAGTTAAATCAAAGCTTTCAGTCATCCCCTCATCGGAAAGACTGGGCATAGTATATGCTGGTCGAAGCTCCAGTGGATAATGTGTGAGGAAGACCATATCAGTGCCATACTTTTCTGGGAATATTTCTCCTAGAATACGCTCACATTCAGGATCAAGATCATCAGTGATTGTCAGGTTTTTTCCAGCCTCATTGACAAGCTCAATTGCTTCAGCGTATTTTATCCTCTTGAATGGTAATTTTGGTATCTTGAGATCAACGCCTAAGAGTTCCAATTCAGCAGCTACATGCTTCTTCGTCTTTGTGAATGAGTGATGAAGCATCTGTTCCTCCATCTTCATGACATCGTCAAAATCGCTTATCCATCCCATCTCAAAGTCAAAGGATGTGTATTCATTGATATGGCGTCTTGTATTGTGTTTCTCAGCTCTGAAAACTGGGGCAATCTCAAATACTCTTCCAAAACCAGCTAATACCATCATCTGTTTGTAGAATTGGGGGCTCTGAGCAAGGTAAGCTTTTTTCTCGAAATACTTGACTTCAAAGAGGTTGGCTCCACCCTCGGTGGCTTCAGCAACTATCTTGGGAGTATGAATCTCAACAAAGTCATTATTCTCCAAGTATTCTCGAGCAAATCGAACTAGACTATGTTGAATCCTGAATATCGCATTAATTGTGGGCTTTCGAAGGTCGAGAATTCGATGATTCAATCTCGTGTCCAATTCAATATCGACCTTTCCCTCGACAACATCGATGGGAAGACGTTCAGCTGTGTTTAGAATCCGAATTTTCGTTGGAATAATTTCAGCTCCTGATGCAACTTGGGTAGTCGCAACTACTGTTCCATGGACAGAAATTGCTGTTTCTGGTTTTAGTTCTTCTGAGGTTGCAAAGACCTCCACTGACACCTTCTTCTGAGGGATTGTGACCTGAACCATTCCATGCTCATCCCTGAGAATTAGAAACTTGATCTTGCCTTTGTCTCGCAGTATATGAGTCCAGCCCATCAGGATTACTTCTTGCCCAACAAGTTCTGAAGTTATCTGATTACTGAAGTGAGTGCGAGTTGCATCACCAATCTCTTCAGTGCCTGCCTTTTCGTAGAAGTTCATATTCAGACCTCAACCTGAGTTGATTGCGCTGAGGCATGAGAGCTAAATGAGGCTTTTGGAACCCAAGAATGAGAGTATTGAAGATGGTCTGGGATGAACCCAGATACCACCTTCTGGATCACAGTTCCAACTACATAGGAACCTGCGCTAGCTCATATACTCTCTCCCTCGCATCGTTCTTGTGCTCCTCTTCCCGAATCAGGCCTAGAGCTTTGAGTCGACTAAGTCCATAGTTGACTGTTCGGGGAGGTAGGAATGTGCTGCTTATCAGGTCCTGCCGGGACATCCGGCGTTTATCTCTAAGTAACACGTATAGGAACTTTGCAGAAGGAGGTAGAGACAAGAATGAGCGTCTGGCAAAGATGATCCCACCTGAAAGTTATTGCCATATATCAAATACCTCCATAAGTTTTGATTCTGTCTACGGGATTTATTGATAAGCCTTGGCATATGAGAAATTCATTGGTTGAGGAGTTGGATATACAATGATCACCATTGAGCGATTGAGTATTAAGGGTTACAATAATAGGAAACTAAAGAGCAGACTCTTCAAACCTGATTTGGATACAAACGAAGTCGCTCTTGTTTTTCCAGGCCTTGCATACACTTGTGACATGCCTCTTCTCTACTACACAATTGAAACTATAATCACTAGTGGCACCAATGTGCTATCTGTGGACTATGACTATTCTAACAATCAAGATTTCCTGAAGCAATCAGTCAGGGAAAGGTCAGAATGGTTGCTCGGAGATAGTGAAGCAGCTCTCAATATGATAACTAATGAAAGGAAACAGAGAGTTGTTTGTTTAGCGGGAAAGTCGTTGGGAACACTTGTACTTGGTCATTTGCTAGAAACGCATGAAGAACTTAGAGATGCAAAAACTATCTGGTTAACTCCCTTAATCAAAAACCCGCAACTTATAGAACAGATGCTTGCATATATGAGAGAGGCAGTTTTAGTTATTGGAACCAATGATTCCCATTACGATCGAGACATCATTGACCGTCTCAATGCTTCTACTCAACTGAGTGGAATAGTTATCGATGGAGCAGATCACAGCTTAGAAATCGAAGGGAAGATTACTGATTCTCTGCGAGTACTCACACAAATCGTTTCCATATTGGGACCGTTCCTAGATTGATTTGAGAATCAAGACAACACTCTTTGTGCAATGAGTAGTTCAATGTGTGGGTGCATGCTGCTCAGTCGCAGGCATACTTGGTCGTTCATTAACTGACCAAAAGTCAACGATTTTATTCAATAGTTCAGTGATACCTTGACCAGTAATAGTAGAGGTTTCTATGAAGAAGAGTGGATGTGGTCTTCCATCTTCTCCCAAGAGTTTTGCTGCCTTTTCACAATAGATTCGAGCTTCTTCTGTTGTGACCGGAATATCTGATTCATCTTCCTCATCATATACTGGATGATCACGAAGGTCTGTTTTGTTTCCTACAATGATAATTGGAGGAGGAATCAAGAAAGCATTGGAAACTTCTCTCACCCAGAAATCAAGACTATCGAAGCTCCATCTATCAGCAACTGAATAGACAAGCACGACAATCCCAGAACCTGTGTAGAACGAAGTCTTTGGTATTTTCTCTTCTATGCTCTTTTTGAAAGTCCAAGCATCAACTCTAACATTTGTCTGATTGTACTCTACTATATTGCTGTATGTGAAAGGTTTGGTCGGGGGTAGATTAAGAGAAGAATAATCGTTTCCAAGTTTTAGATTACTCTCAAAGATTATACTATTTATACCAACTCCCTCTTCACCAAGAAACAAGACTTTCAAATCAAATAGATCTGAAACGCCTTCAGATTCTATTTGTACAGGTTCTGAAATATCTTCCATCGGAGGTATGTCATCAGGTTCATCCCACACAAATTTCACAGGCTTATCATCACTCGATGATTGCGTTCGTGGAGTTGGTGTACTGGTTGGAATGTTTTCTGCATGGAAAGAATAAACAAGTTCTGTGACTTCCTCGCTAAGAGGAACATCCCAAATATTCATTTTCTGAGGAGCTGGCGTGTCTGTCTTCAAATCGTTCAGTGTAGGTACGGGAGTGGATATATCCGTCACGATACTATCAGGAATTGAAACTGAACCTGTTGGAGAGAGAAACTCATCCTTCAATGTATCGAGCACATTCAATGCTCGTGATAATTCGAGTAGATCATCCTTTGTTAACTCATCCTCTCCAGGAATCACATCGACTTCGGGAAGACCAATTCGTTTCAAAATGAATTTGAGAATAGGCTGAGGTACATTAAGTCCTCGTAGGTATGCAAATCGCTGAACGTCTTCCATAACTTCCTTGAACGATCTACCCAAGTACTTGATTCTTCGAGATACGACTCCGTCTGCAATGTGTAACCTGTGCACCTTGAGACTTACGTCAATATTTGTACCTGGGACTTGCATCGTGACGACAACCACGCCTTCCTCATCATATGCGAAGATATGATATATGATTAATTACTATTTTTATATATTAAGTCTTTGCATGCTAATAAAAAGCTGCAAAAAGTTGTATAATGGGCTTTTGAACAAAAATAAACACATCTTCTACCAGAAACGAACCGCCATATATTGAAATGGACTGAATTCATGAATATTCAATTGAATCTCATAACAAGACTCTGTGTGTTGAAAGTGATAGAAATCAATGTCACACTACTAGACGGAACCAATCAGATTGTTCCAATAGCATCTCACTCGAAAGTAGTCGATCTTTCAAACAAATCGATAATTGCAGCTGACCTCACGGAGCTAGATAATCTTGAAGATCTCGAGGAGATCAATCTAAGTGGAAATAGTTTGATGACAATTGATTTGACAGTTCTAGCTTTTTGTCCTGCAATAAGGACAGTATCATTGAATGACAATAAACTACAGATTATGAATTTGGAAATGATAGGCTATTGCACCCTTCTAGAAACTCTGGATATAGGATCTAATCAAATCCTAAGAATTGATCTCGCACCATTATCAGTTTGCGAGAGTCTAGTATCTCTGAACCTCGAGAAGAATCGACTGATGAACCTAGAGTTGGACCCAATATCAAAATGTGGAAAACTAGAAGAGTTGATTCTCCTTGAGAATCCACTCAAACGTCTTGATGTGACTCCACTCTTGTCATGTGCATCCCTACAAAAATTGCTATTGCCACAGGATACACGATTGTTTTCAAGGAAGAAACAAGAAATTGAGCTGCTGAACCCTCCAGCCATAAATGAACTGATTGCCAATAATAAGATTGAGTTCGTCCTTGAATGAAGGTTTTCACGAAAAATCGTATCTAAATATACTAGATTATCTTATTTTTTGATATTTTGATAGTTTGTTATTCTATTCAAAGTGGTTGTATTCAGGAGCAGATAGAATGAAGAAAGCAGGTGCAGCCTTAATAGTCATTTTCATCTTTTTAGTTCCGATACTAAGTGGTCCTGCTCCTGAAGAGAGGTTTCCTTTCTCAGAAAGAGC
>JBHLRQ010000165.1:0-5393 GCA_048882385.1 Candidatus Thorarchaeota archaeon | reverse complement strand
ACAGGTTTGGCTTCTGGTTTTGGTGTCGGTGCAATAACTGGTTCGAATTCATCGGCAACATCCATGATGCAAGCATAAACGAATAAGATTGCAGCAACTGCGAACACTACATAGGATATTGTACGGTCAATTGGTCGAACAATGAAGTAAGCCACAATTGCTAGGATTGCACCAATGATGATGGCCGCAACAGCTCTTTTGTCACTCAGAAGTCCCGGACTCATTAATATCTGTCTCCAGATTTCCAATACTCAGTCTGAGATAATAATTCACCGATGATGAAGCGAATTCAAGACTATGAAGGTTTGTCTTTCGATTCTTGCTCCATGAGATACTCAGCGAAATCAATCTCGGATACCAGAGTTTCATCATCCTTGCAGGCAGTGATGAGTTTCTTTTCGATAGCCTCCAAGACGAGAGTGCATCCTCTTGCCTCAGTAATCCCAAAGCTAACTTGTCCTCGTGCAAGCAGGGTTGGTTTTGAACAGTGCTTTGTATCGTCAGCGAGCATCAATTCTTCGAGGTAGCGATATCGTCGCGGGAATTTTCCCGTTGTCGAGATCTTATAGAACTTAATTAAATCACCATCCATGGTTGTATCATAGATGTAATCCAACATCTCTGTAACTCTCTCATCAATCATTGAAGGAGGTTTCATTTCATCGTAGAGGTCATCGAGATATGTACCAACCTGCATTGCGTATGCCTCCATCTTTCGGTTATGATCGATAGAAGCTGAACGCACAGTGACAAATGCGCAGATAAGATTCCGAGTCTGAACTGCACGGATGATGTCCGAGATTGGTATCACTCTTATTGCTTCTTCATCGAACATCTCAAATTCTTCTCTGAAGTGAGTGACTGCTGAGATGAAGGCTGCAACTATTCCCTCCTCAAATCCACCCTTAACTATCTTGGAATATATTGGAATACCACTCTTTTTGTGCATCACGATGATACCGATGATGTTGTCTGCATCATCAAAGCGGCGTTTGTTAGCCAAATCAATAGTCATCTGAGACTTCCTCTTCCGCTGATAGATGCGCACTACTACCAAGAGTGCAATGAGGCCTATGCCAGCACTACTCCCGCCAGCGATTACTGGTGCCATCCGAGCTGGAATGCTGATAGTCTTGAAGAAAGATTGTGTATAGATATCACCAGGAAGTACATGATAATCCTTTTCGACTATTATCTCTAGCAGATACTCTGAATCATCTAGAAATAGCTGAAAGGTGTATTCAGCAGAATACTCTCCCGTTCCTGAATCTTCTTCCATTCGGATGAACGCTCCAGTTCCAGTCAGTGACAATCGGAATGATACTCGAGCCTCAGTCACCGGTATTGAAGTTGCTTCTTGGGTTAAACGGACTGTCAAAAGAAATGGTTGTCCTTCGATAGCGGAATTTTCTGAGAGGAGTTCGACTTGGACTGGAATAGATGTGACATCGAGAGTATACTCCAACAAGCTAGGAGAATATCCAGTGAGATTTGCACGTATTGTTACAGTCCAAGAACCAACCCGTTCGGGCATTAGCGTGATAAGATACCCCTCACCTTGTGGAAGGTAGTTAGATGAGATGCCAGTTTCAGGGAATGTATGGACATCGATAGTTGCCCCCGTCACATTGAGATTAGTGTCAGTCCGCTTAAAGAGAACAAGGAATTGATGTTCATGGGAATATGTTATCGAAGCGTCTGTGGATCCTTCTGACACTTGCAAAGTTGTTGGAATTCGTTGAGTCCCAATTGTGAATGTTGTATATCCATTTTGATACCCGCTCTTATTGGCCTTGAAGATAATATCAAAGGTCCCAACCTTTAGAGGAGTGATTGTAACTTGATAATATCCTGTACCTAGGTCCTCAGACGGTGAGAAATCCAATCCTTCCGGTGGATTCGAAACAGTGATGTTCGCGGAATCTAGTGGATTAAGATCCTCATCCTGATACAGCAAAGTGACGGTGAATGTCTGATCTAGTGAAATTATCGTACTGATATTGAGTGATGCAAGACTTGTTGCAATCGCGGTTGCTGTGAGTGTAAAGAGTATAAACTGTGTTACATGGTTTTGCAGTTTTGCCTGGACTAATATAGTAAATGTGTTTGAGTCAAGTGGGGTCAGCAAGATGGAATAGACCCCTGGAGATTCGACTGTTGTATTGTCCCAAGAGAGTCCTATTTCAGGGACTACATTCTCAATAGACACATCGGCTCCAACAAGACCATAGCCAGTACTGTTGGTGTAACTGACAAAGAGACGATAGTCCTTTCCAAATCCAACAAGATCAGCGGTCCCATTCAACGAGGTCATGTTTGTTGATATTTCACGGACTATCAGGAAGAATGCATCTGAGGCACTCTGATGAGACTCCTTGAATGCAGCTATGGTGATGAGATAAGTCCCAGATGAACTCGAGGCAAACTCAATTGAATAGTCACCTAAGCCTTTGTCAAACAAATCATATGTCAATGGGTCAATAGTCAGATTACCAGTATAAGTCACATTGATAGTTGCTCCTGAAATCCCAGTCCCATTCGACATTTCAAAGCGGAAGGTTGTGTTGTAAACATCAGTTAGACCAATTTCTACACTTCCTGTTCCAGGGATTATAAGCTTAGTCGCCACATCTTTCACAACGAGTACAAATACTGCTGTTGCATTCTCAGAATTAGTCTTAGATGCAATAAATCGAATTGTGAACACTCCTGGACTGCGAGGTGTAATTGAAATTGAATAGTTACCAGGTTCTCCGCCAACTTCTGTCACAGGGGTCCGATCTAGACCACTGGATGGTGAAACATTGTCTACTACGACACTTGCACTTGAAATAGGTGAATTTTCATAATCAAGATATCGTAATGTCAAAGAGAATGATTCATCGAGGTCAACACGAGCTGAAAATCCTTCTATTACAGATAATGAACTAGTTGCAGGTGACACAATGAGAGTTATGAGAATAATTTTCGATTGATGATTTGGTTTGCTGAGTGTCACATTGAGAAGCCATGTCCCAGCATCATTGGATCTTGTGTCAAGACTCATGACAAAGATACCCGGAGTGATGTCTTCTGATATTGACCAATATCCAGTTGTCCAATTAGCACTCACAGTTATGTCAGATTCATTAACGACTGGACCCCATGCTTCTGCTCCATAATCGTAACCTTCGAATTTGAAAGTGAGAGAAACAATGTCCCCCCAATCAGATGCAGTCCAAGGAGCGTTTGGTGATGTTAGTCTAGTAACTCTGATTGAATAAACCACAATCTGACAGCTGACATCGTCGTAAAAGGGTCGTGATGCGTTCACAACGATGACGAAATTGCCTTCTCCTATGAGTGAAGTGTCAAAATCAGCTTCCCACCAGTTCTGTGTTGGATTTGCTACCAGGGGAATCGAACTTCCTGACCAGTTTGCAACTAACATTGCTGATAGGTCAAGTATGGGATCACTAGTGTCTCCATCTGTATATCGAATTAATCCCTTAATTGTAAGACCAGTATCGGTGGTAATCTCAGTAGGCTCAGCAACAAGGTTGGCAGTGTGAATGACAGCAAATTGAGCTCGGTCATATGCAACTTCTGTTCCATTCTCCCAATAAACTTCGACCCACCATTCACCAGCTGGTGATGAGCCAGAAGCAAAAACCTGGCTACTACTATAGATTTGACCTAAAGACCCACCTGATATAAGTTCAGTAACCCATACAATGTCAGAAGGTTTGTACCATGTAACATTCACATCTATCAATGAACCGAGTATTTGTGTATTGGTACCAAGTGTAATATCCGCCCGAGTTGTATTAGAAATTCTGAACTCTCCACCATCACTCCAGAAAATACCATCCAGAATTTGTGATTTGATTGACTTAGCATAATTAGGTGATTCAAGCTTCACTTCCCACCACCCAAGACGGTCAATGATGGAAGTCGGAACGGTGACATACCCTGTGCCAATATCGCAAGAACCCGTTAAATCAGTAAGGAATGGATCAGATACTGTTAGGTTTTCCCAGTCTGAGGGAAATTCAATGGTCATCTGTGGATCCTCATATCCTCCAAGATACCCAACATATGAATAGAATGTCAAGTCAGAGCTTATGCCATGGTCCACAATATATGCAACGCCAGGACTCGAAATATCATTTCTCCAGTTTGAGTCTGTGAATCTATGGACATAAAGACGCGTCTTATAGTCAAAAGACACGCTTGTATTTGCAGATAGTGCTACTGAAACAGGAGTAGATGTCCAGTATGATGCGTTCGGTATTGAGGCATAGTATGTTCCTAAGGAACCTGCGAGTCCCTCAATGACCCCTCCAGTAATGAATTCGAGTTTAACCTGTTCTGCAGTTGGAGGTGTCTGTTTGATGAACGAAACATCATCAAAAAAGACAGTGATGTATGCCGCATTCTCAATTCCATCTTGTACACCATTACCATCATAGTCCCTCTTCTTTTCAAGTACAAGACGCTCATCAACAATAATACCAATTTCTAATAGAAATGTACTTGGAGCTCCAGAAATGGTTATTGGTATTTGCTCAGTGTTGTACCATATACCTCTTTGAGTCAATAATAGTAGACTCTGATTCCAAATGACTGATCCATCAATGAAAAGAGCTAAACTACAATTTCCAGAAATCGCATATCCAGTGGGACCATCAATTGGACCTCTCAAATAGAAGTAATCCATACTAAAGATGAAATTCTCTGTATATGGTGCATTATCTACTACCTGAGACCAAACAATTTTCGAACCTGGACTGTGACCCCAAACATCTTGACCTGATTTGTAACCCTGATTCTCCACTGAAACAAAATTGCGGGTAGAGGTATCATAAGCAGCTAGTTGTAATTCATCAGCATAGGCATCGTCATCAGTACTATTGGCCACCCATCCAAGAGGATAAAACTCTACAGTTCCATTGGGATTTAGATTTGTTCCTGGGACACCTACATCTAAACTTCCATTGACTGCATATAGTTTCTCAAGATTCCAGACTGAAACCTCAGCTTCATCTGCAATCCAACTATGAGCAACATCTAGTGGCAGATCATAACCGAGATTCTGATAACTATCTGTTCGGGCAGAGATATTCTCTGATGCAGCATACCCTGACTGTTCAACGGTTACAGGATTCAAAATTCCGTCAGCAGGAGTAGCACCAGCAATGTTGAAGACATTCCGTTTCTCAGGATTTGATTTAGCATCAGGATTGCCTTCAGATTGGTCCTTAGTAACTGGAGATGAGTCGGTATCTTTCCTTATGTCTGAGATATTCTTGTTTGTAATTGGCAAAGTTGGAACCCAAGTCAATGTGACAATAAACATCGAGAGTATAATGATTGAAATCAAGAGTCGCTTGCTCATATCCCTCATCACCTGC
>JBHLRQ010000164.1:0-5426 GCA_048882385.1 Candidatus Thorarchaeota archaeon | reverse complement strand
TCCTTCTGGAAGAAGTCTTGGAAAGTGATCAACCGTATCGCGATATATCACATAATAACCGATTCCATAATAATCACTCCAACGATTGCCAACGCTAATGCCATCGTCCCATTCATTATACCTCAAGGTTCTGTCATGAGCATTCGCCAGATAGTTCCATCCAATGTCATTATTGTAAATCCTGTTATTGGATGGTCTCTCACCATATCCAGTGTAAGCCTCACCAATGTAGATACCGTATCCATTATGCGTGATTACATTGTCCACTACAAGACAATTTGCTCCATAGATGAAGATTCCAACATTGTTATCGGTAATTGTATTCCCAACTACTGTAGAATTGCTTGATAGATGGATTCCTGCTTCAAGTACAAAGTACTCGGAAGAAACAGGCTTGTTACCGCGGATTGTGCAGTTAGATATCGTTCCATTATTAGAATAGATGTGTGGTAGGATTCCATTTAGATTGTCCTCTATGGTACAGTTTTGGATCTTGTAGAACGGGCTTGATGATAGGAATATGCCTTCATTTTGGCAATTGCTGATTTGAGAGTCAATGATTTGAGTTTGAGCTGACCAGTCTACTGTGATACCTTCCCAGGAACAGTCAGATATTGTTACACCAGAAACCGTACAGTTGTTGCAGAAGATAATCTGTACTCCTGTAGAGCAATCTATGAAGCTACCACCAACAACCACAGTGTCATTGCAATTTCCAAGAATGACTTGCCCATACTGCTCAGTATCAATCTGTTCACCTACAAGGCTGATGAAAAATCCAAGTTCTTTCCCATTTATTGTGTTATTCTCCATAGTAGGTGGATATTCCTCCATTCGAGGAAACCAATACTCCATCCTGAAACCTGTCCCTTCGAAAACATTGTTTGTCAAGGTAGTATTAGAGAAATCACCAGAGATGCCGCCATGCTCCAAATCTGTGAGGCTGTTTTCTGAGATTGTCGTATAATTTGATTCTGACAGAACGATTCCAGTGAATCCATTACTCAGCCTATTTTGGATAATTTCACAACCAGATGTTTTCTGCAACCAGATTAGTTCAGTTGAATAGGGAGTATACGATAGTTCATTATCAAAAATCACACAATCTGTGCAATTATCTATCATTATTGAACTGTTGGTGAACGTGCAATCCTCGATTCTGCCATTCGATAAGTCCATAAAATAAACATCAAAAAACAGAAACTGACAATTCCTAATCTCAAAATAGGAGTCTGTATCATGAATTTGGATATACCCAAACTCGCCAGAAAATCCCAGTGCTTGATTTTGTAAAACAAATGGATCTATATCTGTGCCACTGCCAGTCCAACCATAGTCAATGAAATCACTATCACTTCCAATGTCAATGGCAAGATAACTCTGAGTGAAGACATCGTGTTGTGCGTCTGCATAAGGTGAGCTCTTGTATCCAAGAACAGCTATAGTTGATGATGAAACTAAACATGCAATAGTGAATAGTACTAGAAGTCTAGAACCAATCTTCATCTAATTTGCTCCCCAAAATTACACACAGTAAGCATTTCTTCACAAATCCGCTTAAACTCTTCGCAAAAGAATCGCTCAAAATTAGATTATGACGTGATTGGTGTTTGAAACACTTGTTGACGGTAGTGCTTCATAGTGATTTCTCTATCCGATGATGAGATTTATCTGTGGGATTCTTATCAATGGTCAAAAGATGTGTGAGCCACATGATAAAGACGAAAGTAACGGAGATGTTGGGATGTAAATATCCAATAATAGCAGGCACCATGGCAAGAATATCTAGTCCCGAATTCACTGCTGCAGCAAGTAATGCTGGTGCTTGTGCTGTATTGGCCAGCGCCAATTTCAAGACTCCTGATGACCTCCGTGATGCAATCAAAAAGACACAATCACTCACAAACCAGCCATTTGCGGTGAACATCAATCTGTTCCCTGCTCTGATGCCTCAAGACAAACTGGAAGACTATGTAGATGCCACATTGGCTGAAGGTGTGAAAATCATTGAAACAAGTGGCCACAAGGCTCCAGAGGATCTGATTCCAAGGTTCAAGGATGGAGGAGCTCTCTGGATTCACAAGTGCGCTGGAGTGAGATACGCGAAAAAGGGAGCGTCACTAGGTGCCGATATTGTGACGGTTGTAGGATATGAGAATGGTGGGGCCACTGGGATTCTGGACATCGGAACGATGGTTATGACTCCCTCGGTGGTAGATGCTCTAGATGTTCCGGTGATTGCAGGGGGTGGAATTACAGATGGCAGAGGTGTTGCTGCAGCTCTAGCACTGGGAGCAGAAGGAGTGATTATGGGTACAAGGTTGATGGCTACAAAGGAATGCCCCATCCATGACAATCTCAAACAGGCTTTCATAGAAGCAGCTGAAACTGATACCACTCTAGCTTTGCGTTCTGTAAACAACACACACAGGATATGGAAAAACAAGGCGGCTCAGCAGTTGCTTGAGCTGGAATCCCAAGGAGCCGCCTTGTTCCAACTCATTCAGGTTGCCTCTGGCGAAAGGTCAGAGAAAATGTATAGGGAGGGGGACACTGATTTCGGAGTGGTTTCCTGTGGTCAGGGGGTAGGTCTGATTCGGGACATTCCCACTATCAAAGAACTATTGGACAGAATAATGAATGAGGCTGAGGAAGTAATTTCGAAACTTGGCAAGATTTCGAAGTAAGATAGTAGAACAAGACGACACAAATTCGAAGAATGAGTTAAATGCGAACTGTGAAATGGCTTTACAAACTCAGGGAGAGTTTGAAGTCTAATGAAAAAAGGTGTAGCAAAACCGCGGTTTGTAGGTCAACTGATCATGGGAATTCTGGAAATTGTCCTGATCTTTGCTTTCATACCTTACATCTATGAAGTTGGTGGATCGCTAATCACATCCAGTACATATGCAAATATGATAACGTGGAGTGTACTAGCATTTGTCGTCGTTCATGGTCTTTGGCGCATCATAGACGCCTATACAACGATGCGTCATGCAGACTAGACGATAAACCAGCATAAATTTCATCCACTGTGAGGGGGGTGTGATTCCCCCCTTTCTTATTATTTTCAATGGCTGTTGAAATGTTATAACAAAAATGTCAAACCATTGTGGATAGAAATGATCCTACGAAGAAAGTTATCAGAACTACAACGATAGCAATTACGAGATGTTCAATCACTACTCTTAGAACATTTTCTTGCTGTGATCGAGCTAGAAAGACATTGAACATAGTCATAATCAAAAGCCCCCAAATGATGTCTACTATCACTGCAGTTTCAAGCGGCAGGAACCAGACTGGAATCACAAAAGTCAATGCAAAAATGAACTTTGCTCCAAATGTAGCCAAGGTGGCTTCTAAGATATCTTTTCGGGAATGAACACCCTCGGATTCTTCTGACACATGCATTGCAACGGCATCAGAGAAAGCATCAGCTATCGCGATTGCTACTATTGCCGCAATTACAGCCAAACGAGAGCTTGTACTTGCATTTACACCGACAATCATTCCTAGTGTCGTAATGACTCCAGATGTAATTCCAAAACTAATGCCTTTCCTAACTGAGAGACTCATAGACTCTTTGCGTTCCTAAGCGGCCTATAGATGTTTACATGACTTGAAAACTAGACTCGAGAGTTTTTGGTGAGCCAGGTGGGATTTGAAAATCATAGATGAAATGAGTCTATCAAAGCTCGAAATAGTTTCGGATTATTGTTGCATGTCCACCTTCGTGTCCCTCACCATGGTATCGGTATCCGAAGATAGAAGAAACGCTAACTTTACCTCCCTCAGGCCATTCTTCGTCAAGTTCGAAGTTCCATTCTTCTTCTGAGAAACGCTCAAGTTTTGATATTAGGTTGGTGAATGATTCATACCACTCTGAGATGATTTTCTCAACGGACCAAGATTCACGAGTTTTCACAGCTTCTTTATTGAACTCCGCTTCTGTTTTGTCTGTGTACCATGGTTTTATTCCAGATAAAACACGCTCAGCCTGAGTAATAATCTCCCAATTCCAAGCTGAAATGTGTGCAATGATATCTTTTACAGTCCAACTTCCCTGGACCTTGTCAGTATTCATTTGAAATTCAGTTAGTTTCGATAATACGTCTTTCAATTTCTGATGATCATCCCTGAAGAAGTGTATGGTTTCTTCGTGATCCATCAAGACGCTCCTCCTTGAGTTAGTTAGTGCTTCACTTGTTTCACAGATATGTTTGTTGAAAAGATAAAGGTGGATCAGGGGGGGATTTGAATGACGTATGTTGAAGAAACAATCAAGTCTTGATCTTTGGTTTTGCCAGGTTTATAACAGCGCTTGATAATAGGGTGACGCCACAGCTTAGGACTAACATAGAGAATGGAGTAGGAAAAGTCTCACCAGAAGTTTCTATGTATGGCCAGCTTAGGAGAGATATCATAAATGAAAAAACGCAGAGAATACCTAACACAATTAGTAATGATGCGATGACTATCTTTGATAACATGTTCTGATTGATTTTGTGTTCTAGTCTGATGACACCAAGAGTGGCAAATCCAAATACTGGGTACGCATACCAGAGGTCCAATTGAAATCCAAAAACCATTCCATCGCCACCAGAAGCAATGTATCCTCCTAGTGGCAAAATGGGAATAGTAAATAATAACAAAGCAGTGACAAGAAGAAGAGATGTGTAAAATCTTCTTTTCTCAATCGAAAAGATACGAACAAGAATACCCATCCCTATCGTAAGAAGTAGAGTCATAGACAAGACGAGGACTGCGTAACCATACTCTTCCATGAATTGCAATCTAAGACTGTAATCATCAATGACCAAATAATCAACCCAATTAGCAACATATCCTAAGGGGAGGACTAGAAGCTGAACAGAAAATAATATGACCAGATTCACAATCAGATAGGAACTATTGGTCATTCTATAAATCTCATAAAGAGTTCGAAATGGTTCCTTCCTCTTAGATTCGTTTTCCAATCATCCCACCACAGAATATATTGTGGTCTTTTGGTTTAAAATATGACTTGGAAGAAAACCTGTACTAGCTATGTAAGAAGATTGGATCAGTCAGCATAGGCAAGACACAATGTGTGTAAAGCGAGAATTCAATCGCAAGTTCCATATGACTTCATAAGTTCTTGACTCGTGGAAAAGAAAGATTGGCGAGTCAGGTGGGATTTGAACAGCTTTGAAGTCGTGCGTTATTCTTTCTCAGATTTATTGCATTTAGCGTTGATAGGAAGACTTTTTATTTTTTGTTGACAATGTCAACTAAATATATGATTTAGTCAAATAAACTAGTTAATCTGTGGGGACCTCTATGACCGAAATCAAAATCGAAGAGATTGTATATGATATTCGAGAGTTCAACCGAATGTACACAAGAAGATTAGGTCTTCTAAACAAGGGATTACTAAGGACTAGATT
>JBHLRQ010000163.1:0-5645 GCA_048882385.1 Candidatus Thorarchaeota archaeon | reverse complement strand
GCCGGGTTCGAGAACGTTGCAGGGCATCTCGGAGACAACGTTCACCACTTCCGCCGTGCGGGCCGCAGGCGCCCGTTTCATGGCGAAGGGGGCGTTCATGCCCACGAAGTAGCCGTTGAGGAACCGAACCGTCTCCAAGAGCCAGTTATTGAACTGACTCAACACCGGGACAAGAAGCCTCCCTTCTGCATCAACCTGCAATTCCAGGGGCTCACCTATCTGCCCGTAGCTCATCCCGTGTACCTCGGCAACCAACCCAAATCCAAGCACTCCATTCCCCAAATGGAGTGATACAGCCAACGCCCCCGGCGTCCGGAAGCTCTGGCTTTGTTCATCTCCTGGGTAATGGCGCTTTGTCTTTGCTCGTCGCCACCTCTCCCCATCAGAACCACCGTACCCTTGCCCTCGAGCTTGTACTTGTCGATCTCGATCCGAGAGGCATAGCAAGTCGTCTCATCCCAGAGAACGAACTTGTCGTACTTCTTGACCGTGTACTCCCATCGGTCGGTCGGAGGGCTCGGGTTTCTCGGCGGATGGAAAGCGTAATAGTCGCAAACATCCCGCCACACCCAAGGGAACCTTCCCCACCACTCCGAAGGCGGAGCCGATCTGACGCCTGGATGATCGGTCCCAACGGGATATCCCGTGTTGTCCCTGAGCCAAATCAGAATCTCTCGGATCTGCTCGTCCTTGATCCAATCGCTGAGCGGGTGAATCGGCTCGTTCATGGCGCTATAGAAGACGTGCTTGTAGTTCCCCGCCTCAACCACCTCATTGACCTTCCGGCACATCTCAATGAAGTACTTCCAACCCCGCTCCGCTCTCTGCTTGTGGGTGAACGTGGGAATGAGCTGTACCCAGGTATCAGGAACACGAGCTGTCACATCGAGAAGCGTCTCCAGGTTCTCTTTCCAAGCCGCTGTTCCGAACGGTGGCCCCACCCGGAGGTATTCCGCCTTGCTGTCTCCAAAATCGCCCCAGCCATCCGTCTGGGCTCCTACACGGAGCCATGTGTAGCCGTGGTCGTGAACATAGTGGCAGAAGTCGTAAATGTAGTCTCTGTCTCTCATGGCGAGCGCAAACGCTGTCACCCCACGGAGAGCCCCCCAATCCACTTCACGGTCCATCCTTGGCGGCTCCGGTGGAGGCGGAGGAGGAGGCGGCGGAGGAGGAGGTTTCGGGCAAAACCACCCAAACCACTTACAGAACAGATTCTTGAAAAAACCAATCATAAAGGTCTCCGTCTTCTCTGCTTCGGAACCAACCGGAAAGAGATCCCGTCAATCGAGAACTCTGAGTCTCCCGAGTACTCGAACTGCAAAGCCATCGTCGTACCAAGATGCTGCATGTTGGAGATTGCTACCGGCTTCCAATTGTCATCTAGATTCTCGAGTGAAATCGTTCTCGTTTTGATGGCGCTCGACAAATCGTCACCAAAGAGCTTGATCGTTAGATTGTCAGCTACGCTCGGACAGTGAACCGAAAGATCCCTCAGGAACTTCAGCATCGCGTGAGTATCGAACCCAAAGGACTTCGTTCGAGCTACACCAGAAATGGCTGTTCCTGCATCGGTTTTTCCCGTATTCCACTGATAAAGATGGCCGTTTGCGAAGCCGGCATGAAACGTCCGGTTGTAGTCAGTGCCGTAAGTTGGGCCAGCGAACGAGGGCGCGTAAAGATTACCGTACTCAAACACATGCCACTTGTTCTCGGCATAGTCATAAACCAGAAGAAGGCTTGCTGAAGACGGCTGCGGGACAGCCGAGCAATACCAGCCATATTCGGGAACAAGCCACGACTGGACCAACCGCTGTTGATTGGTCGGAATCGCGTCGAGTATTTCTTTTAGTCTCGGGCGACCAATTGGAACAATCGAAGACCCATCAAAACGATAGAAGTCGTCTCCGCCATACCAAAAAGCATAATCTCTTGTCGCCTTCAGGCTGTAACCAGACATGACCCCAACGGATCCAGTGAGTCGGTCTTGAGCAAAGCTCGAAGCGCCAGTTCCGCTCATGTACCAGACTTCTCCGGTTTTCCCGACGAGAAGAACATTCCTGAAAGGAACCATTCCGCGCATGGGGTGTTCGTTGGAGCCGAAGTTGAACGTGAAATCAGCATCGAAAACCATCGGCGCAAGCGGGTAAGAACAGTACAGATGGTCCTCGTCCATTGCCCAAAGCCGCTCACCCCAGATACAGAGAAAAATGATGTTCTCCGGGGGGTAATCGCGGGCATCATCGTACTCGGTGCCTAAAGAAGCATCGGGAGTGTTGTCGTAGAAAGGAACACCGGCCGGAGGCGAACTACCCCAATTTGGAAGACCGGCAGTATCAAGAGTTGCTAGATGATAAAAAGTCCCAAACGAATCCTTGTAGGACCGATACAGCTTGATCTTTTTTTGGTGAGCATAAATCGGAGCAGTGGGAAACCACCGGATAGCCTTGCTGGCCGTAATCGTAACCTTGAAGTAAGCCTTCAAAGTTTCGCTACTGGCGTCATAGAGACTGCCTTCCTGATTGGAATCGTTTACGAAAGTCTGAAGACACCAATAATCACCAGCAGGTAGAGACCCAGCACCGTATTCTTCACCAACAACAAATGAGCCATATTGCACCCGAGACCAGTGATAGCTGTCTCCCCTGACAGCAAGAATCTTGGGCACACCAGGTCGCGCTGCATAGACATAGCCGTTGTACTGAACGAGCGACCAGGGATCATACCCGGGCGTGATGTCAATTTCATCGCCCACCGCATAAGTCCCGTACTTGTACCCATTAAGAGAAACAAACTGCCCACCCTCACATTTGAGAATGTCGTTGGTCGTGAAAACAAGAAGCCGCTGTTCATCCTCCAGCGTCTTCATCAGAAAGACCCCCGTAACAGCCGAACCCGCAGCCGAGTCCGTAAGCGGTGCAGCACCCAAACCATTCCGATGAATCAGCGATCCGCCACGGGTATAGAAGTTCCGGGAGTAAGCAAGCTCCGAGTCTTGGATGTGGGTAGGCTCCAACCCTTCGTTCAGTCCGCCATCGAGACGGAGCAGATCGTACTTGAGCAGTTCGTCGGCCATTACTTCTTACCCATCAAAAGCCTCGGAAGAAGCCGGTTCATGAAGAGCAGCGACAGAGTTCCCGCCCGGTCTTTGCGCTTCCGGAACTCTTCCTCTGCCTGCCTGAGCCCTACTTCGTTCGCAGCCAAATCAGCCGGGTCAAAACCCGTTGGGCTCACGAAAGGCTTCCCAGCACGCTTCTCCGCAAGCCCCGTACTAAGCTCCTGCGCGTAGCCTGCCGCCGTAGAGATTGGAGAGCCAAAGCGTTTGGCAATGAGATAGGACGAAAGAGCGTGCTCCTTCTTGTCCATGTTCTCGAAGCCCGTTCCCATGCCGAGAAAAGCCTTCTGGAGCTCGGGGGGTGCTTTCCCGCTGTTGATGAGATCCATCAAGCCTTCACGGGTTACGCCCGTGAGACCCCGGAACAGAATGTCATTGAATCTTCCCGGCATCGCTAAATCCCCAACACCTCAAAGGGCTCGGCCTGACCCGTCCTCCGATACCAGCTCGGTATCTTCTGGATAATCATGGCGAGATTCGTTTGGAGCTTTCCTACGTCTTCAGGTGTCTCGCCAAGAGCGAAGATCGCCGCTGCAAGCGCAATCCCGTAATGGAGGTTCGGTTTGAGCTCGGGGACATCCGAATCGGAGCCCATCGCGAGAACAGGCACATAGCTGAGCTGGAGCCCATCGGTCACATTCGCTGAAGGCTTCCAGCCGAGATAGAAGTAGTCCCCAAAATGAGCAAATTGGTTCTCGAAGTCAGGCAAATCAGAGGATGTGGCAGCGCCCCGGACATAGCTCGGATCTCGAAGCTGGCCATAAGTCCTCAAGCTGAGCGGCAAATAATCCGTGGTCGAAGGATTGTCGCTGTAGCCAAGCTCAATCTCATAGTGCATCGGCGGCTTGGCATAGAACTGCTGGTCCTTCACGATATCGGCCGTATCGATGTAGAGAAAGGCTTCCGAGTCCACTTCGAGCACACGCTCTTGCATCCACTGGTAGCCGACATTGACGAAATTGTTGATGGTCGCTTGGTCCCAATTGTCGGTTGTCGTGGGGAAGCCTTGAGATTCATTGACGAGCCGTGCCGCGTAGGTCGCTATCTGTAATCGGTTCATCTGTGCTGACTCGCTGGTCTAACAGCCTTCCAGGTGGTCGAAGGCATGGTTTTTCGCTTCCAGATATAGAAGCCGTTTTTGGTGGATTCGGGCAGATACCCGAATCGAGTCGCACCGAACCGGGCGACTCCAAACCGGGCCGTCAAAGGCGCTCTTTGGTTTCCGCTGATTGCCATTACTCTACGTCGTCATAGCTTTGGAACTCTTCAAGCGGATGAACATACTCAAGGTAACGAACATCCATGAACAAATCCGCGCCTGCTGTACCGGAACCAACCTGATCGATGTCAAGCGTTATTGAGCCGGTATCGACACTATGAATAGCTGCATTGATGCACCGATTGTAAAAAGTGTCGCTTCCACCGGGCCGACCTCCACCCACCGCCTGTCCATCGCCGATCTGCGGTCTCGAGGCGCCCGAATCGAAGACAGAAGAAGCACCGTCTTTGTTGATATCGACAATGAGAGCAGCCCCAGTCGGACCCGTCTTCACTTGCATGTAGACATCTTTGATGACTGCGGGACGGTAGAAATGCGCAATCTTCTGAATCGTTCCCGTCGCAAGCGTTCCGGCGATTTCCCACCGAACCGTGTCTACGCGGCACGGAGAAGGTCTCCACCCATCAGGCGCCACCGGAGAGATCAGCATCACCCAGCCATCCGTCCACACGTCCTGAGTCAACAAAGACTCCACCGTCATACCAAGGTGGGCCAGGCCGGAACCGCTGCCCGTCAAAGTCAAAAACTGCCACGTTCCGTCACCGTTATGAGTAACCCCTGTTGGATTGAAACTCGATGTGAGCTTTCCACAGCTCGCATAGCTGGTCTTCATCCAAGCACCACAGCTGTAATAGAAATTCTGGAAAATGTTGTCAAAGACAGCAGCATCCAGAGCGAATTGATTGAGATAGCCATTGTTGATTTTGGCCGAAGCGAGGCCAACTTTCATATTGCTTCCGCTGTCATCACGCACAACGCTACCGCTTGTGTAGAAGTAGAAAGGAACAGTACTGCCGTTCCACATGTACAAGCTGCTATTCCTCATCAGGTTCACACCGGCAAGCTGCTGCTGTAGCTGCGCCACACTGGCATAGCTCAGCGCCTTATGGGTTCCGTCTTCGTTGTGCTCGACATCGAGCCGAGCATCAACCGAAGCCGCACTTCCCCGAGCATTCTTCACCTCATCGATGATGTCTTTACATTTGATGGTGCTGTTGTTCGCGGAGTGGATGTTGTCTTCGACAGATGCCTTGACGGCATCACTGTAAGCCTTATCGACAGGAGTTCCGTCTTGGCCTTGACCGGAATCGTCTGTGATGGTCGGCCAATTCGCTAGCTGCGCCATGCTCTGCTCCGTTCAGGGTGCGCCCGCCCCCGTAGAGACGGGCGCTGTCCCCTATTTCTTCGTGTTCTTTTTGGGCTTTTCGGCTTTCTCCTCGGACTCTTCAGGCAATGCCTCCGGAGCCTTCGGAA
>JBHLRQ010000162.1:0-5684 GCA_048882385.1 Candidatus Thorarchaeota archaeon | reverse complement strand
TTTCAACTGAGTTCTCAGCTTCAACATGGTGTCAAATTCATAATGTCACGGATTCTTGAGAACCTTCATGCTGCGGAGGCTGCGTCCTACTACAAAGTGATAGGTCAAAAAGGACCAGCAGAGGAACTCATGGACCTTGGTAAACTTGCTCTTGCCACAGCATTTGCGTCAGAAGCTCAGGTCTATTCAAGACAGTCTGAACAGTGGTCGTTCCGGGCTCAGATTGACAGATTGAATGCATTCAGAAAGATTGAGGACGAACTCGCGATGCTGGAAGAGGATGATCCAATTGAGGATGCGCTAGAAACCCATGATGGAGCAATCAAAAGGATAAAACAGACAGTTGCATCGTTCGAAGCAGCTGCAAATGAGTTGGATAGTGTTGTTGGATCGGAAATAAGAACAAAGAACAATGTTGATGCTCAAGTGAAGCAGCTTCAGGGAGTCGTATTGAAGTTTAGAGGGGACCTGTCTAGGATTCTTGGTGCCAAGAATGATTTCATTGCAGAATACATGTATAAGACTGGAAAGAAATCGAAAGCGAAGATGCACTACTCTGATGCCAACGATCAACTCAGAGAAGCTGTCGGAAACTACACGGTAGCGGCGCAGGTGTTTCAGCAAGTTGGCGATGCACAGGCCGCACAGAATGTTGACACAAGAGCTAAGACGACAGATCTTCTTGCCAGAAGTATCTGGGATAATAGACAACGTATAGACAGGGATCAAGATCCAAGTGAGAAAGGCGAATCTGAACTTGTCGCTCTATACTTAGGAACGACTGGATGAAATATCTTACGACCTGATTGGCCACGTTCGATTATTACTAGCTATAGTGAGCTGCAATTAACCTCAGTTATTTCGTGCAGACCATACTCTTCATCGATGTCATGAAACTGTCGGAGTCAATGCTGCTTGTTGAAGTACTCTCACTGTGTGAAGTCGTTTCGCACGGAATGGCTGGAATTCAATTCCTCCAGCATGGTAGAACTTACTGAACCACTCAACAAAGTGTAGCCTGAGTGTGTGCATGAATGCTAGAAGCCCTTCCAGAATACCCACAATGAATGTTCCAATGATGGCTCCAAGCAGTGGAAGGTGTGGAGTGGGTGGTGCCAGCGCGTCATGAGTATAGACTTCATGAGGTATGAACTCAACACCGAATATGTTCAGTTCGGGGAATGGGATATAGATGATTGCTGGTACTAATGTGAAGAACACTCCGCTCAAGATGATGTGAACTGTGTTCAATGCAAAGATACGAGCATAGCTCACAGTGTGGCTGATCATGCCAATTGCGTATTCAAGGAACAGAACTACACCATCCATGCCACCCTTGAAAGAAGCAAGAGCCATGATGACCAGTGGCACTATGAATGTACTTATTGAGAAAATCAATGGAGATACAGGTATTGCAGGATATATTCCATTGTTACCTATCCCGTATCCAATGCCAGCGATTGGTACCCAAAGATTGACCTGTCCGGTTGCGCTGAACCACTCACCAACGCTGTTGTAGCTAACACCGAAGAGCAAGTTGATGAAACCATAGTAAAGCCACAGGTATGATACACCAACAATGAATGAGGACATCTCACGATGTTTGTACTTGTTGTAGATATTGAGAATAATTCCCAGCATTATATGGATAGCACCAATCTCGATTGAGAGTTTAAGCATGTGTTTACCCCTGTATGGATTAGCAATCATGTGTCCGTGTCCGTCATCTATGTAATGGGCAAAAGTCGGCCATAATGGTTCAAACACTGTTTCTGCCCCAAAGAAGCTTCCAAAGAGGAATCCACCTATCATTGCGAAGATCCCCATCATGATTAGACCTTCGGCTCCTGATTGGATATATCCCATAATTGCGCCCCAATCCTGACCTTTTCTCTTAGCTCGAAGGGCTGCAAGGCCAATAAGTAAAATCAGAAAGCCCTGACCAATGTCAGCGAATACTAGACCAAATATCAGTGGAAATGAAAGGAACATTAGTTTTGTAGGGTCCAAGTCATGCCTTGATGGAATACCGAATGCCTTCATGACATCCTCTGTTGGCTCCATCACTGAAGGGTTTGAAATGTAAGATGGTGCTTCGTGTTCAGCGAAATCAGGTTTGTCAAAACTCACCTCTAGGGCCGATCCAACCCTTGTTCTAAGAAGGGACTCGAATTCTTCCTTTTTTCCTTCAGGAATCCATCCCCACATCTTGATTGCCTGGTCGGTGTAAACAATATAGCTCTTAATGTCGACGCGCCTGCTTTCGATAAGAAGAACTTCCCAGGCAGCCAGAATCCTATTGCCCCATTCAAGGGCGATGTGATCTTTCCTTACTGCGAGCTGTTCAAGTTCTTTCCCAAGTTCAGCCATTTTTTCAAAGGCTTCTAGAGCAATTTCCTCTGGTTTACCTACAGAACCCTCAGGAATAGTGAAGGCTTCATATTGCATTGCAGAGAGAATCCGTTCAACAGCTTCCTTTAGCTCAACAGGCACAGTAATGACACTGCAAGTCCCCCGTTTTAGGGGGAGGGTTCTGATTGAATATGCACCATCTGTGACTTCACCAATGCTCCATACCAGTTCGGATTCTATACCAGATGGAACAAAACCAGCAGTTGTGAAAGTATACTCGGTTGCTCCAATCAGGCTTGGATCTACGCCCAGTGGTTCAAGAGACCTGGCTACATCAGCGATGCCTCTCTGACGCTCCATCTCCAATCGTGCAACTGTTGACTTCGAATCGATATCAAGAATTTCTTCCTCAACTGCAGTTATGACCTCTGAAGCGAGAATCAAGGAGTTCTCAAGAGTTGTGTCATCTATATTAATCAAGATTCCAGTCTTTCGAGAATAGTCAATGTCAAGTGATTCTAAAATTCTTGTCAACCTCTCATGTGCAGAGTAGACTGTTTCCTCATCCCGGGTTCGTTTGATATCGACAATTCCTGCTTGTTTCCGAATGTCAATGAATTCAAAGAGCGAAAAATCTTCAATTGCCATCAGAACTTGTCTTTCGAGGTCTCGATGGGAGACCACCTTGGCCACAATCATTTCCTGAGGACTCATTAAGCCCATAGCGCCATCACCATGAACACAATCAAACAGGACCAGTATCCATTGGTCTGCTGATTTGTGTAAGTAACGCATGCCTTACATGCCCCAAATAACCTTTGCTACTTGAACATGAACAAGATAATCAAAGGTCAATGTTTATCAAGGGGAGATATTGGTGAAGCAATACTATCGTGTACTTAGAGGAATGTGCCAATGAGTTCAGCACACGATGAAATCGACAAGATTCATGAAACAGAGAAGGCAGCTCGAGAAAGAATCGAAAAAGCAGAGAAACGTGCTCGTAAGATTCACGAGGATGCGGATGAAGAAGCCAAGATGCTTGTTGAAAATACTGAGCGTGAAGCTAGACAAACAGCTACTAAGATGCTTTCAGATATTGGAAGTAAAAAAGCCGAGATTGAATCATCGGTATTGAAAGATACTGAAAAGAAGATTAAGAAGATGGAGACTTCCGCACAGGAAAAGAGAGATGATGCTTATCAGAGCGTCGTGAAGATGTTACTGGGAGAGGCATAGTACAATGAGTGGCATCAACAACATCATTGAGATGATCAACACAAAAACATCTGATAAAGAGAAGGAGATTCTAGCAGAAGCAGAAAAGCAGAAAGAACAGAAGCTCAGTGAGGCTAGGGGCAGGGCAAAAACCAAAGCTGACGCGATAATTGCCAAAGCTGAGGCGGAATCGAAAGCTGAGGTTGCACGATATGAGGCGAGCGCCAAGCTCCAGTCTAAATATAAGCTACTCGAAGCCAAAGAAGCACTGATAGAAGAAATCCTCTCTTCTGCTAAGAAACATCTAGAAGATATAGTGGGTAAGAAAGCCTATGAGAAAGTGCTCGAAAGACTCGTAATTGATGCTGCAAGCGCTCTTGAGGAATCCAATCTAGAGATTGTACTTCCAAAAGGACATAGTTCACACATTACAATCAAAACTATTGAGGACACAGTATCCAAGAACACGGGTGAGAAGACTAAGATCTCAATTTCAAAGGACACTATTAGAGCGACTGGAGGAGCAATCGTAAGAAACACCGAAAACACTCGATGGGTTGACAACACATTCGAGGCTCGATTCGAGCGTCTAGAAAGTGCAATACGAGACAAAATCTCTGAAATCCTATTCAGTACTGATAAGAAAGAGTAAGAGTAGAGAGTGGAGGAAGACCACCTCTACTATGCCATTATTGACTTCTTCAGCCAATCAGGTTTGGTATGTAACCTACTAGCAGGAATGCAATTACGAACCCGTAAATGGCTACTACTTCTATAAACACTACATATAGGATACTCTTTCCAAAAGTTTCTGGTTTCTCAGTAATTGCTCCGAGTGCTGCAGCTGAAGCTGTACCCATTCCAATTGCGGCACCAACACCAGCTAAACCTAGAGCAATACCTGCACCAATTGCCAAGCCCAGGATACCTAGACCTGCACCTTCGGTTGCTTGCAGTGGTTCAAAACCTGGGGCGGATGGTGTTCCAAGTGCCCTCAGGACTGTTGAGGCTTCAGCCATGGTTATCACTGATATTGCTAGGGCAAGAAGAACTACCCCAAACAAGAACATGACCAGGCTTGTGATTCGATTGTCGAAATTCATGTGATCTTTTTCCTCCAAATCTCACCAGATAGTTATCATCCGTCGGATGTCGTCAGCAGGTTCCTTTCTCTCAATCCCTACAGCAATGGATCTGATGTTTCTAATCTCATAGTATTTGAGATTGAAGAATCCTGTAATTGTACCTAAATGAAATGGAAAGGCTGTAAGTTGAAGCTTGACTCTCTGAGCAATATAATCTTCGATTGTCAATTCAATCTGTGATAAATCATTAGTGTCTTCATAGAGTCTAGCAAGTCTCCCACTCAAATGGGAATATCGAGTAGCATCTAGTTTTGTGAACACTTCCCTCCAAGAATTGACGTTCTTCATGGTCTCTGTGATTTCTCGGGTGAGTGCAAATCGTATCAAAGATTGTTCTATCGCACCAGAGTCTAGTTGAAGAATTAATGCCCGTAAGATTGTAAGCACATTCCGTAAAACCACCTTGGTTTCAAGAACATCCAGAACACGACTTTGGTCTTCTTTCGAGAAGTCTTTGAGAGCAGCCACTACTTTCTTGAGGTACCATTCTTCAAGTGCTACCTCGAGTGGTGCTGTTGAGTCAAATTCCTCGTATTTTGGAAGTTTTGTCAAGAGTGCCACTTTCATATCCCTGACAGGAATTAAATCGATTAGCTTGCTCACTGAACCTGCGTCCACAAGCATGGAAAACTGATCAACCTGTTCGGGAGATAGCGGTACTGAGAATCGAAGTATCTCATCCCTATCAAGAGCCACATGGACACCACGAATAATTGACTTGATACTTTCTGCAAGAAACATCTCAAGGTAGGTCTTTGTGAAAGACTGAACTTTTCCAGTTATTGACCTTGAGAGATTCGTACTCACTTCAGCGAAATCCTTGGAGAGAATCAATGCAAGATCCTCAGGAGTTGGTCTTGATGTTGATGACTCTCTGCTGATTACCTGACCATAATAAGTGCTTGAAAGAATCTTGATGAAATCCTCGTAGCTTTTGGCTTGGAGTAGACTCTCATAGGTGCCAACTGA
>JBHLRQ010000161.1:0-5844 GCA_048882385.1 Candidatus Thorarchaeota archaeon | reverse complement strand
GATGGTGGCGGTGTCTTAGTCATCATTCTTGTAGTGGGTGTCATTGCAGTCATTTGGCTGATCAGAAGACGACGTTGAGTATCTTAGCACTTCCCTGGATTCCCTTTACGGAATTCCAGGGTTTCTCTTTCTTTTTCAATATCGGGGAATTTAAGAGATGAATAGAGGACCAGCCCTTAGAGGACAATGTATTGATCTACGAGAGGCTCTGTAAGCTCAGTGAACGTTTTACTATTAGAGGCGAGGAAACACAGAGTGATAAAGATCTGACTAGAGCAGTCAAATTCTTAGCTCCACTAATGACACTGTCTGTTCGAGGAGTGAAAGCTGCAGCAGATCTGATTTCAATTCTCCTTTTTGTATTAGTTTCTATTCTCCTTTATGTGCTTGGTCTATCGCTAATTATCGTCGTTCCTCTATCCGGCTTGGTTTCAATCATTTCCTTTTACATCATCCAGACATACCCCGTGTCATTGATGAATAGCTACAAGCTAGGTCTCTCTGAGGAGGCAGACTTGGTTTTTGAGCAGTTTATTCTTGTATTCCAAGCTGGAGGCACAATCTTCGACGCAATTGAGATGGTTGCATTATCTGATCATCCATACCTCTCCAAAGCTTTCAGAAAAATGATGGCGAGAATCAATGAGGGAATACCGCCTGAAACTTGTCTCATGGAATTTGCTAAGGAACAGCCATCAGATGATCTTCGTCGTTATTTCATTGCTATTCTATCATCTCTGGAGAAAAAGACTGATCTCATTGAAACTTTATCAGGTGAATCCTTTGAAGCAGACCTCGCTCTTCGGCAAAAGAATCTTGAATTAGAGAGTAGATTGCTAGTAGTTGCTGCCTTAGTAACATATGTGCCAATCATGTTTACACTTGCAGTTTCTCTTGCAGGATATTCAACCCATCTCTTGATTCTATTGATGATCCCTGTATTCATTATTCTGAATGCATTACTCAAGAATCGTTTTTCACGACAGTTCTCAGCATACTTTGATCGACCTAGAAACGATACTCTAGTACCTCCATCTCAAAAAGATATAATCACAGAATATGATGAATTCCTGAACTTCCTATTACTTCTAGGTGAGCGGCTTAGCACTGGTGATACTCTAGAGGTAGCCCTTCCAAACATACGAGATGATTTGGAATCAGATGCACAAAGACTAGTTGATATTGCAATCAATGCCATCTACAAACAAGAACAGAGTATGACTGATGCAATGAAGCTTGCGTCAGAAGCTGCTCTTGGTCAGAGAGTATCTCAGATGTTTAATATGGTCGCATTAATGTGCGAAACTTCTGCTTCAGATGCAGGTGTCCGTATATCCAAGATTGCGTCTAGACTTGTGAAAAGGTCTGCTGTAGCAAAGGAGCGCGATTCGATAATCGCAGCTCAGAGAATGAAAGTGTACCTTCTCACATTAACAAGTGCGTCTGTCCTAGGAATGTTGGCTTCATTGGCACCATTCCTTTACATTGGAGCACTTCTTTCTGAAGGTCCAATTTGGACTCCAGGAAGTATCACCACTCTCGATATTCTCCCCTTACTTACTACTCTCGGAATAACAACACTGTCAACGGGATATCAGAATACACGAATGGTCAATGGAGGTCGACCAGCTCTGATTGGAATTATCTGCGCCCTAATATTCTGGATTTCTTTCACTTTGTCCTCTGCAATGATGGGTCTAGGATGACGTAAGAATGATTTATTTGCCCAGATGCTATTGACGGTTTAGTTAGGATGAGGTGTAATAATGCTTCAAATCCCATTTCTTGATTGGACTTTAGCCGATATCATGTTGTTTTTCCAGGATGACTGGATTTTAGCATGGACGCTAATCTTGTCCGGAGGTCTCCTAGCAATATGGCTATTGGAGAATATTACAGACCCAATTCCATTGTTAGGCACCATCTTTGACGGACTTGTTGCCGTTGGTACCTATTTGGGCTTCTTTGTTGGAATCCTCGACATATTCGTTGGATATGTCGTGTATACAGTACAACCTGATGCGATAATCATCACAGGAATTCTGCTTCTTATGGGATTCTCGCTTGTGATGAGGGTTCTGTCAAAATTCCCACTAGCTTTAGTGTTTGCTCTTGCTGTTGCCGCCTTTGGAACCGCAGTCATCTATGGGTTCTTACTCCCATTGACTAGTGTTCCCGTGATTCAAGACGCAGCACTTTGGTTGACTTCAGGAAAAGGTCTGCTAGTTATAGGATTCATCATATTCTGCGTCGCTTATGTTGTTGGTGGACTGATAATCAAATTGATTCAGCTCATCGGCAAGATCTTTGCATCAGTTCCAGTGAGTGTACTCGTTGGACTAGGAGCAATTGCAGTTGGTGTGATTGTAATTCTAAATCCAGCCCTACTTGGATTAGTAGCCTGGCCATAAGTGTTGAGGGGTGTTTCACCCCTCCACCTTTTGTTTTCAACTACTTCGGTTTCCTTATTTCACGGAAGTAGAGGAATTTGAGATCTCTATCTGAGTAAAACTGAGCTGCGGCATCTATTGCCTTCTTGGCGGCTACAATTCCTTCGTACCAATCAGATACATAGAATTTCTTTTCAGGGTCAAGCTGATTATCAGCAAGTGAGAAACCTTCAGGTATATCAAATTCATCTGGTGCAAGAAGTCCAACACGGAATTTCGAAACTCCTCCCTCCGATTCCAACCAGAGTTCACTGTATGTCATTGAAAATCAAGAAAATCGTGTAGTTGGTGTCGATTAAGGTTTACTTGTAGACATACCGTAACAAAATCTGTGCCCCAAAGGACTCAAATAGTAGCTTTGCATTACTTCTAGTGAAATTAAGTAGACACGAATACGGTCTATTGGTTTCAATGAGGTGATAGAGTAAAGTCACTATTGGAGGTTAAAACTGTGTCAAAGGGCGATGATTCAGACAAGAAGAAAATAATCAGTGTTACAATGAGCCAATCACTTGTCAATAGAATTGATAATCTTGTGCAAGAACGTGTTGGCAGGTCACGTGCACAATTGATTGAAGATTCAGTCAGGTGGTTCCTTGACTTTACAGTCCACAAATGGAATGAAAGAGGAATCTATGTTAACTCATCAAGAGCAGTGTTTGAGTCTGAAACTTTGTCCTCTCTATTCTTCTCAGCTTTAACTCCTACTGATCAATACGAATTGGGAGGAACTGCTGGAAAACAAGCCCCCATTGCTGATGCTGTACGACTATTTCATGGTGAAGATCCAAAGAATGAAAAAAGCAGACAGTTAGTACTGAGGCTCCTGCAAGAAAATGGCTGGGGTTCTATTTCATTAAATGACAACTTAATAGTAATTGGAAGTCCGTTCTATCCCGCACCATTCATTCGTGGATACTTGGAAGTCCTTCTTAATGTGAAGCTAGAAGTTGTAGAAACAAATGTCAAGGAAAATGTAGCTTTACGAATCCTTTGAACGAGCTAGCGCTACCATTCCTGACCAATTTCAAGAATCTCGAATTCGCTTTCATAAAGCCCAGGGATACTCTCAATTGTCTTTTTTATCGTATCCTGTTTTGTTTTAATGTTGTCAGCTGAAAAGTAGACCTCATAGATGCATCGGTTCTGCTCAAAGCAAAAGCCCGTGGTGAACAATACTTTGAGATCATGCTGTTTGAATAACTGTGTCATTGTCTGCATCAATGCAGGATTGACCTTTTCTACCTCCAATCTAACTCGCGCTCCGCCCTCCTTCATCATCGGTATTAAACGGATTTCTCCAGATCTCTCAAAATAGATTACCATTGCGGCTTTCATATCTTTCAATTCCGGATTTTTGAAGAAATCATCTGGAAGCCGAATCTCCCTCTTCTTGTGAACGTCAGCAATCATTCCCTTTGTAATACCGGCCACCTAAATCGCCTCGTACCTGTCCTATTGCTTGAAGGTTATTACAGTATTTGTATCTTCGTACGGTGTCGCTAAAGAGCAATCTCGTAAAAGCATACAAGGTTCTTTGGTCAGAAATCCATAAATCGCAGTTGTTATCAAAGAACTCAATCACTCTTAGAGGTTTGAAAGATGGCAAAAGAAGGCGGAATATATGTTTGTGATATATGTCAGCAGGTAGTTGAGGTCAAAAAATCAGGAGTGGGTACTCTTGTTTGCTGTGGTCAACCAATGAGGCTCTATGAAGACGATTGACCTGTTTATGAACACTTGATAATATTTATATTCACTCCAAATGGCGATGCGTTGCTATCCCTTCTTGGAGTGAATTTCTAATGATTGAACTACCGAGCTCTGTTTTGAAGACGAGAAGTCTTCTGAATCTGAGGTCATATTCCATAAACGAAGTTTTTGAATACGACAATCGATTCGTTATGTTTCCACTTAGGGAAGTAAATGGTGAACTGCATAAATACACAGTCTGGATACTCAAAGAGATAAAGGTAGTAGGAGTTGCTCTTGTCAGAGACCTGTCTCGTGAGATGGAGGAAACCAACTCAGCTAGGGGTATGCTTGTCGGGGGAAGTAGATACACTCCAGCAGCAAAGAAAATTGCACGTGCTGCCAAAATTGAGCTTGTAATAGGTAATTACGCGTCTTTCGATCTTTTTGAGCATGAACTTGTTCCAACTCATGTGATCGCAACTGATGACGAAGTCCAGCTTGTTCTAAATCATTATGGAATCGAAAAGGGTCAGCTTCCAAGAATTTTCAGAGATGACCCAGCAGTGAAAGTACTAGGTGCGCGTCCTGGTCAGATTGTGCGAGTTGAGAGAATCAGTCCAACAGCAGGTATCACATACTACTATCGATTAGTTGTTGACTCGAGTAGCAGTTGAGTCATAATCTACCGTATTGTTTATATCACACGGTTAAAATTGGCCCATTAGAATGGGTGTTTTCAAACTTGTCTGAGGAACTTGAGAATTTTGAGATACCAATTATGGTTCTCAAAACACGATCATTACTTGCACTACGAGGATTGACAACAAACGAATTGCTGGAGTATGAAGATCGCTTTGTACTACATCCAACAAGAAAAGTAAAAGATACGACTCTGAAGTATACTGTTTGGGTTTTAAAAGAAGAGAAAGTTGTGGGAGTTGCTCTGGTTAGGGATCTTGTTAAAGAAATGGAAGAGAATGGTTCTCAGAGAGGAATGCTTGTTGGTGGTGCACGTTTCACACCTGCTTCATTAAAATATGCCAAGAGCTCACGAGTTGAGCTTGTTGAAGGTCACTACGCATCATTCGACCTCTTTGGACATGAGATGGTTCCAGCTCATGTTATTGCTGAAGAAACTGAGGTTCAAATGGTTCTAGATCATTATGGCATACGCAAAACGCATCTTCCCCGAATTCAGACTAGAGACCCCGCTGCTCGAGTCCTGGGTGCACGACCTGGACAAGTCGTCAGGGTTGAGAGAGATAGTCCAACTGCAGGTCGAACATATTACTACCGACTTGTAGTTGATTCTTAGTTTTAGAATACAATTAACTCGAGTTGCATTGCAAATAGAAACAAGATGAGGCAAGTAATTAAAGGCAGGGTGACATTGTCTGTTCCTTTTGGACTAACTAACTCTACAATCGTGCCTGTAAATGCTCCCACGATTGCCAAGATGAGCATTTCAAACCATAGAATATTCCCAGATGTAATGAACACTTCAGCTGAAATGATTCCAAACCACCAGAATGCAAGTAGTGACCCCAGGAATCCAAAGACGAAGACTGAGAGGGTTCCGGGAATGCTTCTATTGGAACCAAAGATAACTCTTGTAGATTTTGCTCCGTATTTCATTCCTATTGGAGCAGACATTCCATCACCAAACATCATGATATGAATAGCCGCTGCTGCTACAAAG
>JBHLRQ010000160.1:0-5910 GCA_048882385.1 Candidatus Thorarchaeota archaeon | reverse complement strand
TACAGAATGTGGTATCCATGATACTCTTCAGTCTCGTCAAAGTAGTACCAGATTTCAAAGATGTCAGCAAAGTGAGGACTGAAGATGTTCCCACTCTGTCCACCAGGATATGCCATGTATGACATCTCAATGTCACCCAAGTCAGCAATCAGTCTGGTAGATGGACCGCTACTGGGTCTCCAACCTCCCGCTACGTTGATTGTGAGCTGGCCACGAAGAGGATGATCATCACCACCAATGGACGTGAAACCCCCTAGATGATCTATTTCAATCACGTGTCGGTTTCCATATTCCCAGTTGGGTTCTTCAGCCCACTCTGTCATGAGTTCATCGACTGCAGATTCCATCGCTCTCACAAGGATGTCATCGCGAGTTTCAACGGTTCCCGTTGTATGGTCATCAAGGTAGTATGTGTTGTTATTCACTATGAAGTCTTCAATAACAGGGAAGAATGAGAGTCGTAGCGATGGATCAACGCTCCTTATCTCATCAAAGATCTCATAGTGTAATGATTCCAAGAGGTACATCCAGACTGTTGGTGCTTCCAAGTCTGGCTCCATGTCATATTCCCAGTTTCGGAGAAGTCCAACAGCCATAGATGTTATGCTGATGCCATCACCAACAACAGCATCCCATGCATCGACGATATAGGGGACTATGACCTCAGCCCGAACCTCGACAACATCAGCCTGAATTCGTTTCATGTCATCGACGGAGATGTTGCTCATTGTGTCAAGCAGATGGTAGATCCTTCGACCTCTGTAACCTGGTGCTTGTGGACCCAGAATGTCATATGCGTAGTTACCAGGTGCAATGGTCCGCTGGTTAGCAGACTGAACAAAGCAACGACTCGGATTGACCTCTCGTGGGTTATGCGCATAAGGAATCCAGCTCACCATACCCATAGAATCGTTCAGGGCGGTCACCGGATATTCACCAGTGTATCCTGCTCGAATGGGTAAGCGGCCAACCACGAGCATCGCGATGTTCCCACTGTCATCCGCTACTACACAGTTTTGTGCTGCTGAGTCCCACCAATACATTGCGTCAATAGCCTCGTCAACATTGTCAGCTCTCATTAATTCCGCTATCGCTACTATCGCATGAGTTACACCGGAAATTGTCCAATTCATGGCCAAGTTCGGGTGTGTTTCAATATCTGATCCATATGTGTTTCGTACTGAATCGATACAAGGTCCATGAACGGACTCCTTCACTGTGAATGGAATGACATCACCTTCCTTGGTACGGATGTCTTCTTGATGAATGATGAAGTTGCGATAGGCTCCGTTGTACCAATACTGGTCAGGATTTTCTGGGTTCAATTCCTCAACAAAGATGTCATTCACATCAGCACCCACATTCGTGAAGCTGTATGCAATGTGGTCATTGTGACCAATGAGAACTCCAGGAAGTCCTGGAAATGTAGTACCAGTCACGTCAAGTTCTCCCTCTACAACAATGTGTGCCTCGTACCAAACCGATGGTGCTTGATGACCGAGGTGAGGGTCTCCTGCAACAATTGGCATTCCAGTATCGGATTTGGATCCATTGATAGCCCAATTGTTACTACCAACGAATTCTAAATCACCAAAAGGTTTGATAGCTTCGTTCATCATATTGATCACAGATTTCAGCTTGTCTTGTGGAATCTCAGCAATCTCTGCTAGTGTTATCATCCGTTGGTCAGGATAGGCTGAAACTGGGACTTTTCCAGGACCAAGTGGATATTGTGCCAAACTCATATTGACTTGTTCCTGAATGATTGGAATTGCATTGGGCATTACGCCAGGAAACAGATCATTGTACATTGAATCATTGTCAAGTGTTGTGCGAATCCATTGACGCTCGAAGTCATAGATTCCGCCAGCAAGACCCCAAGCAAGCATTTTTGCATTTATGAAACAGTCGACTGGTTTCCAAGGTTCAGGAGTGTATCCGAGAATCTTGAACTCCATTGGCATTGTCGCACTTGTCAATGTACTGATGAAAGCATTTGCACCATCAACTAAAGCATTAACACCATCCAATGCTTGAGCAACAGTTGGATCCGAAGCAGCGTTTGCTTCATACCATTCAAGTGTTTCTTGAGCAGAACGTGCCAGACCTATTGAACGGTAGAACATGTCAGAAGTGGCAGCATAACCACCCACAATCTCACTGACTCGTCCAGCTGCAAAAGCGTTCTGCATCACAACTTGAAATAGCCTGTCCTTTGCATGCATATACCCTAGAGCCATTAAGGCATCATAGTTTGACTCAGCATAGATGTGAGGAATTCCCCAAACGTCGATAATGACTTCAACTTCAGCATCGAGTCCAGGCAGTACAATAATCTGATCCCTAGGCTCTGGTGCGCCATTGTCGAAGATACCTCCAATGGGTTGAATGATACCCAAACCCCCAGTCAAGGGTCCTATTGGCATTGTTAGGATAATTATCAATACAACAGGGCCAATGAATGAGAGAGCTAGGTTCACAGCCTTTCTCTTCATTTTCTCTCCAACTCTGAGTAATTAGATTCAACTTCTATGTGCAGCGTGCCCTTTAAGCATGATGAACGGTTAAACATGGTAACCCTGTTATGGATCAACCTCTCAATCTTTCATCAGCTTCTAATTGTTCAAGAATCTGTTTTTCTATATCAAGAAGTCGTTGATGGGATGATGGGTCAAGGTGTTCAATAAGGCGATTTCTACATATGATAAAGAAATCTGAACGATCTCCAAAGTATTCCAAATCTGAGGTTTCAATCTTCTTTTCAGGTTGCTTCAGTAGCCTACCCAGACGACTTTTACTCTCATCTTCAGCTTTCTGCACATCAAAGACATCAAAGTTTGCGAATCTGAAAAGACCGGTATCCGCATCTTTTGGGATTATATCTGAAACATCTTCTGGCTCTAAATACTGAAGACCGAGCATCATCGTCTTGATGTGAACCGGATCCAAGTCTGTTTCAAATACGCACCTCATCGTTCTAGCCCAAGTCCCTCCACCAGCTCGACCAGAAACCCACTCTCTCTTCAGAAGATTTGATTCACCTATAGCGGACATTACAATCATTACTCTCTCGTGATTCTCCTCAAAGAAACCTAGAGCGTCATAACAGTCTATATACACTGTTCGAATACCGAACGAACTTTTCATACTTCATCCATTCTTGGCTTTACTTGGATTCCAAATAGATAATATTTGATGATTAGCAGATAAATGAAATGTGGTTCGCATACCTTTGAATTATAGACAAATAATGGGATGAGTGACAACCTTTTTCTGGAAGAGAGGTCGCGAACTACAAGGTTGTGACCAATTATGGTTAAGACAGAAACTTTTCGAGGTAGAGACTTCATCACCTTGCTTGATTATACTAAGGAGGAAATCGAGACCATCCTTGATGTCGCTTTGGACCTAAAGCGCAAATTCGCAACTGGCGAACCTCACAAACTTCTCGATACGAAGACATTATTCATGATATTCTATAATCAGAGTCTGAGGACGCGAAACTCATTCGAGGCAGGTATGACACAACTGGGAGGTCACGCACACTTTCTTGATCCCGGCAAGATATACGCTCCTGCTCTTGAAGGAGATGAGAAAGCTTATTCTACGGAACGCGTTTCTGATGTAGCACGTGTTCTCGCACGAATGGGTCACGGAATAGCTATCAGATGTTACGGAGATCCAGTCGGATGGATATATGGGCGTGCCAACGAGATTCTTAGAAACTTCGCTCATTGGAGCCACATACCTATCATTAACATGGAGGACGATATATATCATCCATGCCAGGGTCTTGCAGACATCATGACTGTGAAGGAAAAGTATGGCACCTTCAAAAACGTGAAGTTCGTCATGTCTTGGGCATACTCACCATCTGTTCACAAGCCATTGGCAGTCCCACAGAGTGCAATAATAGCATCAACGAAAGTTGGAATGGATACTGTTTTAGCCCATCCTAAAGGAATGGAGCTCGATGATGAGATTCTAAAGCAGTGTAGAATCATGGCAGAGGAGAATGAGTCCAGTTTCGAGATTGTGAATGACATGGATGAAGCCTTCGAGGGTGCAGATGTTGTATATCCTAAGGCGTGGACATGCAAGGAGTTCATTCCTCCGTTCAACTCTAAACCTGAGTTAGAGAAGTCACAAGAAGTGTTTGATAAAAATAAACACTGGATATGTGACGATGAAAAGATGGCCATAGCAGGACCAAAGGCAATGTATATGCATTGCTTGCCAGCGGATCGTGGCTTTGAGGTTTCTAATTCAGTTCTCGATGGACCACAGTCAATTGCCTTCGACCAGGCTGAAAATCGGCTTCATGGACAGAAAGCAGTAATGGCACTCACTATGCGGTAGCTCTTTGGGGCTACCAACCTCTCTTTTTCTTGAGAGTTTCGAAACACATATGTCAATGGACTCGAACATGTCATGGGGAATTCGTAGTCAATGACATTGATGAATGGGAATATTACTAAACCCAGTGTTAGCAGAAGAATCAGATCAATAAAGGTGCTCATGATTGGTGCATCTATTGTCATATTAGTCGGAACTGCATTTTTTGTTATAGAAATGCAACCAGGTCTACCAATCTTGGAACCCCTTCAACCTTCACAATCTCTACCAAGTGAAGATCCATTTTGGGAGATTGTGGGTAATCTCTCAATAAGTGCAAGAATTTCTTGCCACATTTCCGATACTCATAGGTGGGACAGTTTTGAAGTTGACCTCAATCTTCGTGTAAACAATACAGGACCAATTAGTGTTCTGGGATTTCATCCAGTTAAGCTCTCGATATTCAATGACGACCACTGGCATTATTTCACATTTGGTCTTGTACCTTCAACAAATACAACTATTGAACCATTCTCGAATGTTTCACTTTCATATGAGGGAGATAGAATCCTTAACACAATTGAAGGCATAGCATATAGTGGACATGTCATAGCTTATGGTCGCGTGCTAATTTCGTATTGGGATCATGAAATAATAATAACTACATCAATATTCGACAAAGCGTTTCCAATTGAGTAGCGCGAATATCTATCCATCAGTGGTTGTTCTGTGTTTTTGAGTTGGAGTCAGATCACTTTCTTGCTTGAGCACTCGATTGAAATTGAGAGTGAAGAGATTATGATTTTGTTTCTCCAACCAATCATAATGGAAGAATCCATCAAACCTCTGCATCAGAATTTTTACTGTGAATAAGTCTAGGCTCAATGATGTCCGTGCAGGTTGCAGTAATGAGAAGAGAGAATCTTCAATATCCTTTGGTATTCGCGGGCCATCAAAATAAATCAATAGAGAAATCAATTTACTATCGATTTTGAAATTGATGTTTATGTTTGGATTTGGATTTAGCTTGCAGATGAAGGAGAAGAGATTAACGAGGGCAAGCTCAATGAATTCATCTCCATAGACGTAAGCATCCTCAGATATTGATTCTGATGCTGTTATACAATGGGAGCCAAAATTGCTTTCAATTTGCTTGAAGGTAGAAGCAAGCATGTCATTAAGAAGTATCGAATCAAGTTCATAATCCTCTTGTTCTTTCAGTTTAATCAGCGCAGCTACTTGCCTGTTTATTTGATTCGCTTCTGATCCGATGAGAAGTGCAGTATCAGCCAACTTAGAAAGTTCGTCGACACTCCTTTCACCAGTTGAGAACATCTCAAGATACAAGACAATGCTCTGTAGCAGGTTTCCTATTTTATGCCCCCAAATATTAAGGTAAAATTCTATCTCCTTTTTACTTTCTTTCAATTGCTCCGTTCTGAGATCAACAAGTGAGTACAGTGCTTTTTGTGGTTCAATTATTTCTATGGTGACAGTTACTATTGCAATGAGTAATTCACCGCATATGAACCCAGTAAACCAAATCAATTCCATAAACTGGAGGGGATTAGATTG
>JBHLRQ010000159.1:0-5990 GCA_048882385.1 Candidatus Thorarchaeota archaeon | reverse complement strand
TGAGTGCTTCAACATAATATGACCCTGCAAGGGGATCAATTGTGTTTGCAGCTCCACTCTCGTAAGCTAACACTTGCTGGGTTCGGAGTGCAACTCGAACTGCATCCTCAGTTGGAAGGCAGAGTGCCTCATCCATCGAGTTTGTGTGAAGAGATTGAGTCCCACCTAAAACTGCTGCAAGCGCCTGATATGCAGTACGGACTACATTGACCATCGGTTGCTGAGCGGTCAAAGAACAACCCGCAGTCTGTGTGTGAAAACGCATCCATAGAGACCTTTCCTTCTTTGCACCGAAGGTCTCTTTCATTTCTCTTGCCCATATACGACGCGCTGCGCGATACTTTGCAACCTCTTCAAATATGTCATTATGAGCATTGAAGAAGAATGATAAGCGAGGAGCAAATGTGTCTACATCAAGGCCATGTTTCATGCCCACCTTGACATATTCCATTCCGTTCAGCAGTGTGAATGCAAGCTCCTGCACAGCAGTAGAGCCAGCCTCACGGATATGATACCCGGAAATCGAGATTGTGTTCCATCGATGAATGTGCTTCGTGCAATATTCCATAATATCGCCAATGATCCTCAGAGATGGTTCAGGACTGAGAATCCAACTTTTTTGAGCCATGTACTCTTTGAGCAGATCATTCTGTATTGTACCGCCAATCTTGTCAGATGATACACCTTGTTTCTCTGCAGCTACCATGTACATGCTAAGCAGGATACTGGCAGGTGCATTGATAGTCATTGAAGTTGTGACTTTGTCAAGAGGAATACCATCAAACAGGATTTCCATGTCCTTCAGTGTATCAACAGCTACACCAAGTTTCCCAACCTCTCCATGCGAAAATGGATGATCGGAGTCTCGAGCAAATATGGTTGGCAGATGGAATGCAACACTGAGACCTGTCTGACCGTTTGCTAGGAGGAACTTGAACCGTTCATTAGTCTCTTCAGCCGTCCCCATTCCTGCGAACTGTCGCATGGTCCATAGACGACCTCGATACATACTTGGTTGAACTCCGCGCGTATATGGATACTCGCTTGGAAAACTAAGGTCTCTCATATAGTCAAAATTAGAGATATCTAGCGGAGTATAGAGTGCCTTGACAGGTTTGCTGGAGGTAGTCAGATATTCCTTCCTTCGGTCAGCATGTTTCTTCTGATGGGGAGAGAGCGTATTCTTCTCCCAGCTATCCTTAGCAGCCCCAAGCTTACCTGTTGCATCAACCTTGTCAGTAACCACCATAGGTTCCTCCATAGCATGAACACGAGACCTGAAAAGAGACCGAATATTAACTGTTCGATTTGTGTGATGGCTAGAACTCGAAGCCCTTTCTAGCCAGAGTTTTTCTTGCAGTATAGTAGTGCTTGACTTCTCTCATTTCTGTCACAAGATCTGCTGCATCAATTACTTCTTTCGCCGCATATCTTCCTGTCATTATGAGCTCCATCTCTTTCGGTTTGGAACGGATTAGGTCTAGTTGAGCTTCGAGTGATATGAGATTCCACTCAACTGCCACATTAATCTCGTCAAGGATGAGAACATCGCATTTCCTCTCGTGAATATATGACTGGGCGAGTTTGAGCCCATCTTGAGCCATTTGGATATCAATGGGATCAGGATTTTCTTTGTCCACGAATGTTTCTCGCCCAACAGGAATAATTGTAAAATGGGGTATTCGGTCTGTCGATCCAAATTCTCCATAGTTAATTTCCTCTTCCTCCCCTCTCATTGCCAGTTTGGCCTTCATGAAGCAAATCATTACAACCTCAAGACCGTGTCCTGCGGCTCGAAGTCCTACTCCAAGTGCAGAAGTTGTCTTCCCTTTGCCATTTCCAGTGTAGACCTGAACCATGCCGGGACTGGATTTCTTGGGCATCATTGTTCACCAGAGTTGAGTCGTGATACCACTTCAGCAACTCGAGTCCCAAGAAGCCTACTTCCTCTGATTGCTAGAGTATCATCTTTTGCGGTTCTCCATGCTGCATCGTCAGTCTGTAGACTTCCAGAACCAAATGTCCCATCTTTGACAGGACTTCCGACACCACCAACGATTATCATTCCCTGTGCAAGGGCATATCGATTCAAGACGTCAACAACATGCTCTTGTCCACCATAACGAAGTCCAGCATATGTAATGGCTCCAAAGACAGTATCCTTCAATTGACTTCCATCCATCTTCATGGCTCGCGAACGGTCAATGAAATCCTTGAGTATACCAGGTATTGAAGTGAAGTAGGAAGGTGCTGCTATAATGATTCCATCAGCACCAATGAGTTCTTTCTCAAGTTTTGGCATGTCATCTTTTGCACTCTGAGGACAGGGTTTTTTTCTTACACAAGTATCACACCCTGTGCAATGAAGTATATCGAAATCGCGTATGTTCAATAGAACGGTTTCACACTCGTTTGAAAGAACTTCAGAAGCTGCTTCCAAAGCCTGTTCGAGCAAGAATCGTGTGCTAGAGTTTTCGCTCTTGGGAGACCCACAAATACCAATAATTCGCATTGAAAGACCTCTCATTTGTTCGACCAGATAGTGCGGTACTTGTGTCTTTCGTAATCTAGGGGTCATATGGATTTGGTTGACTTTCTATTCGTGTTCTGAACTCTTTGGCTTTCGCTTTATATGTTTCAGACTTTTCAGGAGAATCGAGTTTGAGATATATTTCCGCTAGAAGGTCACAAGCAGAAACACAGCCAAAATAATCACCAACGTCTACCAAGGTCGTGTATGCGTCTTCTAAGACTCGTACAGCCTGATTGTAGAGACTCTTTCCATTCAACACATGTCCTCTCACAACTAATGTCAGACCTACAACATTTTGCATCTCATTGTCTTCAGGGTATTCTTCCGCAAGCAATAGAAGTCGCACCCATTGACGTTCAGCGTTAACAATGTCACCCGCATTCAGGTAACCATTTCCTAGAGCCAACAGTGAACGAGCGACTTGTACATCACTTCCTGAGGTTTCAGCAAGGGTAAGAGCTTCGATTGCCCGGTCAACACTCCATTCATTATCGCCAAGACCCACATACGCATGATCAATTCTCAACAGACACTGAGATAGTGCTCGTCTTTTGTGTTTCTCCAATATTGGGTCGAGATCTGAGAGACCTTCCAGAATCATCTTTGCTTCTGAACTAAGAGTCAGTTCGCTTTTGAAATCTTGATCGTATGTGCCCCTCCAAATTGCTTGATTTATCATTTCTTCAGCATCAAGGATTGCTCGTTCAGGGCTGTTCAATGAAAATTACTCCCTACTAGTGTATAGAGGAAGCCAGATAAAACTGCTATGACAAAATTTCGTTCAGCGAGTGTGCTATCTCGCCAACCATACTAACCGCATGCAGATTACTCTCACCTGGCTGTGAAGCCACAACGACTGTAATAGAGTGCACCTTCAGCATCTGCAAAGTGTGGTCTCCTGCATTTATCGTGGATGGTACTATGTCAATCACAGGTTTAACCACACCCTGTGAGATTTCAACCTGTATTCTGAAAAGATAGAGTTCAGGGACATTCCCACTAATCAAAACCCCTTCAGAATCAAAAATCCCAACAAAGGCAATCTCTGGTTGTTTCAGGGACTTATTGATAAGTTTCTCAATTGTTTTCAGAATCTTTTTGGATGGACGATCCAAGTCGATCGAAACATATCTATCAATCAGGGAATTCAAATCGATTATTTCGCTCATGCTTCCGCTCCATGTTTCAATAATCTCGCCAAATTGGTGAACAATGGCTCGTCCAAGTGACGACATGATGTTCTTCAACTGTGAAATCGATTGTTCCTTTGAAGCTTGGGAAACCAGAGCAAATGAGTGGAAGAATGAATACGCCCAAATACAATTGTTCAGCTCAAGTGTGTATACTCGTTCAGAGGAAGTACTGGAGCTTGATTGCATCATTGCTACAGCATTACGTACAAGCGATGGTAGTGAGTTTAGATCTACACGGACATCATCTTCGATTGAGCGTCCGTATAAAGGATCACCTGAATTCTTCACCATGTAGACGCAATGTATCATCGTAAGCCCCGACTCGATGAATCAAGACTTGAATTCAGAGTCATAAGGATTGCTTGTGGATAATGCTCAGCGCTAAAATATCGCCTGTGTCATTACATTCATATCTTCATTCGCGCAGACTGATTAGAGGTCTGCAGGGAATGTCATATGAAGCACCGAAGAAAAAGAGAAAGAAAAAAGAGCTTCAGAAGCGAACCCGTTATGACATCTATGCAGAGCTTCTTCGAGTGATCTATATCTGGGGATTTTGCCCTTTGACTCGAGCAGCAAGATCCACAAACATGCCTGTTGATCGTGCAAAGGAGTCAATAACTGAATTGGTTGGGAGAGGTCTTCTAGAAGAAGATGATGATGATGGAATGCGAGTCTATAAGGTCACCGTAAGAGGACATCAATATCTTGAGTTATACAAGAGGATGGCAGGACTTGTGGGGATTCCCATTCCAGATCCGATAATTGGGATGTGAGTACTCAACATGTGGGTACTACTGATAGTCACAACAAGTGACTACATTTCGTGACTCCGCTTTATATAGCAAATTTGAGGGGATTTAATTAGAAATATAATGGGTGAAGGCCGAAATGGCAGATAATTTGGTAATAAAAAATCAGGATTTGGTTGAACTGAGTAGTCCTGTAGAAGGGGATGTAGAAATCCGCAACTGCAGGAGATTGATCAATCCTCAAGGCGATAAGATTGTTATAACTGGAACACTCCGCATAGTTGATGAGTTAGAAGTTGATGGCTCACTCGAATGTGGAAGACTTGAATCCAGATCAAGAGACCGAATAACCATCATTGGGAATCTTAAGGTAGAGAGAGCTGTCACCATCCCAAAGGGAAGTCTTGTTGTTGAAGGAGATGCTGACGCTCGCGATATCGACGTGGGTTCGTCGCTTGTCATCAGAGGCAACTTAGTTTGCGTTTCGGCCAAGGCTGGTGGATCGGTAAAAGTTGAGGGTGACGCAAAAGCTCAGAGGATAACTGGTGGTGGTTCAGTCAAGATAGAAGGTAATACAGAAGTTGAAAGATTGACTGGCGGTGGCTCTGTTGTTATTCAAGGACAAATCAAAGCTGAGGAATTTGACGCTGGGGGCTCTGGAAAGACTGCCACCGGATTCATCAAGAAAGTTTCAGTCGGAGGAAGTTTCAAGGCGTCTGATGCAATTGAGATTGAAAACCTCGATGTAGGAGGTGCTGCAAAAGTCGGACCAGGTTCCAACATCAGTTCTGTTGATATAGGTGGAACATTCAAAGCTGGTGATGGTCTAAAGTTCGGTGAGATTGATGTTGGTGGCACTGTAAAGATTGCTGGAAGTGCATCCGGGAATTCAATAGATGTAGGTGGAACGGTGAAAACTGAAGGCGACTTGGAAGTGACCGAAGGTCTAACAGTCGGAGGCACAGTTTCTGTCGATGGCAACCTAAAATCTGAGGGAAAGATAAAGGTCGGCGGAACTGTACGAGCAGAAGGGCGAATTGATACATTTCGGATAATTGTTGGCGGATCAATCAGAGCTCAATATATCAAAGCCACTGATGGTTTTCGAATTGGTAAGAGAGCGGAAGTCGAAGGTTTTGTTGAATCAAACGAGATCCTAATTCGTGAACGAGCAAGAACAGATTCTCTCTATGGTAATGATATCCGAATTGAAGAACGAGCTCGTGTTGGAAATGTCTATGGAAAGAAGATCTACATTGAACGAGATGCAATTGTTGAAGGAGAACTTCTCTACACTGACAGTCTTGAGGCAGAAGAAGGAGTAACATTCAGAACAGAGCCAAAGAAAGTGGACCAACTTCCCCCTCCTGAGCAACTTAAGTAACTAGGTTCTTATTGGCCTTCACCATTCTAGTAGAGAGGCTATTTCCTTGGTCTCTCCTATTCATCCTTTTTTCTGAGAATGAATATTCTTCTCCCAGATTCTGAAGTGTATGGATTACCTTCAAAATC
>JBHLRQ010000158.1:0-6146 GCA_048882385.1 Candidatus Thorarchaeota archaeon | reverse complement strand
AGCAGCGTTTTCGTAGTCACTTCTAACATCCGCTCTTGTTGAAATTGCCTCATGAATTGTCCACATATCAAAGAATGTAAGAAGTAATCCGTCTACCTGCTCCGCTTTGCTTGTACGAATATTCGTGTCAGTATCAGTGAGGAATTGTTCCATGCTTAGTGTATTTCCCATTCCAACAATATGTTGAGTCGACTCATGCTTAGCCAATAGCTCATAGAACTGACCCCAGGTTATGTTCATATCACGAAAATGAACACTTCTCAAATCAGACCTTAGAGCGTATATCGCAATCCATGGATTGTTCATTAACTCATAATCCAAGATTGACCAATCAAGAATCGATACAAGATGAACATGTTCAAGTCGAAATGCAAGAACTGTGTGTACATTTTCTGCGATCGTTCTCAACAAATCACTTGATGGATCATAGAAAATATACACAGGGTCTATCTCGTACTTCGCCAATGGGTCTCTAAATAACGGTTCATCTTTCTGTAGAAACTCTCCAGCCCAAACGGCTTGCGGAATGAATCCAACAAGTATTATTGTAATAAAAACAGCAGAAACTAGTTGGACTCGCATTAGTCTCCGGTTCATATGCATGTGCTCCTCCTCTCATGACGTCCGTGAGGAGGTATACATCCAATTCGATTTGCCGTAAACTGACAAATACCAACATGTCCTACACATGATGCATGCGAAAGCGACCTCCTCTTTTCGGCCGCCCAGCGATCTACTAGTCCATTAACAATAGCTCGATATATTACTTCTGTTCAATCAAGAAATGAAGTCTTTAATGAGCTTCAAATGCTGAAGTTCTTCAAGATTTCGATACTTTTTTGTGTGAAAAGATAAATTGAGTTTTTTAATTTGGAGATTGAAAAATGGATACAAAGTTACTTGTCATAATTGCATCTGGTGACAGAGAGAAAGTACTCACTGCTCTCATGTATGCCAAGAATACTATCAAGTATGGATGGATTGAAGATGTTCGTGTAATCTTCTTTGGACCGTGTGAAAACCTGTTGGTATCCGATTCTGATGTGACAGCGTCAGCAAAGGAATTGGCAGGACTTCTTTCACCTATAGCAAGCAAGTTCCTTTCTGATCGTGACCAGATCTCGAAAAGGATAGAGAGTCTCGGAATCACTGTTGATTATGTTGGGTCCATGATTGCAGATTTTCTTAATGAGGGATACACACCTATGGTCTGGTAGTGTAGTTAGCCTTTTCTTCTAGCTATTATCCAGTTCTACCTTTTGCCACCTAACTTCAGATTCCATTTCTCGCTCTTCTTTCTTTTTCAACTAATGATGGTGTTCATGCCCTCCTCCAAGCGGCGAAAGACGCCCAAAAGTCCGCTGTACTATCTCAGGTAAAGCAGGATGAATATGCATAGCTTGAAACATTGGTTGGTAGGATCCTTCTGGAGTATACATTAAATTAATTATCTCCTGAATCAAGATTGGCGCATATGGACCAATGATGGTTGCTCCCAATATCATTCTTGTATCTGCATCTACAATTACTCGTGTTAGTGATGCAGGATCACCCATGGCAAATCCTTTGGCTCCAATAGAATAGTTTCCTTCTCCAACTAGCAGATTGCGCCCTGAATTTTCTGCTTCTTTCAAGGTCATTCCTACCGTAGCAATGGGTGGGTATGAAAAAACTGCACGTGGAACCGCATGGTAATCCATTGCTAGTAGTTCAGGTTCTCTTCTTTCATGTTGAGCATTAAGTGTGCGTACAAGATTATACCAGACAATCTGTGACTCATCATTTGCTACATGTCTAAATTGGTACTTGCCGATAGCATCACCAAAACTCCAAATTCCTTTCTTCGATGTTCTAAAATAATTGTCAACCTTAATCCATCCATTCTTGTCTGTTTCAACGCCAGTCTTCTCAGGTTTAAAGAGGTCTGCATTGGATCTTCTGCCAGACGCAATGAGTAAAACTTCTCCTTTGAATTCAACTTCCTTGCCGTTTTCTCTATTCTTTGCGACTACTACTTTTAGTCCATTTTCTTCCTTTACTTCAATGGCTTCGTGATTTGTATGAACAGTCATTCTTTTGACCAGCTCTTGCTTGAGTATTTCTGAAACATCACTGTCTTCATTCTTGACAAGATATGGATTCCTTCCAATTATGGTGACATCTGTGCCAACCGCAGAAAAGAAATGTCCAAATTCTGTTGCGATATATCCTCCACCTACAATGAGCATAGACTTTGGTTGTTCCATCAAATGCAATGCCCCATCATTGGTCAGATATTCGACTTTGTCTAATCCCTTGATATTTGGAATAAGGGGTCTTGAACCCGCAGCTATGATGATGTTTGGAGCCCTAATTCTCTCGCCATCAATCTCCATGGTGTAGTCTTTAACAAAAGCTCCTGTTCCCTTGTACCAATCGATACCTTCTGCGTCGTCAACTGATTCCCCCTGTCTTCTACTATCACCATCCACTTCATCTCTCATTCTCTTCATAATCCACGGATAGTCAATCTCCTCAATCTTGACTTTGACTCCAAGTTCTTCTAGATGCTTTGCCTGAGTTATGATATCTGCAACATATGTCAGGATCTTTGTAGGAATGCATCCTCGATTCAGACATGTTCCACCCATCGGCCCATTTTCGACTACAGCAACTCTGAGTCCTTGTTCATATGCTCCAGAAGCAACATTCATACCAGCACCAGAGCCAATAACGATCAAGTCGTACTCTTTCATAGTTATTAACAATTGTCTATTTGTTAATAAGGCTGTGGGTTGAGCAATAGATTTGTGTTTATAAAGCCACAAATTGGCTTTTATCAGAATTATGCATTACTGAAATAGGTGGGTGGTTTGGGTCCTAGAAGAAAGGTTATTGTTGGATTGATGGTCTTTTTGATTGCTACCGCTGCTTTTCTACATCAAGTTGCAGCGCCAGATATCTTAAATCCTGAAGAACATGAACCAATTTTCATCAATGGAAACGAGGATCTAGTTGCAACTGCTACGGAGGAAGGATGGTCAGGAACAGGTGCAGAATCATCACCCATAATCATCAAGGGTCTATCGATTGCTAGTGAAACCCATGGAATTCATATACTCAATGTCAACCTACACTTTCGAATTGAAGAATGTTTGATTACTGAAACCGAGATAGGAATGTATCAGAGTTTTGGTATTCGACTCGAAAACTGCTCAGAAGCTTCGATCGAGAATTGCATAATCTGGAACAATGAATTTGGGATTTGTTTGACAAACTCTGATGGGGCCTACGTCTACCGAACCGAAATTTATGAGTCTGTTTTTGGAGTATTTGTAAACAAGAGTTCTGGGGTTTGGATACACTCTCTTGACATTATAGTATGCAAGGTTGGGATACGATTCAATGAGTCTCGTTACGCATATGTTGATCAAACAATAGTTGATCACTGTGAATATTCTGGGATTGAAGGTATCTATGACTATGGTACTTTACTTAGGCACAATAGCATCATCGGTTCGGAAACGGGAGTTCAAATGGATTTCACTGAAAACTGGGTTATAGAAGAGTCTTGGATTGAGTCTTGTGAAGTTTGTGTGGACGCATGCTACTCAACTGGCGGCTACGTACTTCGAACGATGGTTAAGAATTGTTCAATGATAGGAATTGACCTTAAACATGACACCACAAATGTCACAATTCTGGAATGCTGGTTAGGTCCTAACAACGCATTGAATGCACAAGATGATGGAAACGGAAACATGTGGTGTGATGAGCTGCAACAAATTGGGAATTACTGGAGTGACTACACAGGTGAAGGAACTTACACTATTCCAGGTAGCGCAGAGAGTGTTGATCTATACCCAACATCACTAGAAGATGCTCCAAGTTGGGAAGATGTGGTGATTATTGACAGTGGTCCTACTGACAATGGTGGTACCACTGATGACAATCCATTTGATGAACCGACCTTAATTGTTGCAATCGCTTCAGTTGTAGTCATTCTCCTAGTTGCGGTTGCTATGCTTCGGTCACGAGTTAGTCCTGGTGCGGGATAGATTGTTTCCTATAGAATTACTATACAAGCTTAGCTATCCTCATAGTATATTACCCTATTATTGAGTCTATTCTTCTTCAGAGTGAAAAGATGAGTTAGATCAAATCTAGTTAATCTAATCTACATCTCTTAAGTAAATCAACAATTACTGCAGCTGTCATACATTCTACAACGGGAACAGCGCGAGGAACTATACAAGGGTCATGACGACCTCCTATTTCTATTGATGTGTCTTTCATCTCATCAAGATTAATGGTATGCTGCCTTTTCGCGATTGATGCAGTTGGTTTAATGGCCACACGGAAAATTATAGGAGCTCCATTACTAATTCCTCCTAGTATTCCGCCTGCGTCATTCTTTGACCACGCAATATTCCCATCAACAATGATTGGGGAATCATTATTTTCCGAACCTCGTCGAGACGATCCTTCAAAACCCGATCCAAACTCTATCCCCTTCACTCCGGGGATACTGAACATTGCGTGACTTATGACGCTTTCAATTGAGTCGAACAAGGGCTCTCCCAAACCAATTGGAACTCCAAGTATGCGACATTCAATAACTCCTCCTACTGAGTCTCTGTCATCCTTTGCAGCAGAAATTTCCGTTTCCATCTTTGATACTAATTTGAGATCAGCACAACGAACAGGATTGGTATAGACATTATTCTCGATTTCAAGAATTGATATCTCTCTTTTCGCTCGGATTTTTCCTATTTGAATAACATGCGCCATTATCTGTATTCTATGTTTGAGAAGAATCTGTATTGCCAGAGCACCTGCCATCACGAATGCCGCAGTCATTCGTCCTGAAAAGAACCCTCCACCACGGTAGTCGTTGTATCCATGGTATTTAATTCGAGCAGTGTAATCAGCATGACTTGGTCGAGGAGTGTTTCTTATTTCCTCATATGAAGAAGAATCAATATCCTCATTTGAGATAGACATTGATATGGGTCCGCCAGTAGATTTTCCATTGAAAATCCCACTTCGGATGGAAACCCGATCCTTCTCAACTCTAGAGGAAACAAGAGGACCTAAACCTGGTTGACGTCTGTTTAAATATTGTTGAATGGTTAATTTGTCAACCAAGGTGCCTGGAGGGACACCCTCCACAACAACTCCTATTTCTTCTCCATGGCTTTCACCATACACATGTATTTTGAATTCTGAACCAAATGTAAATGTCAAATTCTTATCTCCTGTTCACTTGTTTGTTCAAGTTTAATATCGGCACCAAGAAACTGCAGGTGATCAATGAAATCAGGGTAGCTTTTCCAAATGCATTCAATCCCCTCGATTGTTGTTGTACCTTCAGCAACTAAACCCGCTATGACACATGCCATCGCAATTCGATGATCTTGATGGGAATCAATCACAGCACCCCGAAGAGTCGTTGAACCATGAATAGTGAGTCCATCTTCTGTTTCATCAATTCGCGCTCCCATTTTTCTGAGTTCTGTTTTTGTAGTTACCAATCGATCACTTTCCTTGAATCTTAGTCTCTCAGCATTGTAGATTCGCGTCGTTCCTTTCGCTTGCGTTGCCATTACAGATATGATTGGAACTAGGTCAGGTGTATTTGAAACATCGAAATCTGTAGATACCAGTTCTGAATGAGTTGCGGTGTAGCGCCCGCTTGAGAACCTAATCGTTCCTCCCATCTCTTTCATGAACTCGGTGATTTTAGAATCCCCTTGAATGGATTCCTGGCTTAATCCCGAGATTGTGGTTCTTCCACTGAGGACTCCAGCGACCAGAGGAAATGCTGCTGATGAGAAATCTCCTGGAATGGTAATCTTGGATGGTGAATAAATCTGATTCCCGTTTATTGAAATTTCATCCCAGAGTTTATTGGGTCGGACATGTACTCCAAACTTTCGCATTACTTCAATTGTCATCTCAACATAGGGCTTTGACTCAAGCTGCGTTGTAATTTCAATGCTTGAATTGCTCCTACCCTTGGCGCATGCAAGAAGAAGACCAGTGATGTATTGAGATGATATATCACCTCTAATGCAAACTCTACCACCATTCAATCCCCGTCCATGGACTTCCACTGGTGGCAGTCCATCTCGATGAACTGAAAATGCTCTAACTCCCAGTTGCCT
>JBHLRQ010000157.1:0-6196 GCA_048882385.1 Candidatus Thorarchaeota archaeon | reverse complement strand
ACGAAACTGAATCAATGTTTGCCCAAGAATAGATGTCCCTGACCTCCTCACAGTCATCATAGGTCAAGCAGAAGTTGTAGGAGGTTTTCTTCAGTCGCTTACAGAGTCGCATGTGGTCTTCCTGTGTGAAAGAGTTCTCGTATGCCCTTTTCTGGTCAGATGCATAGTACGGCGGGTCCAGAAACAGGAAGACAGACTCACCAGTGGCATCAGCAGAGATGACATCCTCAAAGTCCATCGCTGTTATTTTCACACCCTCGAGTTTTCGCCCTGCCTTCTCGACTCTAGGTCCCCATCTATGAGGTGGCACACTCTTCTTAGTATGATAACCCCAGGCCGGCTTCTTCATTATTCCACTGTATGATGTCCTGTTGAGATAGTAGTATCGATACGCAATATCAAGTGGCTCTGTGGGGGTCCAACTTTTCACCTCTGAATGACGTTTCCTCGTTGCTGTCTCACTTGTGACCTTGCCAATCAAGATCCTACGCATAGTCGAATCCGCCATTATCTGCAGGGTTGTAATCAGGTCTTTGTCGATATCATTAATCCAGTTGACTTTGGCCTTTGGTTTTGAGAAGAATACCGCTCCACCTCCAAAGAACGGCTCTCGATACTCATCGTGCTCCGCCGTCTCCCAATATGGACGGATGAGTTTCACAGCTCTTCCTTTGCTTCCAGGGTATCTGAATGGTGATTGGATACTACTCTCCAAGGGTAGCTCTTCTCTCTTTGGAACCTGTTCTGTCAATCTCGTCGTTTTGTAAGACTCGATGGAATAGTTCGTGATGACGATCTCGGAACCCCATTTTCTCTTCCCATCTCTGGCTTGTGAATTATCGATTCTATACACAAATTCGAGTGGATGAATTTCAGCCCAGTCATAGAGTTCTCTCACTTCGTCACAGTCGTCATACGTGAGGAAGAAGTTGTGCTTGGTCCTTCTCAGAATTCCTGCAAGCTTCTCATGTTCAGATTGATCGAACGAATATGCATAGTGGCTGTTTTGTCTAGGTTTGAAGTATGGAGGGTCTACAAACATCAAAACAGAGCTGCCACTCTTCGGAGCCTCAATGACCTTGGAGTAGTCTAGATTCGTCAGGGTGACGCTTTCCAGTCTTTCCCCACACGGATTAATTCTCTCATGCCATCTTTCCGGAGGTAGACTTCTCTTAGGTCTGTATCCCCATGAGGGACTCGCCATTTTTCCACTGAACGATGTCCGATTCAGGTAGAAGTACTTGAAGGCGACATCCAAGTCACTCTCTGGTTCTATATCTTGGACTTCTTTGTGCCTTTCCGGTGAGGCGACTTCACTGGTCACTCTCTTCACAAGTTGCATTCGCTGGCGCGGGTCTGCCATCACACGATAGGTTGTCATCAGATTGGGATCGATGTCATTCAGCCAGTTGTATTTGGCAGGTCGTTTGGTAAAGAAGACAGAAGCTCCACCTACCATGGGCTCTCGATATTCGTCGTGTTCCACAGCCTTCCAAAACGGTCGGAGCAGTTTCAAAGCATAGAACTTACCGCCGGCATATCTGAATGGTAGTAATGTTTTGCTCATTCTTCACTCCTGGGCTGTGGGCAATCCCATTTCCACATCATGGTTTGCCTACTTAAAAGCAGTTCAATCTGCCAGTATTATGGAGAGATGACCAAGGACACAATCGGATTCACGAATCTGCAAAAGTCCAGAGCCTCTTTCTTCTTGATATCGTAGTGGAACAATCTATTTGTAGCAGCAAGAGCTTTTACCATATACAGCCCATTCAGGACATTCTATGAATCATGTGTTTGATAGGATTGGAGGTAGACGAATCGTGGATATCTCATTTTCAGCAAAACAGATTGCACCCTCAGCAACACTTGCAATAAACGAGCGCATCAATACAATTCGAGGACGTGGTGAACAGGTCTATCATATGGGATTTGGTGAATCACCTTTCCCGGTGCATTCACTCATCCGGAAGGCATTATGTGACAACTCCTGGCGACAGAGCTACCTTCCTACGCAGGGGATTTTTCAATTAAGGGCCCAGATATCCAAGTTCTACAAAACAATGTTCGACCTTCAATATTCCCCGGAACAGATCATGGTTGGTCCTGGGAGTAAATCCCTCATGTTTGCAGCACTAGCAGCTCTCGATGGACCGATTTTCCTGCCTGCTCCCTCTTGGGTTAGCTATCAGCATATGGGTCGTTTTACATCGCGAGATGTTCATCATATGATAACTGATTCTAAGAACTCGTACCGATTGGAACCTGAACTACTGGTGAATGCACTCCAACAGAATGCTCCAGACCCCAATCAGCAGAAAATTCTTGTCTTGAACTATCCCTCCAACCCGACGGGACACAGTTATTCAGCACAACAACTGAGGAAACTTGCGGATGTAGCTAGAGAGAATAAGGTCATTATTCTCTCTGACGAAATCTATGCTCTAACACATTTCCAAGACCAAGAACATACCAGTATTGCAGAGATCTATCCTGAGGGAACCCTCGTTACAGGAGGTCTCTCTAAGGATAGGTCAATGGGCGGCTATCGTTTAGGTGCTCTTTTGATCCCTGAAGGCGAGAACCAATTGATGCGTACTCTCCTAGCCATTGGGAGTGAGATATGGTCCTGTGTTTCTGCTCCATTGCAGTATGCTGCAATTGAAGCGTATCGTACAGATACTGGAATTATTGAGTATGTTCGAGATTGCGCCACTATCCATGAAGTTGTCACGAGCTATGTCTACCAACGGATTCAAGCCATGGGCCTATCCTGTCCATCCCCGCAAGGAGCTTTCTACCTGTTCCCTGATTGGAACCAGCACAAAGACGCGCTTAGAACAAAGAGCGTAACCACTTCCAATGAGCTTGCACAATACCTGCTAGAGGAATATCACGTTTCAAGTCTACCGGGATCCGAGTTCGGAATGCCAGCCGAAGACCTCTGTCTTCGTTTGGCCACAGTCGATTACAAGGGTGAACTGGCACTTGACACCTTCCTAAAGGATAGAGATTCTCTGGTAGAGAATCCTGAGCAATTTGTGGTTTCTATTGCACCCTCTGTTGTCGAAGGGTGTAACCAGCTTGAAGTGTTTATGTTTCAACTTGGTGGGGACTAAAAGATGGACAAACTCATCATCACAGTGGCTCCCACGGGTTCAGTTCCACGAAAGAAGGACACACCACACCTGCCTGTGACACCAGACGAGATTGCAGAAACTGCATATCGATGTGAACAGGAAGGAGCTTCCATCATTCATGTCCACTGCCGAGATGAGAATGAGAATCCGACCTCTGACTATCATGTCTTTGAAGAAACGGTGAACAAGATAAGAAAGCGAACCAATCTAGTTGTCATGACATCAACAAGTGGAGTCGCTGGCAAGTCCGATGACGACCGAGCCGAACCACTGAGAACACGACCAGAAATGGCAAGTCTCACGACTGGTTCACTGAACTTCACCGGTCGCAAACCATCCATCGTGTATACGAACTCCTGGGAAACCATCAGGTTTCTTGCTCAGAGAATGCGTGACCTTGGAATCAAACCTGAACTGGAAGCCTTTGATGTGGGATTCATATCACAAGGCATCATGCTCATCAAGGAGGGTTTCGTAGCAGAGCCGCCTCTCTTTCAGCTGGTCCTAGGGGTTGGCGGAGGAGTTCCAGCTACGATTGACAACCTGCTACATATGCAAGCACAGCTCCCCGCAAACGCAAAATTCACTGTAGCAGGAATTGGGAAGATGCAGCTTGATATGACCTCAATGTCCATACTGATGGGCGGACATGTCAGAGTTGGACTTGAGGACAACATCTACCTAACGAAGGGAGAACTAGCACCCAATGAGGACTTTGTTGCTCGTACACGTCGGATTGCAGAAGCTCTGCAGAGGGAGGTTGCTACTTCTGACGATGTGCGGAAGATACTCAACCTTTGATAATTAATACTCACGATCAGTAGCTCTGACAATACATGAATTAGAACACATGTTCCAAATATCGATGCGCTGACAACTAGACACAAATGTACTCTAAAAAACCTCGGAGAATATGAGCTCCTCCTCTATTGATCTAGAGATTCGCGAGGTGACTCCACGTACCATCATGGCCAAATATCCAGACTACTACAGTGTGAATGCAGGAGCCATTGCACTGGATGACTTCATCATCATCATTGATGCTCTAGTATATCCTCGCCAGGCAAAGATACTCAGGGAATATGTTGAAACCAAGTTCGGATTGCCTGTGAAGTTTCTCTTTATCACGCATTTCCATGGCGACCATCACTACGGTGCTGCCACTTTCAAGGATGTTGAGATCTTTGGTTCAAATGCATTGATTGAGAGAATGAAGAGAAAGATGAAAGAGGGCTGGAAAAAGGAAGATTTTGACAAATGGAAGGAGGATGACCCAGATTTCGCAGAGTACATCGATGAGATTGAGATTACGCTCCCACATGTCGGATTTGATAGAGAGCGCATCATTACCAACAATGATCTGCAGGTTGAGTTCTATCACTCGGGGGGTCACTGTGGTTGTGAGTCCTATGCATACTTCCCCGCTGAGAAAGTTCTGTTTACTGGTGATGACTTGGCAACAAGCCAATGGCCTTACATAAGTGAGCCCTGCGGTGACCCAGAAAAATGGATGCAGACTTTTGAGCACATGTTGAGTCTTGATGTCTATGTGGTTGTACCCGGTCATGGATCAGTCACTGACAAGGAACACATTGAGGAACAGTTGAATTTCCTGAGGGAATTGAGACGTGTAGTCTTGGAAACGGTCTCAGAAGGGAAGGGACCTGATGATATCACGATTCCTGAGTTCTATGAACCCGCAGCAGATTGGCAGATTCCTGCGGCTCGGAAGTTCCTGCATGAATTTTATTCCAAGAATACCTAGAACCGGAATATCATCTGGATTGATTGTGCCTGCTCTGCCAGCTTTGAAAAAACTACTTTGTTGCAGCGTAGTATGAATACAGGAAAAGCACGAAGAACACTACTTACGCTCATATACTATGGATTACAATGCGAATTTTTCTCATTCACACTATTGTATGCGTTGGAAAAAAGAAATCAGATATCCATCTGGATCTTTGAACGTGAACTCCCTGTCCCCCCAAGACTTGTCTTCAATATCATCGATAATCTCTACTGCTCCTCTGAATTTTTCATACATACTGTCTACATTTTCGACTCTGATATAGAACTGGACTCCTGAGCCGTCTACTCCTCGTGGATGTAGCTTGTGACGGATATCTGAGAAGGTCTTTCCAATACCGAGTCGGTCTTCCCCGATGCGGATGCAGACCCATGTTGGGTTCTTGCTATCAGGATAGTATTCTTCGACTTCAAATCCCAACTTGTCCCTATAGAATTCAATTGATCTCTCGAGATCTGTTGTATAAATCATTGGTTCCAATCTCATTTCATTCATCTCATTTGAGCCACTTAACAAAGGGAATTAATTTGAAGTCCCACTTTGTTTCCAACCGTTCCCCCGTATCCCTGAATCCCATCTTTATCCAGAAGTCATATGAATTCCATGGCACCCCATCAGCATTCTCGACTGTGTCCGTTTCTATACGTCCCAGCCCGCACTCGATCGTCAATCTTTCAAGATATTCCAGAAGAGCCGTCCCTACGCCTTTTTTCTGCTCAGATTTCCTGATATGGACAGCGTCAATATACATATGCTCTTGTTCTCTCTTAAACACGAGAAATCCAACTATCAGTCCATCCATCTCAGATACAATGACTTCATAGTCCTCCTTCAGCCTATTTCCCGTTGTCCATTCGTTTCTCAACTTCTCGACATCTAGAAATGTTCCCCACTCTGGGGCTGTAAATCCAATCGTTTCCTCCTCAGTGGTGGAAGCTCGACGAGTATCGACGATGGACGATATGTCTTCTCTCGTTGCCTCTCGGATGATTACCTCATTCACATGAAATAGGACGTGTGTGATTCACTTATGCTTTTGCGGTTGTCGTGAATTTATGGTTCAGCATACTGGGAACGAATCCGATTGTATCTCCAAGCTGTCAAAAAAGCAGAAGATCCCATTGTGACTAAAGCCATGCCAATAGGCACCAACGTCATTGTGGAACCAAAAGAGAAGACTCCCGCGATGATTCCACTACTCGCCTGAACGAAGAGCTGGTAGAGGTATGGCACTAGAACAACACCATTG
>JBHLRQ010000156.1:0-6198 GCA_048882385.1 Candidatus Thorarchaeota archaeon | reverse complement strand
TGCTGGATGAGCTTGGACTGGACGCCTCCCAGACAATTCGTGAATCTTACCTTGAGCTGTATCTGAACCAGTAGTTCCCTATAATTCGTTCTCAAGTTGCTTGACATATGCTTCCAGAGCCATATGGCGATTTTCAGCTTCGTTCTTAGCTGGTTCAGTATACATCAAATCTTTCAGCTTCAGTAACTTCTCATAAGCATGTTGTAGAAACCCTTCAATTCCCACACCCGTACTTGCTGCTTGTGATATCGCACGGAACACTCCCACTGCGCCTATTGCATCAAGCTTGTCAACATCACTTAATATCTCACCTTCTAGTGAGTTTGGCTCAAGACCCTCACTGAATCTGTGGGTTCTAATAGTATCCACAACATGATCAATCTCTGAATCATCGAATCCATTATCACTGAGCACACCTCTTCCCATCTCACCTGACAGAATGGAGTGAGAAACGGCAGTGACATCTTCCCGAGGACGACCTATATCATGAAGGAGTGCTGCAGCTCCAAGCACCTTGAGATTTGCCTTCAGGGTCTTGCCTATCTTCATACACAACTCATAGACTCTCATCGTGTGGTCCAATGTATGGGCTCCTCGACCACCTTTGATGAGTTCCTGCCTTACGAACCCCTCTATTTTCTTCTCGTATGGTTCTATTATTTAGACCTCCATGGATTCAGGTTTGATTTGTTTATTTTGCTAGGTGATGATTTTCGTTTGTAACTACGACTCGCCTCAAGACACTTTCGATAAACGAAATCGAGTCTAGCTGAAATATCCTTTAATTGCTAGAAAAGGACGTTTGAAAGTAACTTGCGCCCCACGTATGTTACACCCCACGCCAATTCCCAAATTTGGCGAACGAGAGGATTAGTGTATTGAGCGCCGCAACAACGACTACCCGGAAAAGAATGGGTTTAGCAACAATTATCAGTTCAATAATAATAGTATCAAGTCTAGCTTGGGCTCTCTATAGTTTTGGTATACTTCAATTTGGTGTTGTTAGAACCTACGACCCTCACAAAGTCTACAATGATATACCATATTGGCCATATGATACCAATTTTACTGGTGGAAGGACAAATTGGTTTGATAATATCAACTATACTGACTTACCTTTAGACTTGCCACTTCCTGATAACCTCTTAGACCAATTAAATGACACAGTGTTTTTTGTGACACCGGCTGATCCGGGTCAACTTTGGCGTACAGGGTCCTATGATTTGTATGATGGATTGAACTGGGGAAAGTCTGATACCGGAAATTGGGTCATCTCAGATGAGGAGAATATATCATATCCAGAAGCAACAAATACAGTGTACACAGTCTACTTCTTTGTCACAGCTGGTGCTACTGTTGGAGCAATAGAACTTCCTACAATCTTTCCAAATATCCGCGTCATCGGTGACTCGTTTAAAACATATAATCTTACTACTTACGAGGAGGATAATCCTAGCCGTCTTCTCAGCTATAGTCTGGAAACTGATATTTATGGTACACTTCTCCTTAATCCTTTCATACAGGGTACTACAGGCGAAGATGTTCTGATGAGTTACGATATCTCTTTCGTGAGTCAGGACATTGCCAATGTGATAGCCAACGCACGTAGCGGAGATAGTGCACCAACATATACCGCCATCTACAAGGATCTCTCATTAGTCGCACCACTCACTCAGCGTGTAATTGATGAAGTGGCACCATTTGCGTCGGTGGGAGCCAATGCCTATGAGAAGGCAATGGCAGTCCAAGTCTATTTCCAGAGTAATTTTGACTTAATGATCGACCAGGCATCTTTGAGTGACCGTCCAACAGGCGGCCAGGAAACAACAGATTGGTTCATCGAGCGTGGAGGAGGCCTTCCTATGGATTTCGCTACTGCTTATTGTGTATTCATGAGGCAGTTGGGTATTCCTGCACGTATGGTAATGGGATATGCATTAGGTGAACGCGACCCAGTAAACAATCTGCGAACAATCATGGTCCGACATATGCAGTTTTGGGCAGAGGTATTCATTCCAATGGCTGGTGGAGACGGCGAATGGATTCAGGTCATACCAACCCCATTGCCTAGCGAGTTTGGAGGCGGTGAAGTCCCAGGAAACACACCAATCCCTAATATTGAACTCCTTATATGGCCAACTAGTGGTCAACCTTGGGCACAAATTGGTGATCCATTCAATCTGAGTACTTCTATCACCGTAGAAGGAATTCCTGTTACAACTCCCGAAACTCTAGTCATCTTTGACCAACTTGACTCTGTATTTATTGGCTTTTACACAGTGGGTGACCAAATCACCTACACCTTCCCCTCAGATGCCACCATCGACTACCATATCATATCCGCAACATGGAACACTGCAGAATGGTCTGTTACGAATGCAACATCCATGTTTGCAGTGGGAACACCAAGTCCAATGAGTTCACCTGTTGAACCGATAGGATCTGGATTCGTACTTAGTGAAACAAGAGATCTCAACGTAAGTCAGGGCATTGACACTCATTTCACGTATTGGGAAGACACAGTTCATGTCTTTGGAACTATGACTGTAGGTGGCGTTCCTGTAAATAGTTCAAATTATGATAACCGGAACATTGGAATCTATTGGGACAATGCATTCTTCGGAAATGCGTCAATTAATGAATATGGATACTATGAACTCTATGTCTATGTTGATCCATTGAACCTAGTAGACATGACCGTAGGACAGCATGAGGTCTGGTCCTGGTATCTGGGAGACTGGGATGGTCCTATTCCAAGGCTCAATGAAGCACGTTCAGCTGATAACTCGACTGTTACAGTATGGGGTCGTGTAGGATTTGATTTGACCGTTTCTCCAACGGATGTTCCAGCTGGTGGGACCATCTATTATGATGGCCAAGCCTATCTTCTTAATGGTACAATACTGCCCATGGGTCAACAGGTGGGTGTCTACTTCCAGTCCCAAGCCAATGCCACTCTCGGACTGAATTCAACAGGTGGCTTCACTTGGAGCTACGTCATTCCAGTCATACAGCCTGACGGAACCTATTTTGCATATGCAAATTGGAGTTCTCCGTGGCAATATATTGCTGGTAATTGGAGTCAATACATCCCCATCAATGTAGGATCAAGTGGGACTCAAATCACAATTAATCCGAACTGGGACCCGCTTTATGTTGGTGAAATAATCACATTTTGGGGATATCTAACACATGTGTCAAATGGTACAGGTATTGGCGGCAGATGGATCGATATCTACTGGAACAACGGTTCCACATTTCACCTAGGTTCGAACGTCACTGAAGCTGATGGCTACTTTGAGTTCACCTATACAATATTAGTATCCGATGAAGGACCTGTCGAATTCTGGTCAAACTTCACATCATTAGAGCCAACTCTGGCTAGTTCTGAATCACTTCCGCATATATTCTCAACTGTGAAAAAATTCGATGTTTCCCTAGATCCAATTTTCGTTACGCCCAATCCAGTTGTTATTCTTCAACGAGTTGATATACAGGGGAATTTGACGCTTCCCGAACTACTTTTGCCTTTAGCCAATGAATGGGTAGATTTCTGGTACCAAAACTCCACAGATGTTTACTATCTTGGAGGTACACTGACAAACTCTTCAGGTGGTTACTTCTTCCAATACACAATACCAATTGGTCAGACACCTGATGCAACTGTGTATATCTGGGCAAACTATACGTCACCCTACTACAATATCTATGACAAAGAGTCCTTGCATGAGCCTGTCTGGGTTGAAGCCACTGGAACACTCATTACAATCCAAGAGGACTTCACGACCTACTACGTCAATGAAACTATTCTTCTCTACGGAACTCTCCAGTTTTCAAATGGAACTCCTATACAGTTTCAGACAGTATACATCCAATGGGTTAATGCATCTGATTCCTTCAATTTTACGAAGACCACTGATTCATTTGGTAACTATTTCATGCTGTATAATTGCACGCCAACAAAGGATGAACCAGGATTTATCGACGTCAATGTAAACTGGATTTCCTGGACTCCAATTTATGATAATGCTTCGAGCTCAATTTCACCTCAGATACAGCTCCAAAAATACTATCTTGAGATAACAATAACAGAACCATCTAGGGTACTATATGTAGATGAACAACTATTCGATATCCAAGGTGTACTTACATACCAAGGTGGCTCACCCCCAATTGCTGGCGAGATGGTGACTATTTCATACTGGGATGGCTTTGGTTGGTATGAAATAGACACTCAGATAACAAACTCAACTGGAGGCTTTCTTTCATCGCTTGGGTTTGTCACATTTGATGAAGGTATCTACTACTTCCGTGTACAATACATCAGCACAGACCCCTTGAATAATGATACAGTTGCATATTGTGACATCACACGAATCAAGTACCAGGTAAATCTTGAAGTCACACTCGACTTCAACCCTGTCTATCAGAATGAAACCCTCACAATACATGCGTACCTCTACTTCCCCCATAATGGTACTGCTTTTTCGAATGGGGATGTGGACATCTGGTGGGATAACGGTACAATAGGTGCGCCATTCTATCTTGGCACAATCACAACCGATGGGACTGGTCAAGGAGATCTTTTATATTCCGGAATGGATTGGGACACAGTCCAAACAGGAATCCATGTCTATGGAGATTATGCAGGAACTGTATTTTATGGTGCCAATGAATCAATCCATAACATACTAACGCTCCAACAATGGTCCACAGGAATATTTGGAGTGTTAGTAAATTCTGCAATCCATAGGTTGACAGAAACTGTTGTTGTTACAGGTACGCTGGAATATACTGCGCCAAGTGGTCCTCTTAGTGGAATGACTGTTGAATTGACTCTCTTTGGTGTCACACAAGCCTTCGATGTTACTGATATAGCCGGTGATTTCTCCATTAATTGGGTTATTCCAGGAAATACAACACCAGGTTTCTATGATTTACTTGTTGAATTCAAGTCTCCATATCCATGGATAGCGAATTCATCCGCCCCAGTACCTCAGATTGAGATCATTGCCCCGGGATACATGTGGCCCTCATTCAATGTTGATCCGATAACTGTGTACTTGGACTATACATTGACGATATCAGGTACAGTGACTTGGGATAATACAACACCGTATGCTAACTCACCAGTTGACCTCTATTGGGGTGATCCCTTTGGAACTTGGGAGTTAATCCAATTAGATTGGTTAACAGATGGCTCTGGTAACTTCTACTATGAATACACAGTCCCTGCAGACACTCCCCTTGGTGATAGACAGGTCTGGGCATATATTGACCCTGCAGGATATGCCACCGCAGGAATGTCCCCCACTCCGACAATCACTGTGGCAATCATAACGATTGACATCACAACATCAGTTGATTTGGCACTAGTCTACCTTGGCCAAGATTTGACATTCTCAGGAACCATGCAATTCTGGAATGGTTCAGCTATGGACGGCTATGACCTTGAAATCTGGTGGGGTGGAGCACATCTGACCACGATAACAATCAGTGATCCTGTGGCAGGTGCATTCAATTTTGTTTACACTGTCCAATGGGATGACGCCCTCGGTATAACCTCTGGCTATGCTCTATTCAGACCTCCTCATGTTTCATTTGGAACACTCGATATACTTGAACCATTCAGCGATGTCACGGTAATGGAACGAGTGGATGTCTTCCTTGATGCAGAACCTGTTGACAACACTGTGAGCCGAGGCGATACACTCTTGGTGACCGGTTATGTGTTGAATACTGGTGGATTTGCCGCTGACTCAGTGACTGTGGAGGCACTCTCCGATGGTAATCTAACAGGATTTACAGCAGTCACGACCTCAGGTGGTCTATTCACAATCTCAATAAATGTACCATTCAGTGAAGCTCCTGGAACCTACAGCATCAGTGTCATTGCTATATCAACATATCATGATATGAGGAATGGTCCTGTACCATGGTCAATTGACGTCTATATTGCCTCAGAAGTAGATATTCGAATCAATCAGGCCTCGCTAATGCCCGGTGAAACCTTTTTGGCAGATGTTCAACTATTTGATGATGATTCCAATCCATTAACATTTGAATGGATTAATTTGTATCTTGGCTCAACTATCGTCCTTTATTTCCAGATGACAGACGCAACCGGTAGAATGACAGTAGAATTGACTGTACCCGTGTCTTGGACAGAAGGGGATGGTCTCTTCACGGTTACTGCTT
>JBHLRQ010000155.1:0-6247 GCA_048882385.1 Candidatus Thorarchaeota archaeon | reverse complement strand
CTGGAAGTCTTCATGGAGGAGTTTGGTCACGCTATTGATCCTCTTAGGAAATGGATTCAGCACACCGCAAAGGTACCAAAAGGATTCCTAAGGTACTTTGTTCTCCACAAACTCAAGGAAAGTCCCATGTCTGGTGCAGAGCTGACAGCAGCAATCGCCAAAGAGATGGGAGGGCGATGGAAACCGAAACCCGGCTCAATGTATCCCTTGCTGAAGAGTCTACTTCAGGATGGGCTTACGCGAGAGATCCCGGATGAAGATGGGAGAACTCGCAGATATGAGCTAACAGAAAGGGGTCAGAAGTTTCTTGAGTACCAAGTGGACCGGAGTGGCGAACTTCGTGAGAAGATTGACCAGGGTTTCACTGCTTTTCCGCCACCATTTCTTCCCATTCTAGGACCCCCTGCGGAGCTCCCGCTATCTCTACAGAAACTTTTCAAGGCTCTTCAGAGTCTCCGCATTGTGGTCAGGAGCAATCCTTCTCCCGAGATTCTCAATGAGCTTGATCAAGCGGCTGACCGTTTTACAAAGGATCTTGAGAAGATACGTAAAAAGGTCGAAACTCCCAAAGAAGTTGACTAGCCTTTATCACCCTGTATGTGCGTTAGGGGAAAATGCTATCCTCCCATAGGAAACCAATCAGGTGGTTCACGACAAAATGAAAGAATCAGTAGACCGATTGCGGATTATTCGATCAGGCAATACCATTCGAGACCCAGAGGTTTGGGTGTCTGACCATAAAGGTCCAGAAATTAGAGACCTTGAACGAGAACTCGGGGTGTTGAATCTGGCAACAGTGACCCTGGTTGAAACCGATGGAAAGAAGATTTTGATTGACACAGGTTGGGAAGGTCAGAAAGATTACTATCGAGTATTCGGTGAGAGAAATCGGCTTGTTACAGAACTAAAGTACTTTGGGTTGAAACCCGCTGACATTGACGAAATTTTCATAACCCATTGGCATGGTGACCACTGGGAGAATATCTATCTCTTCCCACAAGCCACGATCTTCTATGCTGGTTGTCCATCAAGTTTGGTTAAGAATAACCTTGAAGCTATTTCTGCTGACAATGTGACCATGAAGCTTGAGGAGGGTTCTGATTGGCATCCTGGTCTGGAGATAATAGATACTCATGGTCACACCAATCATGACCACTCAGTTGTGATTAATCATAATCGAATGAACTTCATTGCGGCTGGTGATTCGATAGTTTCCAAGATGTATTATCACACTGAAACCTTCTTCCCAAATGATCGAGTCAAAGAGTTCCATGAGGAGCATTTGGCATCTTTCAAGAAGATCATTGAGATTGCAGACTTTATCATCCCTGGACATGATGGTCCATTTCTTAATTACAAAAAAGAAGAGATTTAGTATCAGACTACCTTGGCATATACTTGGATGACATAAATATAGTTAAATTATACAATATTTTACAATTTCAATACATTAATATCATACTTTATGTCATAAATAATTTCTAATAGTGACATATTGTTACAATGCACTCTTTATCAAACCTTATAAACTGTTCAATTATGAGTCAGTCACCCCTAAAAGAATGAGGTGTTAGACACGTCGAAGCAAAAACAAGAAACTCCTAGCCCACAGAGTCTCCGCGATGAACTATTAGGACGATTTGAGAGAGAAGAACATGGACTGAAGAACCGTGAGATTTCTGTTATGACACGAATGAGTGTTGACACCGTCGAAATCCTTGATGCCCTTGTAGAACTTGAGATCTTTAAAAGCCGCTCTGAGGCTGTGGCTGCATTTGTCGAGAGAATGATTGTGTCTAAAATGGATCTTTTTCAAGAGATTCGATCACAAGCAGGTGATATCATCAAGAAGAGAGAATCCGCAAAACATCTTGCTTACCAAGCGATAAAGTCTAACGACAAGTAGTTGCTTCTATCTCGAATCATGAGGTTCCCAGAGTTCGATTTTGTGTCCTTCTGGATCAATGCACCAAGCAAACTTTCCTTCTTCGGTTTCTAGGATTCCTCTTTCATCAACAGTGACTCCTTTGACTCGTAGTCCTTCTAGGAACTTCTCAATGTCACTCACAACGAAGTTGATCATAGAGTCTGCATTACTTGGTTCGAAGTATTTCGTGTCTTCTGGAAATGGTCCCCACAATGTATAGCCAGGTGCTTTGAGTTCAGACCATTTGAAGTATATGTATCCACCATCATCTGGGTTTAGTCCTAGATTCTCTTCATACCACTTCTGGAGTTTCTTTGGATCTTTTGACTTGAAGAATACTCCTCCAATTCCTCTCACTGTCATTGTTATTTCACTGATTTTCATTTTACGACTAGTCCATATCTGAGTTCAGGTATGGAGCAACATCATCACCTTCTACGTAGACTATATCCAATGAATAGAACAACACAAACAATAGTGGCGACAGTAATCACAACATCGATTGGTAGTATGCCTCCTCCCAACGTTAATGGCTTAGGACTTAGAATCCAAACCATTGTGTCACTCACTCCACCTCCGTACTCGTCTTGGACTGCTCTGAGCGTTGGAAGATCCTCGGAACTCGTATAGCCAATGACTGCAATGTTGCCATTTCCTCTAATAGACATTCCAAGCACATAGTCATTCAATGAACCTCCGAAATAGCTAGCATAAGTGACATTTTGTCTATCATCAGCATCTCTATCGTAAATCAAAGCTATATATCCATCAGAACCACCACTGTTAGTGGCTTGGAACGCATCAATAGTGGGCATATCTGAGGATGCTGAGGGCATAGTGATCAATATGCCTCCTCCTTCTAAGACCTCCATGGCATATGAACGGTCTTCAAGATTACCTCCTAAGTAACTTGACCATAGAAGTTCATCACCATCTTCGTTCAGTCTTGAAACGAAGGCATCATATCCAGCTGAATCGTTCTGTAGTTGATCTACTAATGGAAAGTCTGAAGAACCGGTGTATCCAGACACTATGATGTTGTCGTTATCATCGAAATCCACCTGGTCTCCAAAATCCCAACCATCGCCTCCCAGCAATGTTGACCAATAGAGAGAAGAACAGTCTGAATTGAATTTTGCAACAAAACAGTCTGTGAGACCTCCTCCGAATGTCTGCTGGTATGCAGCGTCGGTCGTTATCGAAGCTCCATTTGTCATTCCAACCATGGCTAGGTCATTTGAAGCGCCATAATTAATGGCCCATGCATCATCATTCGTTGTGTTCCCAAAAAATGTTGAGAAGAGAATAGAATGATTTACACTGCTTATTGACGTAATGAAAACATCGGAGTTTCCACCCCCAAATTCTTCCTGATATGCACCGGGAGTAGTAGGGAAGTCAGTCGACTCGGTCGACCCAACAATTACGTACTCCCCATATTGATTGATAATAATGTCCTCAATTCGATCGAAACCACTGCCGCCTAGATATGAAGAGAAGAGAAGGGTCCCATTCGAACTGAACTTGGCTAGAAATGCATCGGAGGAACCGTTCAACTGGTCTTGTATTGGGTTCAGGAGAGTAAGATCATCGGAGCTAGTACCTCCTGCCACTATGATATTATGATGTGCATCCCTTACCATTGCCATAGGTTCCTCAAGTCCACTTCCCCCGAAGTAAGTGTAGTACTCAACCTGGAACTCAGAATCCAACATCACAATGAACACATCCCCTCCTCCACCGTATTCCTCTTGGTGTGCATTCACAACCGGGAGGTTTGATGACCTAGTCATCCCAGTCAGAACATAGCCATCAGTGAAACAGAAGATATCGTTTGACCACTCCTCGCCATTACCGCCAAAATAGGAACAAAATTGCACATCCAGTCCTCCACCAGTAATCCATTCTGCAAGCGTTATGCTTGTCTGCGCAGAGAACTTTCCCTCAACAGGTCCAATACAGACAATTCCTGATAGGAACATGAAAACGATCCCCAGAGCAATCAAACGCATCTCAAAACCTCGCAACTCTCCTTTAATCATTGAATCTTGAATAAAAGAGAGGTGTTTTTAGCAATAATTGTTGCCCTTCTTAGTTGAGCAGAACTCACATATGCTGTCAAAGGCTAGTCAAACACATGCCAGCATCATGGGATGAGGTCGCTGCAGACTACCACAGGACAGTAGGAGATACGGGGGACTCCTATCATCGGACCTATGTCAACCCTGTTATTTTCGAAATTCTGGGAGATGTTAAGGGACTGCATATTCTCGACCTTGCATGTGGACAAGGTTACTTGTCTAGAATTCTTGCTCGAAAGGGTGCTGAGGTAATAGGTGTTGATATCTCTGAAAAGATGCTCAAGTTGGCACAGGAATCAGAAGAGTCAGAATCACTGGGTGTAAAGTATGTTCTTTGCAGTTCTGCTAACATGTCCGGGATTCAGGACTCTTCAATTGACTGTGTGGTTTCCACTTTTGGCTTCCATGACATCAAAGATGTTGACCAGACAATCGAAGAATGCAGTAGGGTTTTAAAAGATAGAGGAAGACTGGTCTTTGCCATTCCACACCCGCTGTCTTATGCAAGACGTTCTCAAGATGAGGATGGTTATTTCCTAAAGATGCGTCATTACATGTCTAACCAAGACATTCCCCATCCAAAGTACAAGGAAAATGGTGTCATGGCGTATCATAGACCCCTCTCTTATTACTTCGAGAAAGCATTTTCAGTTGGTCTGAAGATGGTGGCGTTTCGGGAGATTACAACTCAGATGTCGAGGGGACGACCTATCAAAGATGAACAACTTCTCGCCTACAAACAGGAGATTCCAGGATTCCTGGTTGTTGGGTTCAAGAAAACTGAGTGAGTACATGTCTAGTCGCAAGACGAATTGACTCTTCATCCCAGTCTCCAAAGTTTTGTGAAGCGAGTCGGAGATACTCAACTTCATGAGGATTGATTCCAAGATGCGATGTAACCACAGCATCTAACTCCAGAGTGTCTTCACACGTCCACAGGACGCCTTTATTTCTGTAGACTTGTGGTTCAAGTGTCATCCCTCTTGATGCGGTCAGCACTCCCTCCACGACTCCCTTTGTTTTGAACAAAGAACGATAGATCTTGTTCATGTCAACTATACTCGGACTCATTGCTTGATTCATTTCACCATGAAACTCGCCTCTATCCGGTCCCGGGATCATGCCAAAGAGATTCTTGAGAGTCAGTGATATGACGATGTCATCACCCATAAACTTGAGCTTTGCTAGGTTGAGCAATGTACCCTCAGAATGATCATAAAGAATCTGAGGGACAAAGGAAGCAAGCTTCTCCGTGTGCAGGGGTGAGTATGAATCCTCTACAATTGTCTTGATGGTTTCTGATTCAACTACCCGACCGGCCCATACCTCTTCTGTGACATTAAGATACTCCACACCATGCTTCTCCAAGACCTTATCTATCCCCGAATATCTGAGAAACCACTTGTCTGCTTCTCTAAGGGCATTGCGATTGAAGGGTCCGTATTTTTTCTCCTCAACAGCTTCTCTGCATCGAGCCCAACCATAGCTCTCTACAACAAGAGCTTCTTCATCGATAGCCTCAAGTGTCCAGTCAAGGATATTCGCTTCAGTGAAGATCACTGAGAATCCCCAGTTTGGTTTGATGACAACTGGTGGTTTCAAATCTAAATCCTTGATCATCGTGATGAAGGATTCTCTGTGGATTCCGTCTTGGAATGATACTGAACCGAATTTCATTGAATTGACTTGATGTAACATGAACACTGCGCAGAAAATCACTGTAAAGTACCATTCACTCGGTAATTTCGAGCGCAAGAAATGTTGATAGTTTCTACGACTGATCAATTATGTGAGGTATATCAAATGACATGCTATTTTCGACACATGAAAGGAATCTTCTCCGAGCTTGGCATAGAAGTGACTCCCAAGAACAAACGAGAAATCGACAAGCAGATTCACAAACTCCTTGGGATTGAATACAAGAACTGCCCTGCAACTTGGAAAGAAGTCAAGAAACGAAAAGAGGCTGATGAGCCCGGCTTCATGGCCGCCCTTGATGGAGCTCTTGGAAAGATCTAGTCTTCCTCAGAATCTTCTCTGAAATCTAACGCAAGGGAGTTTATGCAATATCTTAGTCCTGTAGGATTCGGTCCATCATCAAACACGTGTCCAAGATGACCACCACAATTCTTACAGACAACTTCGATTCGACTCATTCCATGACTATTGTCTTCTCTTCTCTCAATACTGTCTTCTGAGAACTGATCCCAAAAACTAGGCCAACCACTGCCTGACTCAA
>JBHLRQ010000154.1:0-6350 GCA_048882385.1 Candidatus Thorarchaeota archaeon | reverse complement strand
TTGCCGGTCGAGTTGGTCGTGAAAGGAATCTTGAAACGGCAAACCAATCCCCGGTTGCGAGCAGCTCCTGAGAAAGAAGCCAAAAGACTCGCCATGAATGAGCTCTTGGGTAAGGGAGTCGTTCAACACGATGACGAAAAAGAACAACACACTGGATGCCTGACCTTGACAAACAAGGGTTTCAGAATAGTGAAGATTTTCCTGACAGAGCTTGAATGTATGTCAGCGAAATGAAAAGGGTGCTCAACAATGTGTGGCTAGGGAAAGGTCCTCTTAGCCAACCCTGTCGGCACCTATCTCTTACCAGAATAGAGATTTGGTGAAATTTCTAGGGCTGTTCTTCTAACGCTTTCTTCAGACGGGAATTTTCTAAAAAGCAATCGACCTGATGGATAGACTGTGATAGATTGTCCGTCCTCACCTTCAAGGATTAATATCACAGGTAAGCTGACTCGAATCCTCATCCCTGTGACTGATGCGAATTCCTCACTGATTGATGTTAGATTAAGCTTGGTCCTCTGCTTAGGTTTCACCTCAAAAGCTGCACCATCAGAACAAAGTTTGACGATGAAAGTGTCAGACATTCTCTCTACCCTCCTCTAGGATTAATACTTCGGAATCAGAAATTTCAGCAGCAATCCGACCCATGTCCATCTTTTCATCTACGGATTTGATGATATCAAGATTGGAATAGACCGTAGGATATTTGGGAGGCAATGAGCAACATGAGACAGCTTCATGGGCAAATTCGTATGTGCGAATCTTTATGGCCATTTTCAAAATCTCGTCCTTGTCATCTCCAATGCAGGGCCTCAAAATGGGAATCTCAGTTATCGCAGTTTCCTCAGCAAGTAGATTCCGAGTTGTCTGAGAAGCCTGTTCTCCTATTATCTCGCCAGTCACTATTGCATCAGCATTCTCCATAAAAGCCACTTCCTGGGCCAGCCGGTACATATTTCTCCTGCAAAAGATACATGTCATCTTTCGTGGAGCATGTCGAAGCACTTCGGTCAGATCTTCACCATGAGGAACAACATACATCTTGATTTCATGACCATGAATGTACTCAGTAAGTCTCTTTGCTTGTCGAATTGCTAGGTTTCGAGTAGATTCATCTCCAAAAGGAACATTGTCGAAATGAAGGAAGACCGGCACACAACCTCTTTTCATCATCTTGTAAGCTGCAACAGGAGAGTCGAGGCCTCCGGAAATTGTACACACGACTTTTCCTTGACTTCCAGTGGGCAAACCACCCACACCATCAATCCTCTCCTTTGACAGAAACACCTTGTCATCGCACACCTCGTTGCTATATGTGTCCGTTGAGAGAGGGGACTCGGTATCCGGTGTAACAATCACTGGGGATACGGATGAAACACCAAAGACTCCAGATGCGATTCTAATTGCTCCTAAGATATCACTAGTGCTGATGTAGATAAACCGGCATGCAGGCTGGACATTGTCGAATGGAATGTCATACTCACTCAAAGCAGATTTGAGATTCCAAATGAGCTGGGTTGTCAGATGCTTTCTGCTTGTTGATGAATGATATTGAAACTCATCACATCTGAGTAACACTCCATCATATTCATCCAACTGTTTCACTACTTCCATAGGTTTGAACTCAGAGCGAAATTTCGCTCTTGACAGTGAAATCTTGGAGATGTTCAGATAAAGCTGATGACATGGGTGTTTCATCAGCTGGGCTGTCGAAATTGACATGTTCTCAATGCTTAAGACCACAAGATGGAAGTCGATTTTGATTGGAAAAATGACTGCTGATACTACGAAGTTTGACCGAATCAGTAGAATGTTTAGTGGGAATAAAGTTCTGGTTGCGTTCAGTGGAGGTGTGGACAGCACTGTTCTTGCGCACATTGCCAGAGAATCAGCAGATAAAACGAAATTGCTGACTATTGATAGCATTACATTCCCGAGAACAGAATTGAAAGCAGCTGAAAAATGGCAAAAGAACTAGATATAGAGTTGGAAATTGTACAGGTTGACGAGCTCTCAAACAAAGGTCGTGTCAAGAATCCTGTAGATAGATATTATCACTGTAAGAAAGAGCTTTCGAATGTTTGGTTAGAAACAGCGAAAACTCTTGGCATGGATTTAGTTGTAGAAGGAACTAATGCTGGTGAAATGGGTGGACATCGACCTGGGGCTAAAGCGATTTAGGAGGCCTGAGTTGTTTCACCCTTCGTAGATGAGGGCGTTACCAAGGAAGAAATCTGGACCTATGCAAGAGAGGTCGGCCTCTCTGTCGCAGACAAACCATCAATGGCAGGTTTCTCTAGCAGGTTTCCCTATGGCATAGATATAACTGAGGATCGCGTAAGGAGAATCGATAGAGTGGAGAAAGAAATCGAGGAACTATTTGGTATCGAGTGCGTTCGTGCAAGATTCCATGGAGATTTAGTTTGGATTGAAGTAGGGAGAGATGAGAGAAAGAAGCTATTTGATGAACGCAATCTTGATGATTTGCATAAACTAGCTATATCTGCTGGATTCAAGTATGTCGCCATCGATGCTCTAGGATACCGAACTGGTGCCATGAACGAAGTTCTTGTTTCTTGATGATGATGGGTTCAACAATTTCAAAGGAGGAACTCATTTCTTCCTGTTCGAAGCCCAAGTCATTAGAGGTGTTATCAGCGTTCTCAAATCTTTACCATCATCTGTCAATGAATACTCTACGCGTGGTGGGATCTCTGCAAAAGCCATCCTATTCACAATACTCATCTCTTCAAGTTCTTTGAGTCTATCAGACAATACTGTTGGACTGATACCCGAACACAATCCCTGAATCTCATTATACCTGAGACTTCCATGATTGCCAATCAGTGTCACTATTTGAAGTGTCCATTTCCTACTAATAGTATGGATTATGCCTTCCAACGGACATAGACACACACTGTTATCTTGTTCGCTGCTACAAGCAGCTCCTTCTTCAGACTTCACATCTTAACTCCCATTTTCAGTAGTTACTAATTTACTACGGACTTCGTAGTTTAAATACTTCGTTTTTAGTAGTATAACTGGTGATTAATCTCGGTGTTGAAAAACGCTAGCTGGATAGGTGGTGAAAAATCATGTGTGAAGAATGTTTGGACAAAGAGAAGAAATTGAGTAACATATCAAGAGAAAGAAAAGGAACTCAAAAACCTGACAGAAGATTGAAAATCAAAGATGAATGAGTGCTCTACAGGTGAGGAACGGGAAAATTCCCTGAATACCTGACCACGTCAACCTCTACTTCTTACCAATTTAGTAACTGTCTATTCAAGAGATCGAATCAATGGCGGACCTCTTTTTACTCGACTAATTTGCTTTTCATAGGCTTGTGTGCCCCATGATTCGATGTACCAAGTTGCACCGACACCATTGAATTCATTGACAAAGGTTTCTCTCTTCTTATTTGATATATAACCAGTTGAGCAGACCCAATCGAAAGAACCTGATTTGGTTCGATATTTGTCAACGAAAGACATCATATCTCGAAACTTGGCTTTAGTATTGGCACCCGCAGGTACTATGCCATCATACCTCGCGGCTCTTCGAAATGGCCCTTTTTTCGGCCATGTTCCACCATTCCATATTGGAATACCATTCTTGTTGTATGGAGTTGGTTGATAGGATACATTGTCCACTTGGTAATACCTTCCCTGAAAGCTGAACTGCTCTCCTGACCAAAGACCTGTGATCACTTCAAGAGCTTCATCAAGCATTTTGGCTCTAGTAGAGTCATCAAAAGGTTCTCCGAATGCACGAAATTCATGCTTTGGAGGCCAACCAAGTCCAACTCCTAGAACAAACCGACCCCTAGAGAGATGATCAATTGTGAGTGCTTCCCTAGCTACCTTCTGTGGTCTTCTTCTAGGTAGGGCAGTCACTAGTGGACCAATCAGTACTTTTTCAGTATTAGCTGCTATAGCTGAAAGCAGTGTCCAAGTATCGTAATTGGGAAGATTCCCTCTCCAGTTGAGATGATCCCAGAGGAAGAATCCATCCCACCCAGCATTCTCAACTGCCTTTGCTAATTTGATATAATCTCGAGGTTCTGAGGAAACTCCGAAATTGGCTATAGATACACCAAGTTTCATAGCGAATCACTCGCTTCTTGCCAAATTATTATTTGATTTCATTTTTGCTCTGCTTGAGAGAGAACATATTTAATTGGTAGATGATTGGTAATATGAAACTCGAGGCTACCCAAAAGCGCGTGTTTGCACCAAGGTGATATCCAGTCAGTTCTGGTATATTTGAAATCAACCTTCCAATACTGAAGAAATGCTTGACTAATCTACTCATTTGTGAATTATTCATAGTTAATTTATTGTAAAATGAGAGAGTGCTCAACAGTGAGCGGCTAGGGAAAGGTCTTGGTAACCAACCCTGTCAGCGTCTATTTCTATGAGTCAGAATTCGCACAGATTCTTTCTATATTACTTCAAAGTCCTAGTAGATCGGCAAGACTTGGAAGTTGTTTCTCAGTGCGGTCTAGATTAATTGGTTGAAGGAGCTTGCTCAAATCTCCTTTACGTACAGATAATTCATCTCGTAATAACTCACTGCAATCATCTATCTCGTGCTCACCTAGAAGTAACCGTGTAGCAAAGGTGAAGCACCCAGATTCACCACACTCGCCACAATCCGTTTGCGGTAATAGTTTTACAATTTCTAATGCATTTAGATTCTCATGCTGTTGAATTAGACTTGGTTCGATGGGTCCATTTTGACTCAAATATTCGAACGCTTTAGAGATTAGCTCGGCGATTCGATTGAGATTCACGATTCCCTCTTGATGATCCGCTAAATATGTAATCGAAACCTTACCCGAACCAAAGATGGATGTGATCTTTCCTTCTTTCTTCTTCACAATACATTTCAATTCTCTAGAGTAGGTTACATTCCTGAAATGAAGGAATAATATTTCGAGTATTGGGAGTAAGTCTGCATCAAATTGAGCTACTATTCTCACTCTGGTTTCTTCAGCTGGACACTGTTGCGTTTCCAGTACTGTGAAGTTTATTCCACACTCGGAGGCTTCTTTCAATGAGCTAGCACGAACCAATTAGAGTTATGATTAGTATGGCTATAGACTGGTGATAAATTCTATTGATTGTAATTCGATTCTGAAGAGTATGTGCACAAATGCAAAAGAGAAAGGGTGCTCATCTATCTGCAGCAAGGGAAAGGTCACTGATAGGATATTTAAGAATTGGAAGTCATACACTCCATAGGAGGGTTCAATCTTAGAGAGATCAGTCCGAATTTGGACAGTGAGTGGGATACTTGTAACTGTAACAGTGTTTATCATTGAAATCATTAGCATTTACTTTCAAACGGATCCAGGAGTGAACTATGCAGGAATTTTTGACGTTCTAATAGTTCTTGGAATCACTGGAGCGGTCTTGTTTGCTATAGCAGTCTTAGAGTGGAAACAAGAAGTCAACAGTATTCTTGTGATCATTCTGATTGTGATTGGGCTTGTTGGCTTTGGTGCTTCTGTTTCGTTTCACAATGCGCTTGTAGATGTGTTCTTTCCGAGAACATCCATATCCGTTTTTTTGGGTATCAACTTCATGGAGGTTGGAATGGTTGGTGTCTTTCTCTGGATTTTACAGGGACGCATACCAGTCAAAAGAGAGGTAGAAAATTCCCTAGTGAGAACGAACTAATGCAAAAGAGAAAGGGTGCTCAACAATGTATGGTTTAAGAAAGTTCCCTATTTACCGAACTTGGTAGCTTGGTAAGTGTTTGTGGATTATCACTCCTCAAGTTGAATGACGAGTGTAAGAACATCTTGGTCTCCAATTACTCGGGACTTGTGTCCTTTCCCTGTTGTATCCTCCACTAGAGTGACACTACCTGGACCAAATGTACGTACTTCTCCATCGCTAACTTGTGCTTCCATCTTCCCTGATATATAGACGAATATTTGACGCTTGGGTGTGGGATGCCAATCTCCAAACCATCCACAGGGTGCTTTCACGAATCCGTATTTCTTCGATTCTTTAAATTCTGAGAGGTTTAGTGGTGGTGCAGGTGGTGCAAAGCTACTTGGTGATAATTCAACCCCCACATCTTCAAAATGGGTTTCACCGTCATCATCAGTGTACACACGTGTATATCCAAGCATACCACTTTGCACTCTAAAAGAAGTGATTATATCTTTCTACTGTAAGTTAGAATATTCAATAAGTCGGTTTTTGATTCTTGACTGTTGCAAAAGAGAAAGGGTGCTCAACAGTGAGCGGCAAAGGGAAAGGTCCCGTTAGCCAACCCCACCCGTAAGCCTGCACCTCTCTCTGTCCGAAGACAGAGCAAGCTGTTTCACAATTTGA
>JBHLRQ010000153.1:0-6483 GCA_048882385.1 Candidatus Thorarchaeota archaeon | reverse complement strand
CTGCAGGATACTTATCAATCAGGTCTGTGAGTAAAAGGAGCTGCTTTGCCTTCTGGACCATTTCATCATTTGCTTCAACATCTTCTGGGTTCATACAATCACCTCAGTATTATACAGTAATTTCACTTTCAATAAGCTCCATAATAATCCTACTTGAAAAAGAAAAGGAGTCCCGAAGGACTCCTAGCGAGAGCCGAGCCTCTCGAAAAGCAAGACTCCCACTGCTATGAGCAGGACTCCCACTATTGACACGATGGCAAACTCGACCCAGATCACTGTGGCAGTTATTGGAGCTCCCCTGAGGAACAGGGTTGTTATGGCATCGGTAATGTGCTTACTTGGCATGAGGTTGGCGAAGAACTCCAATCCGCCTCCAAGAGGCATGAATGTGCCAAAGAACAGCTGGGGCATGATGAAGGCAAAGCTAATTCCCGTTGATGTGTCAGCTGACTTGGATAATGTCGCTGATATGAGACCGAAGCCTACAGACACTAGTGAGAATGCCAGAGAGATCAGAAATGTAAAACCTATCCCTGCAATTCCAGTTGAGGGTCTGTACCCAATCAAGTATGCGGCAGCAAGGACAAGAGTTACCTGGATCACTGCAATTATCATGTAGGAAAGGGTGTGACCCAACATGTAGTCAGCTGATGAAGCTGGTGTCGTCCTAAGTCTTCTTAGGAGACCCTCATCCCTCTCTACTGTCATCGACTGTGCTACAATCATAGTCATGAATATTGCAGCGAATGCAAAGATTCCTGGAGCCATGAAATCCCACTGAGTAAGAGTACTTGATTCCACGAGAGCCGGACTACCAATCTCTACAGGTAGACCAACGGCAACTGCGGCCTCTCCAAAGATGGACTGAAGAAGAGCCTGCTGTACAAGCGACGGAACAGCTGACACCGCCATCATCGATCCGCTATCGACATATAGTCCAATTGTTGAGTTGGACCAAGCGCTAGGATCGAAGGGAGAACCATAGTATGATTCTATGCTTACACCGAATCCTTCAGGAATTATGATGAAGGCATCAAGATTTCCTTGCAGGAGTGCTGCTTGACCAGTGACATTGTCGTCAAAATTATGAATGACAAAGACTTCTGATGAGGTGAGGTTGTCAACAAAAGATTGACTCCACTCCACCTGAGGACTAGTAACGTCTTGATTCAGAAGACCAATATCGAAACTGGTTGTACCTCCTCCACCAATACCACCAAAAGCAAGACCAAACACGAAGGTCATAGCTAAGGGGAATATGATCAGCATAAAGAGGACAGCTGGTTCCCTGGTCATCATCTTCAAATTCTTCTTTGTTAGGGCTAGAATTCGTCTCCTGTTCATCTCTACACACCCTCCCTCAGTTTCTTACCTGTTAGTTTCAAGAAGACCTCTTCCAAGTTCTTGGCTTGGTGTTTCTTCATGAGTTCTTCAGGTGCCCCGAGCTCGATTAGACTACCCTCGTCAATGATGGCAACTCTATCGCAGAGCTCTTGAGCCTCTTCCATATAATGGGTTGTAAGGATGATAGCTTTGCCATTTTTCTTCAATTCTCGAATGAAGTCCCAAACTGCGTGTCTGGACTGTGGATCCATCGCAACTGTTGGTTCATCCAGAAGAGCAATCTTAGGGTCGCTAATCAGCGCCATGAGCATACTAACCCTTCGGATCATTCCGCCACTGTATTTCTTGGCTCGTCTGTCAATGTGGTCCTCCATACCAATCTTCTCAACCATAGTTTCAATCCTCTCTCTGAGTACCTCCTTTGGTACGAGATGCAAATCCCCCATGAGGATGATGTTCTCTCGACCTGTAAGGTGAGGATAGAACGCTGGTTCCTGAGGACAAACACCAATCACTTCTCGGACTCCCATGGGGTCAAAGACAACATCATGATCATCAACAGTTGCTGATCCCTTTGTAGGCTCCAGAAGTGTGTTGAGAATGTTCACTATTGTCGACTTGCCTGCTCCGTTTGGTCCGAGAATACCGAACAGCTCACCCCATCCAATCTCAAGGCTGAGGTCATCAACAGCTGTGATATCCTCGAACTGCTTCGTCAGATTTGTTATCTTAATCGCAGATTCAGACATTGTAATTCACATGTTTTAGCATGCATAGAATGAATATAAGGCATGGACAATCTTTGAACTACATTGTGGTTTGCGCTACAAACTAGCTTGTTTCACGAAAACTCGATGAATGTTTAAAGGGAAGTCATAACAATGGTTTCATCTGAGAATGGAGGTTCTTTGTATTGCGAGTTCTCATAACTGCGCCCTTCACAGAGTCCAGCCTAAAAGAACTTCAAAATGCAGGTCTTGAGGTTGATCATTTTAGTTGGTTAGAAACTGGCAAGTTACACATGGGGGAGTCGCTTCTCCAAACAATCAGGGATAAGAACTATGAGATTGTCATTGTCGAAGGGGATGAGATAAAGGAGGAGATTATTGAAAGGACAGACCTCAAGTTGATTGGATCAGTCAGAGGATCTCCTAACAACATTTCATTGCAGGCCGCAACTGCAAAGAAGATTCCTGTCATTGCAGTACACGGTAGGAATACAATCGCAGTTGCTGAACATGCAATTGGATTGATGCTGGCTACGGCAAGAAATATTGTAGCTGCAGAACGATTTCTGAAGAGCGACTTCATTGTCGATGACTTCAAAGACTTTGCAACAATGTATACAAGTCTAATGGGATTCGAGCTCTATGGTCGAACTGTAGGGATTATTGGACTCGGTCAGATAGGGTTTGAGGTTGCCAAACGTCTGAGAGCTTTTGGTTTAGAAATTCTTGTTACTGATCCATATGTCGATAACAGCAGGGTCAAAGAAGTGGGTGGGAGCATTGTTGAGCTTGATGAGTTGTTGAAGAGTTCTGACATCATAACTCTTCATTGCCCATCCACAGAAGAAACTCGGGGAATGTTAGGTGCCAAAGAATTCCAGAAGATGAAGAATACTGCAATTCTAATCAATACCGCAAGAGCATCAATTACTGACGAATATGCCCTCCTTGAAGCTCTTAAAAATAGAACAATAGCTGGTGCTGGCTTGGATGTCTTCTCCATGGAACCTGTTGACAGTGATAATGAGTTTCTTGAGCTTGACAACGTCACGGTAATGCCTCATATGGGTGGAAACACCGTCGAAACCATTCAAAGGCAATCCAAGAGTATTGCTACTGGTATCCTAGCTTTCCTTAAAGGTGATAAACCCCCGAACATCTTGAATCCAGAAGTCTTTGAATAGGGGAATGAAAATGGTAGTCGCCGCGATTGATGCAGGTACAACTGGTGTACGTTGCATGATAGTTGATCGCGTCGGTGAAACACTAGGTCTATCAAGAATGAAATGGAGTTATTCAACACCTCCTGGTTTTGAGATTGCGAAAGAATTTAGTCCTCCAGAGTTTTGGAAATTGACTAGCTCAGTCGTTAAGGGTGCAATCAAGAATTCTGAAATCAACCTGTCTGATTTGAAATCTGTGGCCACAACCAGTCAACGACATGGATTTGTCCTACTTGATTCAAAGGGGAATGAACTCCATGGTGGTCCAAATATCGATGCGCGAGGAGCGATGACCCAATATCTCATCGATGAATCACTTGGTGAATCCTATCATGAAATTACTGGCTGCTGGCCTCCGATGATGTTTGCGCCATCACGTCTGAGTTGGTTTGAAGAAGAAGAGCCTGAGATTTACGAGAAAATCGCGCATCTCCTTCCCTTAAGTGACTGGCTTACATTCAGACTCTCAGGGAAATTTGTAACAGACCTGTCATCTGCAAGTGCAACTGGGTTTCTTGATGTGCGGTCAAATAAGTGGAGCGAAGAAGTCACATCAGCTCTTAATACCGATGTAAGTATTCTGCCTGAGATACGAAAGGCAGGAGAAGTAATAGGTGAGGTCACGCAAAAGGCATCTGAAGAATGTGGTTTGCCAAGGGGACTTCCTGTTGTTCAAGGTGGAGCCGATACACATTGTGCACTTCTTGCATGTGACTCGGCAGTGGGTGAAATTACAGTCATTGCAGGGAGTACAGCTCCTGTAATGATGATTCTCGATCATCATCTCTGTGTTCCAGAACAGAAGATATGGACTGGGACTCATATGAACGAAGGACAATGGGCGCTCGAAAGCAATGCAACATTGACAGGAGCAGTCTTGGAATGGGCTGTAAGGCTGCTCTGTGAACGAGCTGAAGATTCAGAGAAGTGTATGGAGGCTACCTTTGAGCAGTTAGATGAAATCGTTAATGGAATCACTCCGGGGAGCGATGAAACCTTTTTCACTCTCGGACCGAGTGTGATGGACTGCCAAAAAATTACAGATATTAGCCAGGCTCGAATGATATTTCCTCAGCCTGCTTTGCCTCAGGTTATCCCATTGGATTCCGCAAGAATGATTCACGCTGTTCTTGAGAATATCGCATACGCAATCAGAGGTAATGTTGAGCAACTTGAATCGCATAGCGAGTCATCTTGTGTGAAAACAATTGGTGGGATGAGTAAGTCAGAAACATGGCCGCAACTACTTGCAAATGTCTTGAACAGACCTGTTTCAACGCCTGTTCAGACTGAAGGTAGTCTGATGGGAGCTGCTATTTGTGCGGCTAAGGGAGCTGGTTATTATTCGTCTATTGATGATGCTGTTAGCACTATGGTGAAATGGAGACCAGTCTATCAGCCTGATGGTCGTTCGACATTATATGACCGATATTATTTGAAGTGGAATGAGGTAAGATCCGAAGGTGAATGATGTGTACGAGCAAGAGAAGAAGGAATTGCTTGAAATCTGTCTGGAAATGATTAAACATGACCTCGTTATAGGGTCTTCTGGAAATGCAAGTCTAAGAGTTGGAGACCATGTTGTCATCTCACCAAGTTCCGTTCACTATACAGATATGACAGTGGATGATATTGTCGTCATTGATATGGATGGAAACGAAGTAGAAGGCACAAGGAATCCTAGTGTCGAAAAGCCCATGCATCTTGAGATATACAAGACACGAAATGATGCTCTAGCAGTTGTTCATACTCATAGTTTGTACGCATCTGCTTTGGCTGTTTTACACGAACCTTTGCCACCCATACTTGATGAGATTGTACCTAAACTTGGAGCTGGAGTAAGAGTTAGTGAATATGCAATGCCTGGTACAAAACAGTTGGGGAAGAATGTAGTTGAAGCCATGAATGAACGAAGTGCTGCGCTTATAGCAAATCATGGTGCTGTTTGTTGTTCAAAAACCCTAAAGGATGCCCTCTTTCTCTCAATCCTCTTTGAACGCGCCTGCAAAATCTACATGACTGCAAAACAAGCGGGCAAACCAATTGAACTTCCTGAGGATGTCGTTGAGGACGAACAAGACATCTGGGAAATGATGCGGGAATTCTAAGGGTGATGCGATGTTTGGGTATATGGGTCAAATACTAGTAGCAGACCTGTCAAAAGAGGAAATAAGCACCTTTGATATCGATACACCAATCTCAGCGAATTTTCTTGGAGGGAGTGGATATGCTGCGCGTCTTCTTTACGAGCAACTAAATCCCAGTGTTGGCCCCCTCAGTCCAGAAAACATGCTTCTGTTTATGACTGGACCATTGGCTGGGACACTCGCTCCATGTACCGGACGCCATGTTGTGTGTGGAAAATCACCTCTCACAAACCTCTGGGGTGAATCTCATGTTGGAGGACACTTTGGGGCATTTCTCAAATTTTCAGGATATGATGGTATTCTAATCAAAGGTCAAGCTGAGAGTCCTATGACACTGCACATCGATAATGGAAAAGCATCGTTGTTTTCTGCATCTGATTTATGGGGCATGACGACGGGTCAAACACAGAAAGAGTTGAAGGAGAAGCTTGGCCGAGTCAAGGTTTGTTGTATTGGTCCTGCAGGTGAGAATCTGGTCAAGTTTGCTAGTATTGTCACTGACGAGAGAGTTTCTGCTCGATGTGGGCTTGGTGCGGTAATGGGATCAAAAAAACTCAAGGCTATAGCAGTTGGTGGTAAAAACAAGGTTCCCATTTCCAATCCCGAGCTTTTTCGTGATATCGCACAGACATCGAGAAAAACTCTTGGTGAAGCAATGAAAATGCTTAGTGACCAAGGAACAGTCATGTATGTAGACATTGGCATGATGTTCAATGATATGCCAATCAAGTATTTCCAAGAAATCGAATTTGATGATGCAGATCGACTTAATGCAAAATCAATGGAGGAAATCCTCATTGGTCAAAGTGCATGTTATTCATGCCCGATAGGTTGCGGAAGAAGGGTAAAGATACCAGAGTATGAATTAGAAGATGTAGGTGGTCCTGAATTTCAGACAGTCGCTTCATTTGGTTCGAATCTTCTGATATCTGACTTGAGGAAGATTGCATTCATGAACAACCTCTGTAATCAATATGGAATGGATACAATAAGCTGTGGAAGTACCATTGCTTTTGCCACTCATTTGTGTGATATCGGATT
>JBHLRQ010000152.1:0-6739 GCA_048882385.1 Candidatus Thorarchaeota archaeon | reverse complement strand
CCTGGACAATATGAAGGTTTGACTTCAGCTGCAGCCATTCCAGTCATTTTCGAAAACAGGACTGTAGCAATATTGTCAGTAGGTTCTCTTTCTCATGATGAGATACCTACGAATGACAAGCACACCCTAGAAGGAATTTCCATTCAAATTGGAGCATATATGGCAAGAGTGAAAGCACAGCAGGTGATATCGCAGACTCAGACTGAAATCGTGAACATGTTTGATACACTTGGAGACCTACTGTTCATTATCGACCATGCAGGAATTGTAATTCAAGCAAATTCAACAGCGGTTAATCGAATTAGTCCAAAAGAAACCGAACTAGTAGGTAAGAATATTTTCGAACTCTTTCAATCTGAAAAGCAAACTGAAGCATCAGATCTGATTATGAGTACAAAATCAGGAGAGGTTGTTCGATTCGATATACCTCTTGTATCACCTTCTGGAGAATTAATTAAAGCTAAGACAAGAATTGTAAGAGGGCAACATGCTGGAAAAGAAGTGCTATTTATTGTAAGCCGAGAATCTAGCGAGTAGTAGAAATTCATAACAGAAGTCTACTCTGTTTCACAGGGGTCAATTCTCTTGTGGAGTTTATTTAATCCAATAATCATATAAGGATTAGCGAAATTACAAAAATGGGAGCAAGGCTCACATTTGCATGCCAGCTTTAGATGCACAAGGTGTTGTATTAATGGGAGACAGTGAAGGATACCTGAAGGGACCAATAACAAGGCTCTTTGAGAAAGTTGCAAAATGGATTGGTCTTTCAACTAATGCAGGGCCTGTTTTAGCAGCACTATTCATGGAACAATACGGAACTGGAAATCGTATGAGTTCAGATGAAATCTGCAAGGTCACAGGTTACTCACGAGCTAATGCAGGGTTAATCATCTCACAATTAGAAGCACTAGGGGTAATTGAAGGTCAGAGGGACTATGATCAGACTGGACGAGGTAGGAAACGAGTTCTATACTCCATTGATGGAGGTTTCTCGGATGTCTTTAATCTTGGTGTATTGAGTTTGATGGACAGACTAGGAGCAATGATGAAAGATATCACGACAATTGAAAGTCTTATGAATGGTCGAAATGACGGACTTGCACCTATGCTTGATGACATCAAGAAGGTTCTGATGGCTCGAATGGATGAGTTGGAGATCGCACCCTCAACGAGTACTTGATTGAGATAGCAGTAATGAACTGCTCGTCAATCTTGAATAGCGAACATAGGTTTTACATTCAAGAACGCAATTTACTAAGTATCACAGGCATTTTCACATCAAATTCACCCGAGAACAACTCAAAAGGAGAATGATAGACCTCTGTATCTGTGTCAATCAACCGAGAGGTCAACACTATTTGAGCGAGAACCCCACAGACGGAGATCAAGATATAAGATCAAGTCCTGAATTGCTTAGGTATGAGGCTTTAGTAGACTCAATGAATGATGCATTTGGCGTCATTGACAATAAAGGAATTCTAACGTATGTAAATCAGAAATTCAGCGAGCTTCTTGACTATCCAATAGAAGAGATAATTGGAAAACCAATCACCAATTTTGTGGATGATGAGAATCTTTTCATACTTCAAAATAATATCAGAGTGAGAACAGAGGGCAAATCATCTGTTTATGAACTTGAGTGGACAAAGAGAACAGGGAAAAAGGTTCAAACAATAGTATCTGGATCTCCACTTCTTGACAAAGACGGAGTTCACCGAGGTTCATTTGCAGTGGTCACTGATATATCGTGGCGTATTGAAGCTGAGAAGAAGTACAAACTTCTAGCTGAACAGTCATTGCAAGGTCTGACTATTATTCAGAATGATAGGTATGTGTATGTGAATCCAGCTTTTGCATTCCTTGTAGGATATACAGTCGATGAGATTCTTGCGATGACGCCAGAAGAGGGATGGAATCTTATCCATGATGACGATAAGAAATACTTACTTAGACTAGCAAGTGACAGGCGAAATAGAATTCCTATTCCTATGCCATATGAATACCGTTTTGTCAGAAGAGATGGTTCTATTTGTTGGGTCCAGGCGTTCTCAAGTGATGTTGAATATGAAGGTGGGAAGGCGGTTCAGGTTCTTGTGACAGATATAACGGAGGCGAAAGTTGCTGAAGAGAAACTTCGAACCTCACAAGAGATGCTAAGAACTGTCATGAACTCGATTCCAGAATATGTCTTTTGGAAAGATCTAGAATCAGTCTATCTCGGTTGTAATGAGAATTTCGCGATGGTTTCAGGAGTAGAAACTCCAGACAATATCGTAGGAAAGACTGACTTTGATCTTGCATGGAGAGATGTGGAATCAGAGCTTTTTCGTGCACTTGACCAAGAAGTCATTAAATCTGATCGACCACAGATGAACATCATTTCTCCACAACTTCAAGCGGATGGTAGAGAAGCATGGATTGAAGCTAACATTATTCCAATGCATGATGATGAGGGCAATGTTATTGGTGTTATTGGCACATTTCAAGATATTACTGAGAAACGTCTTGTGGAGGATAATCTAAGAAAATCTGAGTCCAAATATAGAAGTCTTGCAGAGCAATCTGTTCAAGGAATAACAATTCTCACACCAGAGAAATTGCTCTACTACAATCCAGCTTTCCAGAATCTCATTGGATATTCAGAAGAAGAACTCTCTTCAATGAACGCAGGTGATGTATGGAATCTTGTACATCCAGATGATAGAGACGAATTGCGCAAAAGGATGGAGGACAGGATTGCAGGAAGGCCAATCTCTCCACGATATGAGTATAGATTCGTTCGAAAGGATGGGGAGATTCGATGGGTTGAAAGCTTCACAAGCAGAGTGGAGTATTTAGGAACTCATGCAGTTCAAACTGTGATAGTTGATATAACTGAAAGAAGAGTCAGTGAACGTAAACTAAGAGTTGCTACTGATAGAGCACTACTTTACTTGGATCTCATGGGGCACGATCTAACCCAACAGCTTCAGGTCATCTTAAACAGTGCAGCCTTAATGCAGAACGCAGTTGAAGAATCCAATAAAGAGTCATTCATGAGAGTCATAGCTGACTCAATTCGCAGATGTTCAAGAATCATCGAAGAGGCTAAGGCAACTGAACAATTATTGACAACTCCTGTTCGAGAACGGAACCTCGATGAAGCATTGGAAGGAATTGTAAGTGCCTATTCAAGTCAATCTGAAAATGTTACCTTCAAGTCAAAGATCTCTGTTAGAAAAGCTTTGATTGAAGCTGATGATTTCCTCGAGTTGCTAATCTCAAACATAATGATGAATGCTATTGAGCATAATACCAATGACAAGAAAACTGTCTGGGTCAATCTCTTTGAAGGTGAATCGGGATATATTGTATCCATAGCAGATAATGGCACTGGAATCCCAGATCCTGTAAAGGCAAGCTTGTTCGATACTTCCAGAAGGTTTGGAGGATTGGGTCTTCACACTGCACATTATATTGTTGAGAAATATAATGGTCGAATTGAAGTCCATGATAGAGTAACTGGCGATCCTAGTCAAGGTGCAGAATTCCGAATTTGGATACCAAAACCCAACAACTCTGTTCTTTGAATAATTTCAATCTTATTCTAACACTCTAATATCTTCGTCACACTTTGCACCAATTCCAATCTCGACTGCATGTTTTATCTGAGGAATATCCCACACATTTCCGCTAAGCTTGTTCTTTGCATTACAGCACTGTATAATTTTGACGCCTTCAACATCAATAGAAACCATGTCACCACTTGCGAGAATAACACCAGGTGTTGAGCAAGTCCCAGAAGCTGGTCCACCTTCTACGAAACATGTACGTGCATCCATGACAATTAAATCTGGGTTGAAGTAGGAAGCAAGATCCACAACCTTCGGTTTCAACTTACGAGCATGCATTCTAATGCGTTGACTATGTTTTAACCAACCAACGAAGAGCTTCATGCTTCCTGTATAATCAGCCAAAAAGTGTGTTTTCAGGTTTGGCGCAAGGACCAATTTTTGTATACTCAGTAGAGGTTTCCCGATTGAGCCACTCTTAAGGTATTTTCCTCTTGGAAATTTCACCCTCACCCATTCATGTTCGTCGAGGAAAATCAAATCAGCGTTCAAATCATCTGCTACTATGTCTAGTCCAATCTGCTTAGCCACCCCTCGGGTAGAAACACGAATTGTAGAACTGTCTATGATTTCAAGTTTTGATGCACCCGCATCTAGTAGCTCCTCACCAAGTGCTTTGATAAATGCGGGATCACTAGAGGCAGGATATGGATCCGCGGTATTTAGATTGGGTTTTATGGTCACCTTATCTCCAGGCGAGATTATCGTATCCAGTCCACCGATAAGATCAACTGCCTGTTTAATCGAAGTTCTCAGGTTTGTATCAACAGTAACCTTACTGACTAAAAATCGACCATTGCTCACAAATGGGGTTGACATTGTAAGAAATTGATATTTTCTTGTTTGAAATAGGTTACTATGTATTCAATTGGATGGAATCAGAATCTAAATTTCCTTTGTAGTGAAGTTAATATTCGTTGAACTATTGTTAATAACATGTCTCTAGAACTTGAAAAGAAACTTGTTGAAGTAGTAGAAGAGGTAGTACCTAGTGTCGTGAGCGTTTCCACGACTAGACTCGCCCGAACACAATTATCGCGCGTTGTTCCGGTCAAGGGGCAAGGCTCAGGCGTTATCCTCTCGGAAACAGGATTCATTGTATCAAACGCTCATGTCATAGAGGGTGCTCGAGATGTTGATGTTACACTTCATGATGGGCGTACATTCAAGGCGGTTGTCGTGGGTGAGTCGAAGGTCAGAGACCTCGCAATTCTGAAAATCGAAGCAGAAGGACTCAATCCAATTGAGATGGGTAATTCAGGAGAGCTCAAAGTAGGGCAGTTAGCCATTGCTGTTGGGAATCCTTTAGGTCTTGGTTCTACAGTGACATTCGGGATGGTGAGCGCAGTTGACAGGACAATTCAAAGCCAACGATCTTTCCTCGAGGGTCTCATTCAAACATCAGCTCAAATCAATCCTGGAAATAGTGGAGGTGCACTCGTCGATTCCTCTGGTCGCTTGATTGGTGTACCTACAGCTATGATCCCTTGGAGTCAAGGTATTGGATTTGCAATTGCAGTTGATACACTGAAAGGAGTCTATGAAGAGCTTATAGAAACTGGAACAGTTCAAACACCTTGGATGGGAATTGTTGGAGTTACCTTGAACAAAGGCATCGCCACTCATTACAACATTAAAGTTGACAAAGGAGCCCTTCTTGTTGAGGTACCAAGAGGACCAGCTCGAGGAATGGGTCTGGAGCCGGGAGATGTTATTATCGCAATTGACAACGAAGATATTTCTGGAATGGAGGATCTTCGTAAGCGAATAATGGGAAGTAGAGTAGGAACCAAGTTGATGGTGAGATTCCAGCGTGGTAATGATGTCTTTGAGGGGTATGTTGAGCTAATGGCAGCACCATTGTAAGTCAAAAGCCCATCACAACTAGGAAGACGCCTACAATGGTAGCAAGGATTCCAACTCCTGCTAATGATGTAACTTTCTCTTTTAGTACCATTACAGACACTGGTATGGCGAAGAGGGGCGCAGTTGACGCAATAACTGACATGATTGCAGCTCCTACCATTGCCACTGCTGCCACGTAAAAAAGAGACCCTACTGCCATGCCAAAGAAACCTGCTATGATCACTCTCTTTGTAGCTCTGCTTGTGGGTGTACTCATACCTTTGTATTTCGCTACAGCCACCATAGGAATAAACGCAATAGAACCAGCTATCATACGAATCAGATTTGCGGCAATTGGATCTACTCCTTCAACACCTACTTGGAGGATTGTAGTTCCTGCAGCATAGAGAACAGCTGTCATTATTGCACCAAACAATCCTAGAAGATCCAACTCACCATTTGGATCATCAGAATTCTGATTCCCGTTCTGTTCTTTGGAAATCAGGATTACTCCAATCACAGCTATGATAGCACCGATAAGTCTGGAGAGTATGAATGGCTCACCCAGAAATCCAACCGTCATGAAGAAAGTGATAACAGGAAATGACATTGAAATTGGAAATGCGTAAGAAACACCTATTCTTTCTTGACTCCACAAATATACTGTATCTCCGATAACTGCTCCTAAAATAACAGAAGTTGAAAGAAGCAAAACAGTAGCTGTTGGTAAAAATGTCGCTTCCAATCCTGGGATTATCAGAGTCATAATCATCATGAATGGCAAAGCAACCCACATCTTGATAGCACTCACAGCAACTGGTCGTATTTCCTTTGCTTGAGAACGATACACGACAACTGAGAGGCCATACAAAGCAGCTCCAATGATGCCAATGATTGAGCCGAGAATAAGGTCCTGGGTTACTTGCATAGCAATTCTGCTCTTTCACACCTACCTAAGACACTATCGGAAGGACAAATAAAATTGGTAATGCTTTTCACCAACTTTTGACAAGTAATAACACCTTATTGTGAGGTTGGAGAAATGGCTGAAGAGAGCGTATACAAGTATATAGAGCTAACAGGCGTTAGTGGTAAAAGCTGGGAACAAGCAATTGATAATGCAATTACAAAGGCAGCAACCAGTCTCAGAGATCTGAGGGTTGCTGAAGTAATCACGCAAGATGTCAGGATTGAGAACAACAAAATTGCAGAGTATCGAGTCCGATTGAAACTCAGCTTCAAATATGAGAAGGAGTAAAAAGAAAGAGAGAGGGGAGGAA
>JBHLRQ010000151.1:0-6772 GCA_048882385.1 Candidatus Thorarchaeota archaeon | reverse complement strand
GCCGCAAGGATGAGCGCAATCGGAAATGTGACGATGAAAGGGAGAGTGGCTACAGTCAGCGATATCTCCTCGCTGGATACCATTGTGTTCACAAGAAGGACTATCCATATTGCATAGATTCCAACCAAAAGAGCCACCTCAGCTATCATCTTATACTATCTCGTCTTCTTTTTTCTCGAAACCAAAGAACAATGTGTGTATCACATGAATGTAGTAAGTTCTCAATTTTATCTCATAGAAAGATAGTGATGGTGGGTAGTTTGTTCTACTATTATTGAAGATAGAGAATAATCGAAATGAAATGATGATTGTAGGTAGTATTCACTCTTGATTCTTTCATAAAAAAAGGAAGAACCCCACTGGGTTATGGCATTCTATCGCTATAATCCCAATGGGTCATTTGATGTGGGTTTATTGTTCGTTTCTGACGACGAAAATACGGTATCCTTGACTAACCTCCTCTCCTGCGTAGGAGAATCACAATGATGATGATGACAACCGCGCCTCCTAGTCCACCAACAATCAGAATCATGATTTCTGGTGGCAGCTCTACGACACCCGTTGGAGTTGTCGTGGGAGTTGTAGTGGTTGTCGTAGTGATCACGACCTCGTTTACAGTCACAATCACCGTGTCTGTCACATTATTTTCACCAAGGTCGAACACCATAATCGTGTAGTTGTAGACACCTGGTGAAAGGCCATCAACGTCAATCGTGATTCCTGAGCCGTCCCATGACCCACTGTCCTCTACAGTACCGTCCTTGTAGATTGTGAAGTTCTTCGGGTGTAAATCGTCGGGAGTCCAGGTGATTGCATTTCCAGTTTCACCCTCATCGTAATCGAAGTCAGCTGGATGATCAATGGTTGGTGTGGTGCCATCCTGAACGTTTACCCACACCTGATCTACCGCAGAGTGACCTATAGTGTCTGTTACAACAATGGTATAGTTGTATGCTCCATAGGCTAGGCCATCAACTGACACTAGGATTGATTCAGCGCTCGAGTTCCAAGCACCAGATTTGAGGACACTTCCTTCCATGTAGACAACATAGGAGCTAGGAAGTAGATCACTAGGCGACCATGTTATAGAGTAGCCTGTGTCACCTTCATCATAATAGATGTCCGCAGGGGTATTGATTGTGGGAGATGTTGTGTCTTGGACATAGACCCAAACGACATCGCGGGACCATTCTCCGTTGCTGTCCCAAAGCTGAAGAGTATAGTTATGAGCACCCAGAGAAAGTCCATCCAAATCTACAACGAAAGGTACGCCGATATACCAGTCACCCGAGGCTATTGGAACCTCATCTTCGTACAAGGTATAGCCATTTGGATTGTTCCCTGAAACATACCAGGTCAGGTTACTGTCCATCGTTCCATACTCAATGTAGAAGTCATCCAGATTGGAGATGAGTGGAGGTCTGTCTATTGGTGGAAACATGTTTGTGACGGCTGCACCCTTCAAAATCCCTCCTTGGTTGATATAGACAAACAGTCCACTACATTGAAGAACTGTGACATTCATATTCATGGTTCCAAGATCGATGGTCAGGTTGTAGGTAGCATATCCGTTCAACTCACCTGTACTGATCACATGCAAAACCTGATTCCATTCTATTAGACACGCAGGATCACCAATGTTTGCTGCTGGGAACGAGTTCTCGTCTATAAATGTTGAATAAGGCAGAATCTCTGGAACAGAAATACTGGGGACGATCAGCATATGCTTGGACACCCAAGACTGTTCCAAAGGTACTCCCGGCCAGCCATCAGAGATGTATCCGTTCAAGACATTGACTCTGATCCAAGTGTCGATGTATGAGCTTGGCATCCCTATTATTGTCTGGTTGAGAATCATTGAGCAATTGATTTCTAATGGAGATAACCAATCTAGGAAGGTGAAGTTGAATATCATCTGTATATTGTAACCTGGATCATGTAGGTCAATGAAAATATAATCACCAATAGTTGGCCTGATCCGTGGAACAACGAGGTACGATTCGATTATGACTGATTCATTCACCTGAACACTGTCACGCCAGGTGCCCATCAATGTTATCTTGTTTGTACCGTTCTGAAACACTGGAACGAAGACTGCAAGATCGGGATATTCATTAACTCCAATGACGTGTGTAATCCATGCATCATTCACGAACACTGTGATGTTTTCGAGGTTCACAGCATCAGATGCTGAATAGTTCACAAAGACAAGACCGCCGCGGAACTGTTGATCAGTCGTTGGGGTATGTATTGTAATTCTATAGACAGCAAGGATTTTCTCCTCCCTGTTGTTATAGACCAGAGACTCTCCAATAACAGGAGCAACATAGGATGTCAGATTCATCGTGCCAGATATTGGCATTAGGACCTGAGAATGTATGGAGGCTGATTCACCAGTATCCAATGAAGTCACAAAGAGTGAGTCCTCCAGAGAACCATCAACCCAGAGCTCGAGAGTGAACCCACTCTCAGTCGATGAACCTTGGTTGGTCACGTAGGTGTATACATCAACCATTGCACCCCCACCAGCTCCAGCAGGCGAATCGATGGATGAGCTGAGATCGTGAAGTGGTAAAGTCAGCCAATAATCAATGATGTTCTCAAACATGAGATGATTATCTGTTCTATACAAGTCCCATGTGAGGGCAGAAACCACAGAGAGGACCTTTGACTCTCCTACCTCTCTCACTGCACCTATGATGTTCTGGTCGTCCGAGCTGCGGATAAGTTCTTGGACTGGATAGCTCAGAACGAAGGTATCGCCTATCTCAAAATGCTGGAGTTGTGTTACGCCAGTCATCAAGGGATGACCAGATTCGAAAATAGTGGTGTTGCCTGCTGGTGAATCTATGTATGGAGTAAAGGTTATTCCAAGGTTTGCCATAAATACATTCAAGCCTTCTGGAAAAGCATAAGAAAAGGAAACAACAAGCTTACCGCCACCATTGACGAAATCTTCGAGAGCTGTGATGTCAGGTGTTGACCAAGAGCTTCCGCCATCACCAATGAAGATGACGTCATATAATGTCAGATTATCCAGAGTAAGCGAGTCGGTTATTAGCCCAGTCAAGTATCCACGACTGGAATAAAGATCTCTAATGTCCCACATGGGGTTCTCATTATGAGTTGTAATGAACCCTGCTGCAGGAACAGTCCGGTCATAATAGAAAGTCACGTTGTCAGAACCTGAGTGGCCCAATGGATCATATGCAACGACCGTGACATTGTACCATCTCTGATTCTCAAGAACCAAGTAGATTAAATTATTGAAATCAACCCGTTCATGGAACGAGTTGTTGACATAGACTTCGAAGTATTCGACATGGCTTGTCAAATCGCTATAGGTCCAGTTTATCTTGCCATCATTCAGTGTACTCATATCGGAAGGATAGGCAATCGTGACAGAGGGGTCGTCAGTATCGATAAGAACTAGAACTCCTGTAGTGTAATTTGTACCACCAGTTTCCATATAGACTTCAATCCAGTTGTATCCAGTGGAGAGCCCAGTCAGGACCCAGTAGTCTAGGGGTGTGGTAGCATACCATGCATAGTTCAAGAACACATGATAGACTACTATGGTTTCATTTGAGTGTCCTTCCCAAGTCAGATTGTAGTCTGTCGATGCAGACTTATCATCGGAAGTGATGAGGAGCCACTTCTTTGGAGGAACAAAACGAAGCGTGAGGTCGTCTACTGGGAATGAGCTAATGTAGTGCTGCTCATAGTTGCTCGATATCGCCCCATGGTTAAGACCAATGAAATATGGGAAATCATATGGATTCTCAATCAAGTCATAATTGAAGTCTATCGTACCGTTGTCATAGAAAATTACTTGGAAAGTACCTACCAGCAGACCTGGGTAATATAGACTCATCACATTGTTATATTCGATAACGTAGCGATTAGGGGATGAAAGGGACAGATTGTACACACCAGGATTGCCATATTGCCAGTCTATTGGAGTAGCATATGGAGCAACGGCGTACCAAGAAGATTCGTCAGAGGACCCAGGCCATATCCACGATTGATAAGGATTAGTGTTGTAGAACGACATCCAACCATGTCTTGACACGTAGACTTTTGTGAAGTTCTCTCCATAGAATGGAAACTCAAAGGGAAGCTCGAGCATAACACTATCACTCATGCTGAGGTCATTCCACGTCCCACCAGTAGCATCATCCCAATTGTAGGGAAGTGTCATTGTGCTATAATCAAAAACTCCAGCTGTTGGGTCAGTGGCACTTGGGAGGAATTCAGTTTTGGCATCTACAGTTTTCTTAGACTGCATTCTGCCAATGTTGTCATCTTCGACTTGCTGTCTGAAATCAATTGATTCAGGAGGACCTTGTTCCTCTACAACAAAGTCAGAAGGATTACTTGTGCTCCTTGGAATAGCTGGAAGGCTACTCACAAAGTTGCTCAATATGAATATGAATACAAAGACTGACAATAACAAATAGGGTTTCTTCTTCATGAAGATCTCTCCCCTTAAAACTAAATGTTAGAGGATCCCCATGTTTCTCCTCCAACAATAGTATAATCATACTTTGTTTTTTTCATCTATAAATCTATTCGATAAGTGTTAGATTACTATGATATTTTTGAGTCCAGATGCTGTGTGGATAGTTTTGCTTCCATTTTAGAAAGATTTGGGCAGCAATCTATGAGGTGATGAAGTGATAGCGGGTGGATGTTCTTGTAGATGAACTGCTACATCTGAGATCCTATGTCTATCATGAAACCATAGCCTTAAATGTAAAGTTTACTTTACGTAAAATGAACTTTACATCACAATGATGAGCGTGACTGATGTGATTGTCAACAGAATCAAGGAGCTACGAGAACTAGAGTTGTCGTCGACATCCAATAGTGAAGATTGGACACAAGAGGGTCTAGCACGTCGTTTGGGCGTCACACGTCAGACAATAATCTCCATCGAAAAGGGGTCTTACAATCCCTCACTTCTGCTTGCATTCAAAATATCACGCATCTTTGAGATGAAAATCGAAGAGATATTCGAATATAGAGATGATAAAGATGCAAATTGAATTGGGTGAAACCTTTCTGATGTTCTATGTAACACTTGGATTAGTTATCTTGATCAATGCAATTATTCTTGTGTACATCAAAAACCTCCAAGATGAGCGCTATGCACACATTTTGAGCTTAGCCGGTCCTAACGCATTTGTCTTTCTGATGATGGTTCTACCATTTCTTAGCGCGTTGCAATTCTTGGGGCTTCCTGGAATTGAACCTGGATTCACAGTCCTTGTTCTTTGGGTGTCATCCTTTTTTGTCCTTTATGGATCAGGTTACTATTACTACAGGAGTTAGGAGGAAGAAAAATGATTCGTAGTGTAAAGATAGCTCTGAGTGTTGTGGCATCTGTAGTAATTGTGTTTGTGATATTATGGATTCTAGATCTGCCTTATCTGGGTGGCTATGCAGGAGCTTTCGGAGGCATCGTTGGAGGTGTCTTTTGGGCGACATATATGCGGCGATTCTATGATGAAAGATTCACGCAAATCATGAATCTCGCAGCACGGAACGCCTTTGTCTTTCTGCTCATTATCCTCCCCATGAGTTCCATTGTTCTGATTTGGGTTGAAGAGGTCACCCTTCAGATAGCAGCAGGGCTTGTTGTTGTGCCTTGGATGTCCTCACTTGTCATTCTCTACTTGTCTCTGTTCTACTATTATCGAAAATAGAGGTGAATCAAATTGAGTCTAAAATTATCAAATAAGACGCTAGTTGTAATGGTGGTTTGCCTAATCTTTGGATGGCTCATCGCACAGATCATAACTAGTCTTCTTTTCCCGACTTCAACGTTCCCATTTTCTATTCCTTCATTCGGAGGTGAGGTTGTTTTTATTTCAATATTAATCGGGTTCGCTCTCTACAATCAGAGATACCGTGATGAACGCTCAATACAGATCTCAGACAAGTCTGCTCGTAATGGATTCGCTTTCGTTCTTTTTGTAACTCCAGCCGCACTCATTGGACTTTCTGCTACTGATGCGTCTTTTTACGCTCTTCTTACTTTGGCAGTCATTTGGATTGGGGCGGTTGCCTTTGCAGGGATATCTGCACTCTATTACTATCGTAGGTAAAATCATTCCTCAAAGAGAGAAAGTGGTAGCGGGTAGTGATGTTTCTGCAAGGTAGCGTTGTGATAATGGTAAGATTAATCTCAAACCTAGGTCGTCATCAGATACCAAATGCAGTTCTTTGATGCTACTCTAGCCTATTCTGCAATCGCTGGTGGAGCAGTAATCTCCTCAATCATTGTTGGATTGATTCTCAGGTGGGTCTATAGAAACTCAGAAACACGTGTGGCTAAGGTGACATTGATTATCCTAGGAGCATTTGGAGTCTTCAGCACCATCTTCGCATGGTCGCATATCCTCTTTGGATATCCATTCATGTCCCCAATATCTGGACTCGTATCTATAGGATATGTCATTCTGATCTCTATCATCTTTGGAGTTGCCACCACCGCAGGTCTGAACAGAAAAAGTGAGAAAGAGTAATGGTAGCAAGCAAATATGCAATATCTATTCTCTTGATGATTGAGTGCAAATGTCAGCTTGTTCAAAAAGTTTGCATAAGTCAATCCTTCACAATTTTTCCGACACTATTGGTTGCTTGGATAATAATTCAAATTATACACATCGAAATCGTTGGGAGAGGGGTAATTTCATGAAACTATCGAGATTGAAGATCACAGTAGAGAGGATATTCAGCCCGAAGGAAGTATTTGGGCACGAAATGA
>JBHLRQ010000150.1:0-6849 GCA_048882385.1 Candidatus Thorarchaeota archaeon | reverse complement strand
AGATTTGAAACAATGACATGTCAAATCTCTACATCCACAATACTCAATACAATCTATTGATACAAAATCAGACTCGGAGTGTGTTAACAAATGTCGGTTGATCAGGTTGAGAAATGGTTGACATCCCTCGAAGTACCTTTTGAGCTTCTCAAAGAAATTCACACTTTCAGGGTGATGTGGGAGGTTGAAGATGCTACTTTCGAGATTAGGATTGCAATTCGTGCTGACAAGTGGATACATGTTGCTGTTCTTCTATTGCAACCAGATGAGATCCCCGATGGGAACAAGAGAGAACTGTATGAGTTTCTTTTACGTGAGAATTGGGCACTCGATGACGTGACATATTCCATGGATGAGAAAGGGAATCTCTATTCTGAGAATGACATACCTGAACAAACAAACCTTGAGAACTTCAAGAGTGAACTTGATGCAGTAGTTTTTGGTCTCGAACGCTTTGTTACGATCGTGTCCAGCAGATTCGGTATCAATCCAAAGGGTGTATAGAGAAGAGGTGGTGCGGAGGGCGAGATTTGAACTCGCGACTCGGCCATGCAAGGCAAAACCAATACATGTACACCTACGTGACAGGGATCTGAACCCTGCGCCTTTAACCTGGCTTGGCAACCTCCGCTTGCAGTAACGCTAGCGAAGAGAGATTGGTGATAAGGATTTCTGTATTCTGAGTTCAGTTCAAAGATTCGAGAACATCCAGAAGACCGTTCAAGTCTGGACATACTCCATGCTCTCCTGAGAGAACTTCAACATGTCTGATAATTCCCTGCTTGTCAATAACAAAGATTGCTCTCTTTCCATAGCCTTCTTTTGGCACGAAACAATCATACTTCAGAGTGATTCCACCTAAGGGAGATTGGTCTGATAATAGGGGAAATCCAAGATTACCAATACTCTCAGACCATTTCTTATTCTTTTCAACGGAATCCATGGTTATTCCCAAGACCTTTGTATCGAGTCTACTAAACTTCATCAAATGCTCTTTATAGAACAAAAGATAGTCCTTGCAGGAGTCATTTAGTTTTCCCGGATTTAGTGTGATAAGAACATTATAATCATTGTAGAAGTCAGAAAGTTTGATGTTTCTTCCATCCTGATCAGGAAGGTCAAACTCTACAGCATCATCTCCAGGATTTAGACAAACGTTTTGCTCGCGAAGAATCATATCAGTTCACACTTTGATTTTGGATTATCAGAATATTAATTTAACTATAGTTAATATAATTCCGTCAGACCAGGTGTGTCCGATATGAGTGAATCTGTTCTTTGAGGAAATCCCAGTCACCAATGTTTTCAATGACATCTCTATGCTTCAACGCTTCTTTAGTTGGACCATCATATACTATCCGCCCATCTCTAATCACAGCAACGGAGTCAGACCAGTTCTCGATGAAGAATCTGTTATGAGTGGTAAAGAGTATGGTAATTCCATCTTGACGAAGTTTCTGGATGATCTCAATCATTGCTGTCACCATCTTGAAATCAAGTCCTGTGAAGGGTTCATCCAGAATCAAGATTCCAGGACGCATTGCAATTAGCCCTGCAAGTGCAACTCGCTTTGCTTGTCCATGACTCATTTGATTTACGGGTCTATCGACGAACTTTGACATTCCAACTCTTTCCAAAGCCCATTCTACTCGCTCAGCAACTTCATCTTCAGAGAGTCCTAGATTTCGAGGACCAAAGGCAACATCTTCCCAGACTGTAGGAGCAAAGAGTTGGTCATCAGGATTCTGGAAGAGAAAACCAACATTCTGCCTCATCTCCCAGAGATTGTTTCTTGTGACCTTTCGATCAAAGACAAAAATCTCACCGGATTCTGGTTCTAGTAGACCTAGTATTAGCTTGAACAGAGTTGTCTTTCCGGATCCATTCAGACCAACCACAGCCTTCTGTTCTCCAACATGGACTTGAAGATTGATGTCTTCCATTTTAAAATTGGGATATCTGAAGAATACATGACTAATTTCAATTGCACATGTCATAGTAGAAGTACCTCCATTATCATTGGTATTAAGAAAGGTAGGCTTACGAGTAATGTAAGAATAAGTAGAGGGAGAAGAGTATCTGATTTCTTTAAGCCAGTCCCTGCGATTTTCATTTCTTTGCCAAAACCTCTGAGACTCATCGCTTCATAAGCAGTAACACTTCTATCAAACGATCGATTGATAGTTGTCCCAACAAGGTATCCAAGAGACCTTATTTTCTCAAAACGTCGGCCACGATCAAAGCCGCGTAGTAGCTGCGCATCTTTCATTCGAGAACGTTCTTCCATAAAGAGGGGCACATATCTGAACATAATCAGTAATGAACCAAGAATTGATGAAGGAACCTTGAGAGAACGAAGTGTTCCAACGAATTCATTCAATGTCATATGTGACAGGGTAGCCAAGAATGTCAACAAGATTGCAAACATCCTGGAACCAAGCAAGACACCAAAGTAAAGACCCTCAGAGTAAGCACTAACCTGCCCCCATGGCATCTGAATCGTGAAAATTGCAGTACTACCAAAGAGAAATGGTTCAAAGAGAACCCAGAATAGAATTACAACCTCAAACTTTGCTGCGATTGATAATACTCTTTTCCATCTTGTTCCTGAAAACCAACCACCTATTAGAACAAGTCCAATAATTGCTAGAATAACAGCAAGACTAGTCTGGAGTGATATAATAATTGCAAGAGTAACTGCGGTCAATATCATTCCAGTAGAGGAAAATAGACCACGAGTCTGTTTGCCTTCATCAAAAGGTAAGAGAAACTTGTTAGTATGTTCATGATCATGTGATTTTTGAGTAGCTCTCCTGAATAGTAGAAAGCCCAAACCAACAGCAAAGAAGATACCAATTGAGCCTGTAATTACATCTGTATACTGACTTTCTGAAAGGAATGACCAAACTCCTTCAAATCCATACCCAGGTTCAGCAACACCTGCGAAAGTAAACAATGCCCATTCAAATCCATCAGGGTTTTCAGATGCGAGTCCAGTAAGAATTACTACAGCTACAAGAATGATTGATACTAAAATCACAGGGATGGTCTGCCGTAATAATGGTCTAATCGTATCTTCTGTAGATTCATCCTCATCATCCAACGATTCTTCCTCTACTTTGGAAGGTTCGTCAATTCGTAGAAACATCACAAGCTGGGGATTGGCCTTGACAAAATAGATCAAAATAACAAAGGTCAGTATTGCTTCGCCAAATCCTATTATGATGTGTACTCCAGTAATCGCTGCAAGAGCAGTGAGTCCAAATCCAGCTACTGATAGGAGCTCTAGTCCTAATACGAATGCTGCAGAGATGGTTGCAAGGAATGATGCAGTACCTGCAGACAAGAGTGTTGCGCGTTCATTGCTTGTGAATCTCTTTAGTCCCTTATAGAACAGAAGAGCCAGTCCATACCCAAGAAAGACAGAGAAGATTCCCATATTGAATAAGTTTAGTCCATATGTTAGAATTCCCCCGTCGCCGTAAAGGGCTTGCACAAACAGCACAAGTGCCATGATCATCAGGGCAACATATGGACCAACCATCATGGCAAGAAGTGTTGATCCTACTAGATGACCACTAGAGAAGGGAGGGACTGGAAAGTTGACAAGCTGAGCTGCAAAGATGACAGCTGCAAGAACGCCCATAAAAGGTACTAGACGCTCATCAAACCTAGATTTTACTTTCCTGTATGAGATGACCATCATTGTGGCACTGACTACAAGCAGAAGTATCTGTAGCCACAATGGAATGATACCATCAGGAACGTGCATCAAAACCATCCCTAGTTATGATATTGTTGAAACAGTTTATTTAAGAGTGTTATTTTCTCCCAATTCGTGTTACTAATAGGAGTGATTCGTGTCATGACGCTCAAACGCTTTGGAGTTTCTGTCCCAGAGGACCTTTTGGAGAAATTTGACGAGATTGTTTTCAAGAAAGGCTACATTGGTAGATCAGAAGCAATTCGGGATGCAATGAGGGAGTATATATCGCAAATCGAGTGGGAATCAGAACAGGAAGGGACATTGGCAAGTTTAAACATAGTCTACCGACATAAGCCCCGATTGATGGCAGACTTAATTCAGGCACAACACGATTCACATGTGAATGTTGTATCAACAGTACATGTCCATGTTACTCAAAGTCATTGTCTTGAAGTCATTACTCTGAAAGGAGAAAAGAAAGCAATAGAGAGATTGGCAAACAAAATTTCAAGCCTCAAGGGCATAGAGTATGTACGACTATTCAGCTTCGTACTACCTGATAGTGAAACTGCTGGACATACACACAGTCACTAGAGGTTTCGTTGGAAATGATAATCGCAGTATCTGATATTCACTTAGGAAGTCAGATGGCAAACAAAAGAGGCTTTTCTGATTTCATCCATGGTTATTTAGATCCAAATCAGAATGAGATATCGAGGATAATCCTGCTGGGAGACATCCTAGATCTGTGGAGAAACTCAAACTCTCAAGTCTTATTGCAGAATCTCGACGTTCTTGCAGAGCTCGGTCGGTTGGACATTAAAAAGAACTATCTAGCTGGAAATCATGACTATGCAGTATTCAGTCTATTGAATCAGAGTTCTATACCAGTTCCTCCCGATTCAACTGGAGTTTTGGATGAGGTTTCAGAAACATTGGAACTGAATTTTGATGGATTGAATCTGAAGTTCATACATGGACACCAGGTGGACTACTGGTCAGCACTCAGGTTCTATGAAATATTCAGTCAGGCTATGTGTATTGTCAATAGTGCTGACGAAGAGCTTTCAGATGTCTGGACAATCATCAATCTGTTTGCAGAAAGTATTCCAGAGGGCTCAAGGGAACTATTGAAAGAACTCTCATATGAAACTAAGTTGGCTCTGGAAAGAAAGCTTAGCGGACCGATAGAAGGAGAGCCAGAAGGGGAAAAGACTGGATTGTATTATGAATGGAATCTTCTTAGGAAGGTAAGCGATTTTGAAGATGTAGCTACTAGAAGTGGAAAACCGTTGGAAGTCATCAATCAGTTCACGGAGGTTTGGGGCAAGATCCTCGAAACTGTTGATCAGTATAGCGCTTTTCCCATACCACCACCTCACATAGCTAATGAAGTCCATAGATCGAGAAGGATGGCTGCAGATATATCCGTAGGACTTCAAGAGGATCAATTCCTCATCAGAGGCCATGGACACGTCCCCTATGTCAACCAAGAGGCTATGGTTGCTGATGCTGGATGCTGGCTAGGAAACGCAGGGTCATATCTGGAGATTGAGGATGGTCAGGTTTCTGTTCACCGTTGGTGATAGAAATAACTCAACCATGAAGGCTTAATGTAATAACCTTTCAAAACAAAGTCATCGTAGGGAAAGTTGCTATGGTAAAATACCAAGTCTTCACTCCAAGAGCTGATGAGTTCATTTCTCTTCTTGAACAACAAAAGAACATCAAATGGAAGAAGGTTTGGTACATTAGCGGAAAAACAATTGGAGTGTATCTTATCGAAGAATTTCCACTCACTCTTTCAGCAGAATCAGCTATGCTGAGCGTAATTATCGAACATGACCAAGATGAAGAATATTGTCAAATCTGGATTGAGCCCTTTGGCACAGGCATGGTTTCTCCGGACAAGAGAATGAAGGAGTTAGTTAGAGGTATTGGAAACATAGCCATGAAGAACGAGTGGGAATTCGAACGTATAGTGATAAAATATGGTGGCAACACATGTCCACACTGCAATGCTACTTACAAGTACAAGCAAGATCCGGAAAGTCGAACTGCAATACGTACATGTCAGAACTGTGGCATGGAATTCGATTCTGATGTTCCGCTCGATGTTGAGAAAGAATGGGGAGATGTTAGGGTTAGGCGATCACTATGCCCATATTGTAAAGCTGCGTATTTCTACAAGAAGAAACACATTCAAGACGACGGAATAGTTGTCTGTCAGAATTGTGGTGAATCGTTCGTGTTGCAGATAGATGACTGGACCAAATATTCATACGATTGGTACCAAGATGAGGATTAGCATCAATAACAGATGACAATACCTGCAATTTCATAGTGTCCGATAACTTATTCTAGGGCGATTATACCTCCCGAGTTTGGAAGGAGCGTCGAATAATGCGAATAGGAATTGAATTCGTACCGGACAAACCAATTGAGAAGATACTCAAATGGACGAAGCTTGCTGAGGAGGCAGGTTTTGACAATGTATGGATAACTGACCACTATAACAATCGTAACGTTTGGGCTACACTCACAGCTCTTGCTATGAACACTGAGAAGATCATGATGGGACCAGGAGTTACAAATCCGTTCCATATCAGTCCAGCTCTGACAGCTTCGGCTGCAGTTACTATCAATGAATTGAGCAATGGACGAGCTGTTATTGGAATGGGCGCAGGTGATAAAGTCACATTGAATGCTCTAGGTATTAAGTGGGACAAACCAGTTTCAGCAGTTGTAGAATCTATCATGTATATGCAAGCACTGACGGCTGGTGACAAGTTCAAGCATGATGGCAAAGTCTTCAAGGTGAAGAAAGCGAAACTTGCTATTGTCAAGAAAAAGGAAGTGATGGATGAGAAAGGCAAGCCAATTATGGAAGGTGACAAACCACTAAAGGTAGCGCCGAAGATACCTATCTACGCAGGTGCTCAAGGGCCGATGATGCTCAAAGAAACTGCAAAGGTTGCTGATGGTATCCTCATCAATGCCAGTCATCCCAAAGACTTTGATTTGGCAATGGAAAAGATCAAGGAAGGTGTTGAGGAAGCTGAAAGGGACATCAGGGATATCGATGTGACTGCTTACGCCTCATTTAGCATCGGAAAGACCAGAGAAGAAGCTCTTGAGGGAGA
>JBHLRQ010000149.1:0-6895 GCA_048882385.1 Candidatus Thorarchaeota archaeon | reverse complement strand
AAAGCCACCAAGTGTGCCTGTAAGACAGAATATCGCAATGGAAATAGTCAATGAGGGGACCAGCGCAATTAAGCTCAAGAAAGATGAAAGCGAGGTTGCTGATTATCCAATAGTCACAACTGTTCCTGAGGTCAATGATCTTCTTGAGGAGCTTGCTTTAATCACAGGTCTTGGTGAAACCGAGATTGAAGCATTTAGAGCGGACCTAGCAAGAATGAAGGCTAGTGAGAGACCTGGTTTCTTGAAGGAAGTTATCGAGCAGGAGAAGGCTCGTCGTGCTGATGTCCTGGCTAAACCACCAGTTGGTGAACCTCCAGTAGAGGAGATGCCTCTTGAGCAGCGACCTGAAGAGCTGGAGGATCTGCGTCAGAAGCTCTTGAAGAAGGGTATGGCTTCAGACGAGATTGATGTCATCATTGAAGAAGCTAAGAGTCTTTCAAAGGCTGATCTTGATGCCCTCTTGAGTAGCCTCGGCATTGACATAGATTAGAAATGGATACGAGTCAGCTGGCTTTCTGCCGGCTGCTACTCAATTTATTCGAATGTCTTCTCAACCTCTTCAAGAATGTCGGGATGTTTCTCAAAGTACTCACGAGCAGGTGATAGTAGCTCAACAAGATACTCAGATACGGCAGACTTCACATCCATCGGATGTACTTCCTCATTCATGTATGACTTCTCGAATGAATCGATATCTGTGTATTCAAGGTCTCCACCAAACTTCTCCGGCCGACTGATTGTTATTTTCTCGTATCTTGGGAATATGATGTATCTCATTGTTGAAGTGACCGCATTTTGTTCAAGGTTTCCAGCAGGACAGTATGCTTTCTTTATTGTAGACCTGATATCTTGAGGCGAATCAGTCACCCGAATATGGGTTGAAGGATCACTGGCTGACATCTTCGACCCACCACCTTTCAGTGAAGGGAGAAGAGGCATGAAGATGTAGCTACTCTTATGAAAACCAACTGATTCAAGAAGTTCCCTTCCAAGCATGTAGATATTCCTCTGATCCATTCCACCAACCGTAATATCCGCTTCGAGATATTTCACATCAAGTATCTGAAGAAGTGGGTACATAAGAGCAGAAACTCTTGCCTCTCCGCCGCTCATTCTAACTACTTCACTAACTGCTCTTTTCGCCCTGGTTGTTGTAACCTTGGCGGCTACTTTGAACAGGTCTTCAATGTAATCTCGCTTGTGCTGGTATGTTGAACCTCTGAGGTATTTGAACAACTTTGCATCTTTACCAAGTACACCCCTGATGCTTTCCTCATAGTACTTGGAACGAATGTCCATCTCCTCGAAAGCTGTCTTCTGATCATCTAGATGAGCATGATAATCAGCCAATAGAATGGTTCCTTTTCCACCCACCTTTGCCAAGTCAACCAATTTGTTTAGTGGGATCATATACGCATAATGAAACGGACCTGTTGGCGCTGTACCATAATAGAAATTGAAGTTGGGGGTCTCTTTCAGAACCTTGCGTACTTCTTCTTTTGTGACAACCTCTTCCGCATTTCTAACAGCCGTTTCCAATGAATCTGTCATATCATATCACATACAGCGAGGTAAGAGCGATTCATTTTAAGCTTGCTGAGAATGTGAAATCTTCCGAGTCCGACGTGTTACAATCCCCAGCGCAATGAACCCAACAATAACGCTGAACCACAGAGTTACTACTCTAATCAGGATAGTTGCGGCACTTGCTTGTGCTTGAGCAATACCAAGGAGGAACTGAATCAAAGCGACTGATGTGATTTCATAGGTTCCAACTCCGCCTGGTAGAAATGAAATCGCACCAATGATTGATGCAGTTGCGTGAACGAATGTTGCTTGGAGCAATAAGACAATCGACGATGGAGCTAGTGAAGGCAAACCTACACCTGATAGAAGACTCAGCAGCAACCATAACTCGAGGCATTCCATGAACCAGCCAGGTACACTGATAGTTGTACTCACCAAAAGGGGTTTTGGTCCAAGCGTCTGTGTCATTGTGTTTTCAATATCATCCATACTATCTTGAAATCGTTTCAATGGTCCAAAAGAAGTGAATCTTGATAGAATCTTCTGATAGAATGTCTTCTGACTCAAAACAATAGCTCCAACCAATACGACTCCACCTAGAAGAACTACAGTAAGCAACTGGTCGCCTGTATTGATTCCGATTGCAAACCCAATCAATGCCAAAAGAACAAGAGCAAGAAGATCTGTTACACGTTCTGACACAACAACTGGTACGGTCTTTGCGATTGGAGTCTCATCTATATCGCGAATAAAGAAACCTTTGATTGCTTCTCCAATCTTTCCAGGAGTTGTTGTTAGAGTGAATCCTGCGAGAAATACACTGAAGCTGTCAGTATGTGAGAGATGGACGTTGATTCTTCTAAGATAGTATTGCCATTTGAAATAACGGATAATATAATTTAGAAATGATAATCCCATCATGACTGGCAACACAATCCACCAGTCTATCGAGGCTAGTGCTAGAATCACCTCATCAATTCTACCATACAAGCCTACAGCTGCGAAGACTACCACACTGAAGATGACAAATGCAATCAGCTTACCTGTACTAATCATCGATTGATCCGAACTCTCACCAGCTGTCATATGCAATTTTCCTCACTCTTTGCCAAAGCATTGTTGGGATGTGCCACAAGAAGAATGAGGGCCATCCAGTTATGTGAGTCCTCCCCTTCTTTAGTTCCTCATAGATGTCATCTGCTGTTTCTATGTCCTGCAACCAAGTCTTGGCATTTCCAATCTCTAAGAAGGTATGGCCGTCACTTCCAGCTGTCATTGGTTTCTCGAGACGGTTCGCTAATTCCTGTGCCTGTTTGTTGAAATAGTCAATGATGCATCTAGAGTTGATCCCTTCAATCAGATCTACATGTTTTACAATGAGATCGTCTGGAAGACCTTTCCGAATGGCAGCATACTTCCTCAAAGGGTCTCTTGGATGTGGAAGCACAACTAGACCATTACAGTCATGAATATCATCGCAAATTTCAGCAAAGGATCTGTTTTCAACATGCTCAGTAACGAACAAACCAATAACTTCACCATAGTCCGTAGTCTTGAATTCACAGGCTGGTATGATGAACCGACCGTCACGCTCAATCACTTTGAGTGTAGCAGCGCGCCAGTGTTCGGTCGGGGCTAGTCCTCTGAGACCCTTCTTCTTCATCAGTTTGAAGAGTGAATATGGATTCTGCAAACCGTCTTTCGAATGAATTGTGTGCATATGCAGGTCAAATGCTGAAAGACGTCTATTCATGCGATGCACCTATGTGAACATTGCTGGAAATAAGGACTCGACGAATTCAAGGACCATGTTCCAGAAGAAAAGTGTCCATGCTAGACCTATGAGGAAAAGGATTCCTCCAAATAAGATACCTTTGTCTTTGAATGCTAAGTGTGGCTTTCTCCCAACCGGACTCCCTATGTGTATTAGATAGACATACCTAAGAATCAATCCAGCGAGAACTGGAACAGTCAGCATGACAGGTTGATCAGCCATCCTCTCTCCAAATACGTTGTAACAATACATTGTATAGAAGAAGACAAACCATGTTGCACTCATGCTGATTCCATGGTCGAGGATTGTGTCAGTGTATTGTGTAAAGACTGGTTTGTGCTCTGCAGCATCTTCTCCCAGAAATTGCAATTCATTCTTTCTCTTACCAAAACCTAGTACAAGGGCAAAGAAGAAGACTCCAATTACTAACCATGATGTAAATGGAATATTCAGTAGCAGTGCTCCTGATATGGCTCTAATTACAAATCCTACTCCGATTGTTGCTACATCCACAATGGCCCAATTTCTAAGGTATGCATTGTACAACTGAGAATTAATGATGTAGAGAATTACTGCGATAAAGAACATCCAGTTAAGGAATAGAGATAATCCAAGCCCACTCACTAGGAGTCCTAAAGCTAAAATAAGAGCAGTTGATCGAGAAGCTGATCCTGATGGCAAGGGTCTCTTCTTCTTTTCAGGATGTATCGCATCAGCCTCCAGATCCTGAATGTCGTTGATAATATAGGTAGCACTTGAAACTGCACAGAACGCTAGAAAACCAAGAATTAGAGGCAAATGAATTGTGTATATCTGAGCAATATCAAGAAGCGGGGGAATTTCTGTCCATGGATATTCTTGGGGCACTTCATAGAAAATAATAGCAAGAAAAACAAGAGCATTCTTGTACCATTGTGCTGGTCTCATGAGTTTTAGATAATGATAGAATCCCATTTCCTTCGTTCTCCGTTATTCGGAATATGATTCCCACAGCTTACCCCATTCAGTTTCTAGGAACCATTTGACCCATTTCTTTCCTCTAAGAGGTAACCATATACCATCGTGATAGAGTCCAGAGAGCTGGGTCGGAAGCCACATCAATGGTGACCTAAACAAGAATCTTTCCATGCCTGGGAATTTGAGAAATCCGCGATTCCAAGCGATAACCGGACTCTTTCCAGGACTCAGATGGAAGTTTGGTAGGTCTTCCCAAGATTCGAAATCGCCCACAATCTCAATCTCTTCTGGATTTGACACTCCAAGACCAAGTTCATTTGCAATCTGAAGCTTGTGTACACACTTTTGATCTAAACCCATTAGTCTTGTCTGAACTGTGTCAGCAGCAACCATGTCTGCAGTTGCTATGAGAACATTCCCAATCTTTGGAATCATTGTTCGTGGCCCTGCTCCATCACCCACGATAGATCCATCAGTTAATACGAACTCCGAGTGTGAAACAGTCTGTTGCATCAGGAGAAGGTCAACTAGCACTTCGTGAATCTTGAGGTGCGCGAGATGTCTTTTCTTTGTAAGGTACAAACCAAATGAGTCCTTCAGAGCTCCTGTCATCTGAGTATGACCATGAGTCTTGATTGTTGGAAGATGAATAATGTTCGTTCCGAATATTTCCTTGGGAGCAATTGTTTCTCCAAAGATTTCTTCCATCACAAGTGTCTTCTGGGGAAGTTTCACATCCACGTAGGTTGCTTTGATCAAAGGAAGGAATTTAATTCCATGTTTCTTTATCACAGGCCACCAGTTGTTGTTCTTTACGCCTGCGTAGATGTTTGTCACTACAGTCTCATTCTCAACCGCTTGGATTTTTCGATTATCAAATCCGTCAGCCAAAAGTTTTCTCAGTAATCCATCAAAGACATATGGATTAGTTGAACAAGCTGGGTAGAGCTTGCTCCACGAAAGATTAAGCTTGACGCTCGTAGCAACATCTTTTGACACATACTTATGATAGTCTGCAAGATCCATGACTCTAGCAATGTCATCATAGACGGTTTTTGGAGATGTTTTCACCACAGCGACTTTAGGCATGAGAGAGTCATCTCTATCTGCGTATTTGACGTTGTCGACAAATACCCTTCTTAATAAGTTGCCTCAATGGTCAAAGTTGCACTAGACTTGGAACAGTGAAATGTAGCTATTTTTTGCTTCTCAGGTGATCTGAATCTCAGAGTAGATATCCATTACACTTTGTGTTCGTAGGTACCATACGAGTATAGCATTGAGGAGGATGAAGGGAATGCTCAGACTAAACGTATACAGAACTAACGCTGCGACGTTTGCGGCGAGCGCAGTTCTCCACGCCCAGGTCTTCAGTTGCCATAGACCTATTCCAGCAATCACAGATAGGCTGGCGAGGACACCTAACATTATCCCGATTGCAACATAAGCAATAATGACAGCAAGAGGAACTGGGAAGAATCCAGCGGAAAATTGCATCATGACATAAATAAGACCCAAGATGCCAGTGAGTATTTCTAACGTTGACACAATAGTGACAGCTGCATCCATTTCTTCAACATCAGCTGACAATACGTCCAAATCATCAATATCATCAGTTGGCGTCATTTGTCTTACCTCACTATCTTAAATGTAGATCTACCCTATTATGCAATTTGGCGCATTCTAAAGCGCAAAAGGTTCTATATTGAAATCTCCGCCAAGTCTAACGATCTTTGGTACAGCCATTCCCCGATATGATGCGCTGAATATGCTGAAAAGCTGATTATCGAAAAATGTCTTAATCCCTTCGGGAAACACCTCATGTGCTCTGAAGAAAAATCTGATTCCGAAGTCTGCTGAAAACTCATCAAATGCTATTCGACCAAATGACTTCACTCTACTACCTCTCGAGTTTGCTGCAAACCTAAAATCTGCTTCTTTTGGGTCATTCCATACCAGCTGAAGTATAACCTCATTTGGGAAATTTGGATCGAACCGATCCGGTGATTGTAAGTCATCAGTTGATCTGACACCTTCTGGAATACCTCCATGACATGCAAAAATGCCATCATCATTCTTTGCAGCTAGAGGAAGCACTTGAAACACACTAAGATAATCCTCATAGACATCAAATGAGAATTTCCGAGTTACCTCTGTATAGAATCCATACCTCTGAGCGATCTCATCCGATTCATGATTTCCTCTAAGCATGAGAACTCTTTCGGGTTCAGCCAGTGCTAGCGCCATGACAAGATTGAAGGTTTCAATCTGTTCTGGTCCGCGATCAGCATAGTCTCCGAGAAATATGAATGAATGATTTTCGTATTTGTGAAATAATTGGCGAACGCTTGAGATTGATGAATACTCTCCATGAAGGTCTCCAATGAAGAAGACATTTCGAGAAGGGATGTTGACCACATTCTTCTTTCCTTGATAGAGGTCTCTTATCATTCCGGTGAGCTGTCTGATTTCGTCTCTGGAAACCTCGGATTTTCCCTCGATCACAGAATGGATAAGGTCCATCTCAAACTGTCACTCCTATTCCCAATTAAGGGCATGGAACGCAATGTCAACTGCTTCCTCGGGTGTACTTGCTCCATATACTGCATCTGACCTTCTGTCGTCGATTCTTTCTCC
>JBHLRQ010000148.1:0-6915 GCA_048882385.1 Candidatus Thorarchaeota archaeon | reverse complement strand
CAAGCCGTGAAGCAGGTCGTAAAGCTTCATAGTAAGCAATATAGTTGTCCACTATTGTCATGGATAGGTCGAATGCAGCCATGCTTGGATTTTCAATCAGATCTTCTAGAATTGTATCGTAAGGATATCCCCAATTTGGAACATAACCTTCTGTAGCAACAAAATAGCCTATGTCCAGACCAGCCCACGCATATTCGTAAGCAACTTCAATCATTCCTTCCACGCAGGCATCGAATGCTAGAATGTCAATCTGAACACCTGAAAGGGCATCTGTTATTTCTTGATGAGATAGGTAGTCATATGGATGGTCATCCCAACAGCAGCCCACGAAGTCATTACCGTGGTCCCACAACACAAGAGCATAGTTGTCTGCTCGGAAATGCTTTGTGGAATACTTGACAAAATCCCTGAGGGTATCAGGATTGCCCATATTTACTTCAATGCCATTTAGTGCGAAGCCTTCAACGATACTGAGATCTCCAGATTCGATTCTGTATAGATTGGCTACATCGTCAAACTTGTCCCAGAAAACAAGTATATTGACATCTTCTGTTGATCCCACTTTCATCATATCTTCTACATTCACATATCCGTAGTAGTCAAGATTGTTGTCTGCATCCATGTATACCATAATTGTCCATTGTGCTCCTGGCTTGGCCTGAGCTGCAATAATCGGAAGAATTGCAGGTACTACCAAAACCATGGCTAGAACAAGTGTGAGAATTTTACGGGGAGTCGGTTTACTTCCCTTATATTTTCTAATCATCTCTCTCCACTCCATCAACCGAACTGAAGTTAGCTCAAACCTACAGACTATGTTGAATTAAACAGTTACGTTTCGCGCGGTGTGTGATGGATTCATGAGATACAGTGCGACAATTATTAGACCAACATTGGTGCAATATAAGATGGATTAAATGATGGAGAGCTTGGAGCTTGGACTATTCAACTCTCCATGCAAAGTACTCTTGCTGGTGGACTGTTTCAAATCCAAACGTTTTGTAGAGATTTATGGCTGGTTCATTTTTTGTATCCACTTCCAATTGTCCAAACTTGATTCCATCCTCTTGCATTCTACGTAAGGATTCGTGAAGTGTTGCTTTCATTATTCCCTTTCTCCTGTATTCTGGAACAACTGCTACAGGTCCTATTTCTGTAGATTCTCCATCTTGACGAACTACAATCAAACCAACGAAATCGTCGTTTCTCATGACAACAGTTGAAGAACGATGAAATGGTTCGCTTCTTCTAAGCCAGTAATTGAATGAAACTAATTGTTGAGCTTTGGTCATATCCCTAAACAATCGATCTCCCCGATCAGAGAATGCTCTGAAGAATGGCTCTCTGATTCTTCTATTTTCCACATCTTCAATTCGCTCATATCGCAATCCTTCCAGTAGTTTTGGTTGATCTCCCGAAAGCTCTATTTTGTTCAAATCGACCCACATAAGAACTTCTTCAGTCGCTTTGTAGAGCCCTGCTTTCTCATACCATGATATGTTCTCTTTGTATATCTCAGAGTGTTTCTCCGTAAGTGGACTGACTAGAACCTCCAACCTACTGAATCCCCTTTCTTTGACATATTTCTTACAGAAATGTATCAAATCCAATGCGATCTCTTCCCTCCTTTCTCTTGTTTCCTCTTGAGCAATCATGGGGTCCCAAAGAGAACTAAATGTTATTTCCGGAAATCCGGTATAAATTCTCAATATTCCGATAATTGCATCATTCTCATATGCAGTGAAAATGATATTATCATCGGATGTTAACGCTAGACGAGATTGTTCAAGATGTTCGAGAGTACGATGTTCATGATCAAAAACGGTATCTTTTCTAGCATCATACATGAATTTGGCTAGTTTTCGATAATCTAGTTCTTTGACTGCGGATACTGATACTTCGACCATGTTATTATGCTCCTTGAGAATTCATCGAATCAATATGTATGTGATAGCGTTCTGAAACTGACTGTATTTGGGTAAATGACTGCAACTTAAAAGCTAGGGTTCACTCACAACCAGAATATCTGTGTCTGTCAAGGAACTCCTGCTTCTTTGTCTGTTTTTTATGGATTTGAAGTCTGGATGATTCCTTTTGTGCCCTAAAAACTGTGTCTAGGAAACCTTATGTTGAAGCTGTAGACATAATCTAGTTTACAGTGTTGTCATATCTATGACACATCTTCAAGACTCTCTGCGTGTATCTGAGAGAGCACAGTGAATTCTTGCATTTCAACACTAGTAGGAGGAGAGAGTTTGAGAAAAAATAAAATCAGTGCGATTACATTTGCGATAGTGCTATGCTGTTTGCTAACAGCTCTATTGTTTGTAAATACAAGTTTTCAAAATAATGATTTATCAAGGGATAAAATTCTCGACAAACCAGATGGTTCAGTATTAGCTGAATCAGGTCCATACGTCACACTCACTTTCGTCGGGATAATAACTGAGGTTGATTTTCCCTGTCCGCCCCCTGATGTGTTCGCGGGTGTTGTTGTTGGTGATATCTGGATTCTGACTTACACATTTGACGCTGCGACCACCGATATAGACGGAAGTCCAACCGCAGGACTATACCGGAACCCGATTATAGATATGACACTCAAAATCGGATCAGCTGTAGTTTCCGGGACACCCGGCCCAGCGCTCCCGGATGAGCGCTCAAGTGTGATAGCTGTAAATCTCGGTTCAGGCTATGCGGATTATACGCCGGTAATGGGACTACCGGATGCCTCTGCTTGGGCCCAGGTAATGTTAGTTGACGAAATGGGAACTCCCTTCGCAGACGATACACTTCCACACAGCATCCCCACACCCCTCGAAACCTGGTTCCCAACCTTGCGGCGATTCTTGCTACGGGAGAGTTTTACAACACAGGTCAGTATCATGGGTACAGTCGAAGATATTGTCTTTACTATTGAATACATAATTGATTCAATGATTGATACTCTTGATGAGTATGTCAGTAGCGGTATCCTAGATGCTGGAGTTGGAAATTCCCTAACGAAAAAACTGGAAGGTGCGATTGACCATCTAGGGAGAGATAACTATCTTGCAGCTTCTCAGAAGCTTGGTGATTTCATCAAACAGGCTAATGCATTAATCAAGTCTGAGCGATTACCAATGGACGAAGGACAGGAGCTTATCTATCTAGCACAAGACGCCATAGAGCTTCTTACTGTTACATGACAATCTATAGTATGTGGCTGGTGCTCCTCATTCTCTTGCATGACTATCACCCAGTGGGTGAATGGGATAGAACAATAGATTGCCTAGGTCTTGAAAGATAACTGGCTCATATTTAGATTCCAAATAGATCTGTCTACTCATCAGTGCATTCGCCGCTTGTCTCAATATAGAGATGATGGCACTCTATGTGATACCTTTCAGTGTGACTTTTAGTATTAGGAAACCGATTAGATATGGCCAGTAAATGGGAAAATACAGGATGCAAGATTGGATAGATTATCGAATCTAGAGAACAAAAGACGACCCTTGATGATATTGGATGAAAAGTCCTATAGATAGTATCGATGACTGTCAAGAAACTCCTGCTTTTGCAGGATTAAATGACGAAAGACTTTGTAAATGAACCTCAGAAAAAATACACTCAGAAAGACTCTACTCTTATTGATCAGTCGTATCTTTCGGAGTACTTCACCAGAATCATTGCTACTATTGTTGATATCGGAAAGGGATTGACTGGCATAAGAAGGAATGAAGAGAAAATGATCGGGAGTTCGATCACCAAACCGAGTAGGACTGTGAGAGCGAGTGAAGATTTTCCTAGCAGGCATCTTCTGAGCTGATATGGATAAAGCAGTCGACCAATCAGTGTGTAAAGGAATAGGTAGAACATGAGAATCACAGTCATACTATGAGAAGGGAGAAAGTCGAGGATTTTAGCGCCTGATTCAATTTCCAATGATGGAAAATAGACCCAAATTAGAGGGAATAGTAGAACCAGATAAGGATGCGAATTCGCAAAATAAAATGCGAATGCATAAGGAGCTAGGACTGCGACAAGGAGTAGAACTATAGTCAGGATGCTGATTTTTCTCGGACTGGGTTTTGTGACGTCCTCACCATCATCTTGACTAGCCACGGTTCAATCTCCTCCATGATATATCATAACCAGTTGAGATATGAATTTTCGGTCGAATACTATAGTGAAGTGACAGATGACGCGCCATAACGAGTACCTATGTCTATCAAGGCGCTCCTGCTTCTTTGTGGGATCAAAGCTCGACAAACGTTGGAAACAACCTCAGGAAAAACACACTCAGAAAAAGTGAGTGAACATAATATTACTAGATTAGTCAGCTCATTCATCCGTGTACTACAATGAAATATGGAATCTATATCTCTAACTTCGCACTTCAAGGAGATCCCAATAAATTCCTTGAATTAGCAGTTGCTGCTGAAGATGCAGGGTGGGATGGTTTCTTTATGTGGGACCACAATTATGCAGGAAAGGATGAATTAATTGCAGACCCATGGATCACACTTGCAGCCATAGCAGCACGCACTGAAAAGATTCGAATCGGTACAACGGTGACACCTCTACCAAGACGACGCCCACAGATGGTAGCAAGGGAGGTCACTACTTTAGATATTCTCTCTAATGGAAGGTTCATTCTTGGAGTTGGACTAGGAGGTTCTTCTGACAATGATTATAGAAAGTTCGGAGAAGATACCACTCTCAAAGAAAGAGCAGAGAAACTAGACGAGTCATTGACTATTCTTGAGGGACTTTGGTCTGGAAAACCATTCTCATTTTCTGGAAAGTACTACACTATTGATGAGGTTACATTCAATCCTCGACCCATTCAGCGACCACGTGTGCCGATATGGTGTGCAGGAACCTGGCCAATAAAAGCTCCATTCCGAAGAGCAGCAAGATACGATGGTGTGTTTCCATTATCGATGAGTGAAGACATGTCTCTCGAGGAATATTCCGACGTGACAAACTATGTCAAAAAGCATCGAGGATCTATGAAGGACTTTGACGTGGTGATTATTGGGATGACTACTGGTGACCCTGAAAAAGACTCGTGGATTGATGAATCCGAAGCTATTGGTATGACTTGGTATTTTGAAATCATGATGGGCGATGATTTTGACAAGCATCTTGAAAAAGTGAGAAGAGGAATTCCTTGAAGAACTCCTACAGTGAATACCTGTGTCTATCAGGGAATTCTTCTTTCATTAAGAAGCAAAAATATGTGCCTCAAGGGATTGTTTGTCGACGTTGTACTCTTTGTGATTAGGAAGTTCTCCTTAGAAAAATAATGACAATAATAATCACTATAGCACCTCCGATTCCTGCTCCCAAACCGAGTGCAAGAAGCGGATCCATTTTGTCAACCATAGTACCAGTGTATGTTGTTGTGGTTGTTGATGAAATAGGATTTTCAAAAACTGTTACAGTAATGGTGACAGAACAGAAATTATCAAAGATGTCATACGCGGTAATTTTCAGACGGTATAACGCTGGTCCCAAAAGGAATTTGCTTGTAATCCTAGCAGTACTACCAAGGTCATAGTAAGTAGCATCCAGTGAGAAGTGTACAGTATCGTTGAGAGTCCAGTGGGAAACACCTGAACTGTCAAGAGCATGAATTAGAAAATCTACTTCCGTACCATATTCAATAGTGAAATCTCCAGGTGTGACGATCCAGCTAGGAGCGGTGGTATCTAGGGTTTGCACTACGTTCACTTCAAATCTGGCGAAAATGCTAACACCGTAAATATTGGTTACTGTCACTTGTAATTCATAGTCGCCTAGAGAGAGAGTTTCTATCGATTCTAGCACTCCTTGGTTGTCGATTGTGAACTGAGCGGTCCAAGAATCCCATATCACAGACCAGAAAATTGGTGCTGGTGCTGTAGCATTGAGGTCATAGAAAAAGTGTGTGCCAAACTCGAGAGTCTGATCTTGAGGCGTTTCAATCCAGCTAGGTCGTGTTGGTACGAAAATCAATGGATGGTTATCAATGATGACTCCGGAGGTATAGGCTGTATCACCAAAACCATCCTCGCCAGCATCAGTGCCGTTATAGTCCGACCAGTAATTGTAATCGAAGTTATTGGTGCCAGACCCATCATAGGCATTACCGATCAGATTGTTGTCGAAGAGATTCCACAGGAAATCATTTTGCGTATTGGAGAAGTCACGGATATAGAGACCATATTCTCCATTTCTACTGCAAGTGTTGCTAGTCAAATTGCTATAATATATGCTTGAGTAAAGGTAGATTCCAGACTGATTGTTCTCATTACAATTGTTTTCGACCAATGTGTTGTTAAAAGAATCTATTCTTAGTAGTATACCAGAGGCTCCATTTCTATTACAGTTGTTTTTCGAGATTGTATGGTAACCAGGATTCAGGATTCGGATACCGTCATAATAATTGGAACTGCAGTTATTATTAATCACCATAGTCAAAATGGGGCCAATGCTTTCAGCATTGAAGTCTCCGAGAGCAACACCATAGCTGTTACTATAACAGAGATTACTTGCAATAATATGATCTCCACTATACCCACTTTCACCAGTTAGATCGATGACATTGATACCATAATAGTTGTTGCTACAGTTGTTTTGTGTAACCGTGATATTCAGTGAAGCTGTAAGCTGAATTCCACTGATTGAGTTTTGGGTACATGTGTTATTTACCAAAATACAATTCCTACTTCCTCGCCCTTGAATGAGAACTCCGTGAGTATTCTGTTGACAGTTGTTGTCAGCGACTTTTGCATTCTGAACATTGTCTAGGTATATCCCTGAACCTGGATCTACACTTGCACCAGCTAGATTGCAGTTGCTGATGGTAAAATTGACTTGTGTATTGCTGATGCTGATACAGTGACCTGGACTGCCATCAAGGTTAATGTCCAGTCCATTAATGATGTA
>JBHLRQ010000147.1:0-7018 GCA_048882385.1 Candidatus Thorarchaeota archaeon | reverse complement strand
TTGAAGTAATAACTTCAGCTTGGAAAGGGGTTCTTTCCACGAACCGGGAATGAACATCGTCAGGTAGTCAGCCAGTGCTTTTCTGGCTCTTTCTCTTACTTCTTGCTTTGTACCGATCTGGTGGGTCAACATCTTTCATCGGACTAACATGCATTTTCATGCCTTTTTAGGTCCCACAAGAACGAAAAATGTCCCTTAGAACAGACCCTTGCCGAAATATAAACTCAAAACTATGCTGAGGACCACAATTAGAAAGGCTGCAATTCGCATAGGCCACATGATGTACCTGATCGTTTTCTCGTCCTTAATGATAAGACTAAGACCATTAGACAGGAGCTTATCTCCATCAAGGGGAGGAATTGGAAGTAGATTGAACAGAGCGACTGATAGTAGAATAAGGTAACACCAAAAGATTACTTGATTCAGATGGAATACGAACATGGGTGTGAGGAAAAGATTCCATCCTGGTTTTGGTTCCCAGTAATCCGCTCCATAGATGCCCATATAACCGCGTGATTCATTGAGTTCACTAGCTGCCAAGATTATCGTAACGTCACCATCGAGGGTATGTATTGTCAACTGATCCCCTGCTCCAGCATCAACCATAAACAAACTAACAGAGGACCAGTTTGCAATAACAGTGTCATTGAGACCGATTATGACATCTCCCACCTCTAGAGCCTGAGCTGCAGGACTTCCCTCCTGGAGTTCATAGATGTAGGCACCACTTGGGGGGTTATAAGCGATAGAAATCATCGGATTGAAGTTAAGAAGTATAATGAGAAATACAAAGCCCCATGCAAGATTCGAAAAAGACCCAGCTGCAAGCATTCGCATTCGGGCTTGGGGAGTGGCTTCGTTTTCGAACTCCTCTTCGTCGGGCTCAACAAAGGCTCCAAACAGTACTAGGAAAGCTAACAGTCCTGAACTCTTGATGGTAATGTCATCTTTTGATGATGCGAGTCCGTGAGCAAACTCATGGGTGAGAAGAGTGACTGCAAGAGCAACCAGCATGTAAATCAAGGGAAGACCAGTTATTGTCAAACCGGGAATTATGGGAACAACTCCTCCAGCAGCTGCTGGTTGTATAAAGAACTTGATGAGGTTGTCACCAAAAATCCAGAATGCAAAGATCATTCCGCCAAATCCAACAACAATACCGATGTTAAAGAAGATCTTTGGAAACTTTTTGCCCATTCTTGTAAGAAATGCGTTCAGACGTTGTGTTCGCCACATGAAGAAAAAGGGCATACCAGCATCGATACCTTTCTCTTGTAGTCGGTCGATACCAATTGTCTGAGCAATGAAATAGACCACGAGCCAGATTATCGCGATTAATGCAAATGCAGTTAATGTGTCCATGAATAGTCAATCCGAGTGGGTCGGTAGAGCGTCGATGTTGCACACGAATATAATGATTGTGAACGGGGTATAAACCTATGACCAGAGGTCCAACCACAACCCTCATAAAGTGAGTCAATTTGGCTACCGCTGGTGTCCAGTAGGACCCCATACCACTATTCCAGGTAGGCGAAGCGATAATTGCCATACAAACTTGTGATATCAGATCCAGAAACTGGAAAATCCATCCAGTATGAATTAGATGACGCCAAGACCAATGCTCTTGTGGGCAAGACTGTTGGTGAAGTTGTTGAAGGAGATGTCTTAGGGCTTCCTGGATACAAGTTGAAAATCACTGGAGGAAGTGATACTTCTGGATTCCCCATTAGGCCTGATGTTCACGGAAGTGGTAAGAAACGTGTTTTGATACATGGCACCCCAGGTTATAGACCCAAAAGAGAGGGTATTGCCAAAAGGAAGACAGTGCGGGGTAGGGAACTCAGCCCAGACATATCTCAAGTCAACATGAGAGTTGAGGAGAAGGGTAGTACACCTATCGAAGAGCTTGTTATGAAAGCCGCATAGTAACCATCTGGTCCTGGATTTAGCTCATTGGTTCGAACAAACCATAGACTTCATGACCTATCTACTGCTGAAGTTGTGAGTGAATCTCAACTGCAACAAACTTCTGTGTTCCACCGTTCTCCTGCCAGTGTCACCACCTCTTCGTATTTCCGAAGAAATACAAAGATTAGCAGAAGCATTATCAACTATCATCGGGATGGGATCCCTCCTGAGGACCGGGCTTCTTTCTCCTGTACTGATGCGGGTACATCATTCCCAGCAACAGAGAGAGTTTCCACAGTTCTTACCCGGCGGTGGCGGAGGTGGAGATCCAGTACCAGAATAGATTAACTGAAGTTGCTACAGCTCACCAGTCTATATTGTGATTGGTCGGACAGTCTAATCTACGTTGGTTCTAGGAAGGAAGAAATAAGGAGGATGTCAACAATCAGGTTGTACAATAAGAAAAATACAACAATAGTTGTCACAGTTCTCCTTTTTCTTTCCAGTTTTGTTTTGATGGAACACGTATCTGCAAGCAGTATCAATTCTCCTCAAAATGGAGTAGTCTGGGAGAAATCTCAATATAGTTTGGAAGACGCGGATTTGAAACTAAGGGATGTCAAGTTCATCAATTCGACTCATGGTTGGATTGTTGGAGAGGATCGAACAGGAACCTATGGAGGAATTGTATTTAGTACAAATGACAGTGGCGAATCATGGATTTTGCAGTTGAACAATACAAGTCCATATCATAGTCAAATTGACATACTAGAATCTCAGATAATTTGGATTACTGGACAGGGCTCTTTATTCTATTCTATCAATGGAGGAGAAACTTGGAACGAGAGTATGGTTGTTACTGAATCATCAGGAATGAGCTTTGTGAAGTTCATAAACGATACTCACGGATGGACTGCAACAATGGGAAAGCTCTATATGACTGTCGATGGTGGTTCGAACTGGCAGATAGTCAGTGGATGGTCTTTTAGTGGTGATGTGCCAAGAAATATGCATTTCACATCAACAATGGATATCTGGACGATTGGTTTCTTTGGAATCTATTATTCATCTGATGGGGGTGTTTCTTGGTCTCAGAAACATGATGAAGGCGGATGGGCACTTTCGTTTATAGACGACTTGGAGGCTTGGGCGGTTGCTGATAATATGCTTGCACACATGGTCGATGGTCAGACATGGGTAGAAAAAACACCTCCAAGAGATACACCCTTTTCATCATCAACTCCATATCTCACAGATGTCTGCTTTATTGATGCGAATAACGGTTGGATTGTTGGCGGGATAACTGATGATGTTCATATCATATATACTCCGAATGGTGGTCAAGATTGGTACGAACAATCCACACCAACACATCTGATTACTAGACTCATGGCTGTAGATTTTATTAATATCACACATGGTTGGGCAGTTGCATCCGATGGAACTATTATTCGAACTCAACATGGAACTGGTTTAGGAACACGTCTTTGGACAGGATTGACTGATCCAGTTTTTCTTTCTACTGCTGGCGTGTTTGCCGCAGTTCTGGTCATATTTTCTGGATGTGTTTTCTATTGGAGAAAGAAAAGAAAGCAGAGATAATTCGGATACTTTGACTGTATGGCAACAGAACCGACAATTGCTGATTGCTCTTCAGTTGGACCTTGTTATGTCAGAAACTTCATATGTGCAACAGGAGGACAGTGACTAACGCCCTATAAGTCGGAAGTGAAAACTAGGTGACCAGAAAATACGAGGGACAGTCAGAAATCAGCATTGGTGCACTGGGTCATGTAGACCACGGCAAGACCACACTTGTTTCCTATCTCACAGGTGAGTGGACCGACCGGCACTCTGATGAGATAAGACGAGGAATTTCGATTAGACTTGGGTATGCTGCAACCACTCTGATGAAATGTACGACATGTCCCGAGCCTGAAGCATATACTACAGCGCACTTGGCAAAGGAGGGTAAGTGTGGTAAGTGCGGAGGGGATCTTGAAACTCTTAGAGAGATCTCATTTGTTGATAGTCCTGGTCACGAATCGCTTATGGCGACCTGTCTGAGTGGAGCTAGTATAATGGATGGAGCAATTCTTGTAATTGCTGCAAACGAACCTTGCCCAATGCCTCAGACTTCTGAACATCTTCATGCGCTTGAGATTGTGGGTGTAAAGAACATCATCATTGTTCAGAACAAAATCGAGCTTGTGACAAAGGAAAAAGCGATAGAGCACTATAAGCAAATCAAAGATTTTGTCAAAGGAACTTCCGCAGAAAATGCACCAATTGTACCAGTTTCTGCGATATTTGGAGCCAATGCTGATCTACTCATCCAGAAAATTGAGGAAGTAATCCCAACTCCAGACAGAGATGATGCAGCAGCACCCAAAATGTTTGTTGCCCGATCCTTTGACATAAACAGACCGGGTACTTTACCAGATCTTATGCAGGGCGGTGTTGTAGGTGGTTCGATTGTTCAAGGAAAACTGAGCTTGGGTGACGAGATTGAGATATCTCCAGGCGCAAAAGGAGAGAAAGGATTCAAACCTATCAAAGCGAAGGTTGTAAGCCTACTATCTGGTAGTGGGAATTCACTTCAAGAGGCGTATCCAGGAGGTCTTATAGGAGTAGGAACGGGTCTTGATCCTGCTTCAACGCGTGCAGATCGGCTTGTTGGCAATGTTGTTGGCAAAGTTGGAAAGATGCCGAAAATAATTGATAAACTCATGATTAAGCCCATTCTGATGCAACGTGTCGTTGGAATTGAGTCAAAGAAACAAGTTGAAAATCTCAGACTCAACGAACCAATGATGCTTGTGTTAGGAACTGCTCCGACTGTTGGTGTTATTACTAGACTTCATGGAGATGAGATTGAACTTACACTCAAGCGACCTGTGGTTGCTGAAAAAGGTCAACGAATGGCGATAGGACGTAGGGTGGAAAACAAGTGGCGACTAATAGGCTACGCCGAAGTTTAGACGACCACTTTTGGTGAATACTATGCCACTTCCAGTGATAGTCGATACAAACTTCCTAACTGTCCCGGTACAATTTGGTGTGGATATTTTTGCTGAGGCTGAGAGAGTATTAGAGAGAAGCGTCGAATTTATTCTATTAGATTCAATCATTGAAGAGATCAAATCTAAGCTTCAGAGAGCTAAGAGAACTGAAGCTCGTATGTTCAGAATTGCGATAGAATTTTCAGAGAGATGCTCAGTTGTGAGCGTTAATGAATCGATGAAAGTAAATCCTGTAGATGACCAGCTCTTAGAATTTACAAAATCAGTGAATGGTGTTCTTGCAACTAATGACAGAGAACTTAGAGCAAAAGCAATTGCGCAAGGAACACCAGTTCTGCTACTTAGAGGAAAGAAATACCTTGAACTCGAAGGGTCTATAATTTGAGACCGTGTCACAACGTTTTTATGTTTTACAAAGCGAATCTGCGCTGAGCCGTCGGGTTCAGACCTATGAATATTTCCTAAGTCTGATTATTCTGATAAGAATCGTCCTGCTAGGCAAGGAGCGTCAATAGTTGTACAGTATAGTGACAGTAAAAGATGTGGTACGAATTCCACCGTCTCAATTTGGTACCCCAATGGAAGACGCAGCCATGCTGCACCTGCGAAAGCAGCACGAAAATGTTCTAGATCGAGATGTCGGTCTGATGATAGCAGTCATTGGGATTGATGAGATTGGACAGGGACGTCTGATGCCAGGTGATGGTGCAACATATCATTCAGTCACTTATCGTGTGCTTGTATTCAAACCACTGCGCCACGAGCTCGTTGAAGGGAATGTGGTCGAGCTCATGGACTTTGGAGCGTTCATAAGGATGGGACCTCTTGATGGTCTTTGTCATGTCAGTCAGATTTGTGACGACTTCATCACTCAGGATTCGAAAGGCAATGCCTTATTGGGAAAAGAAACTGGAAGAACTCTATCTGAAGGAGACATGGTTCGAGCTAGAGTCACATCAATAAGCTTTGAGTCGGGTAACAAGTCTGGGAAACTTGGTCTCACCATGAGACAGCCCTTCTTAGGCAAAATCGGTCCAGACCGCTCATGGATTGAGGAAGATGTGAAGTCTGCTCGTGGGGAATCCAAGAAGGACAAGAAGAAGTAAAGGGGTTGATACTGATAGCAAAAATGAAAGCCTGTCGAGCCTGTCACTTCCTCACTTCAGAGAATATATGCCCCAACTGTAAAGGCACAAATCTCTCAACTTCGTACACTGGAATAGTTGTGATTCTTCCAGGAAAGAGTAAACGTGAAGATCCTAGGAAGTCGTCTTATGTTGCTTCACGTCTCAATATTGACAAGCCAGGGAAATATGCACTTAAGGTGCGATAGACAATTTCTTGTCTGTGGTGAAAGCTTTATTAGATAACCTCAAGTCGAACGCTTGACCCGCCACGGATGCGGTCTGACTTTCGGTAAGTGATACCAATGAAAATCGAGATTCTGAAAGAACGTGATAACAAGCCTCTTGCTAGAAAAGAGGTCGATTTTAGAGTCGACCATACTGGAGCTAGCACTCCAAGTCGGGCGGACATCCGTGCGAAGATTGTTGCACAGTTTGATGCAGATAAAGAGGGTGTGATAATCAAGAAACTTGACACCAAGTTCGGGGCAGGGATAACCGAGGGGTCGGCCAGAATCTACTCTGATCCTGACCAGATGAAGAGAATTGAGCTTGACCATATTGTCAAGAGGCACATGTCTGATGAAAAGAAAGAGGAGGAGTCATAGATGCCAAAGACGCAAGATATGTATAAAGTTGACAAGTCAGGCAATATCACCCGGACAAAGAAGACCTGTCCTCGTTGTGAAAAGGGCACCTTCATGGCCGAACACTTCGACCGTTTTGCATGTGGTCGCTGTGGATACACTGAGTTCAAACGTAAGGACAAGTAGTCAGTCATTCACCTACAATAGCCATTACCCATCTCACAAATAATAGAATACCAATTATCATAGTGAGTACTATATCAACCAGGAATACTCCTGGGATGTAGACTTCTGTCCATGCCGCAAGGATGAGCGCAATCGGAAATGTGACGATGAAAGGGAGAGTGGCTACAGTCAGCGATATCTCCTCGCTGGA
>JBHLRQ010000146.1:0-7053 GCA_048882385.1 Candidatus Thorarchaeota archaeon | reverse complement strand
TTGCTATCTTATTGGCTGATGCACTCGCCTACGATTTCCATGGACAATGTACTGTGCTAGCAGTATCACCTGAAGAAACTGCAGATGGCACACCACTCTTTGGACGGAATCATGACTGGATGATGTCTATTCTGTCTTACTCAATTATAATGGACTCAAATCCAACTGGATCAATGAGAAGTCTTCAGTTCATCGAAACTCCTGGTATATCAGCTGGAGGAATCAATGAGGCTGGACTTGCACTTGGTGTCACCCTGGTTGTAAGGAATACTATCAAGCCAAGACCCGGCATAGCCGCCAATGTGGCTGCAAGGTGGATCTTGGATCATTTTGCAACAACTGAGGACGCTGTTGACTATCTGCGAGCGATACCTCATATCTCCGGATATACAACCTTGATTGCTGATGCACAAGGATCAATGGCTCGGGTTGAGGTGAGTCCAGACAAAGTGGAGGTTGGTGTACCAGAAGATGGTCTGATACTTGCTACCACACACTATCTCTGTGAAGAGATGCGTGAATATGAGAACCTCGAACTTGACTTTGAGTGGACTTACGAGAGAGAACGTCGGGTTCGTGACTGGTTCAGAGAACGGAGAGGGAATATTGGACTTAGGGATGTTCAGGATGTGCTCAGTTCGCATGATCATGGCGTGTGTTGTCATTGGCTGGAAGAGGGTCAAGATGCTGGTACCACATGGTCGTGGACTGCTAGCCTTGGAACACATAAGTTGCAGGCCTCCCTTGGTCCTCCATGTGAAAGAGGATACAAGGAGATAGGCTTTGACTGATTTTTTTTTGAAAAAAGAAGATTGCGGGAGCGCTTTGCTCCCGTTGTATAATATGGATTACATCTGTTTCTCTTGCATGTACGGTAGATAGTCAATCCAAAGATTTCACGCGCCATGAGGATATTTCCCCTTTTTAAAGCGCGTTCAAAAATCAAATCATTCAACAAACAATAAGTAGCCTACTGTATTCATTGTACCATCGCACTTGGGAGATTTCATATCTTGAGTAAAATTGGGATCCTATCTCTACTATTCATCCTATTTGCAACACCAGTGTTTATTTTGCCAAACGGATTCAACGCTTTTGCTCTGAATGAAGATAATTTTATTGAGGCTTGTCAGAATCTGCAACCAGGATGGACCTCCGACACCATCTATCAATCAAAACCACTGGGTCCTATCTCTATCTGCGAGAATGGTGATAATGATGTTTTCATTCTCGATAAAGCAGCATATGAGATAGTCGAGCTGGAATTAGACGGGACCGTTTCAACATACCTCTCTACAGAGAATTTCTCGTTCAATGCTATTGCTTATCAACCAAACGCAGACCGAATTATAGCTCTGGGAGAGTCTGCTTTCTATGACGCGAATTCTCTCGAGGTAATGGGAGAGCATCCATTCGGAATTGAATTTTCGACATTTGTGGTGGATTCTAATGACGACTCTATGTACACTGGACATTGGGCAAATAGTTCAACAATCTATCACTTCGATTCCAATGGAGTGCTATTATCAACAATACGTTCAGACATTCAAGGATGTGCACAACTTGCACTTGACTCCACGAACAACCTGTTATACTACTCAGAAACATTTCCTGGTCGAATCACGATGCTCAATCTCACATCGAATTCTACGACAATACTCACATCTGGGATAGCCATTCCTGGAACTGGAGAGGGAATCAGTATTGCAGTCAGTCCTCTTGGCGATTTATACTACATGGTGGCAGAGGGGAATGAAAAGGGATTCTGGAAATACAATGGGACAGCCTTTGAAAACATCATGGGTAGTAAGAATGGGATTGGACCTATCGTATGGTCGCAAAAATTCGATAGTGCGCTCTGTGCAGCTGGATTCGGAGCCTGCATCGTAAAATACGACCCCGCTGCCTCAGAACCAGAACGGATCACTCCTACAGTTAACACGGGTTCGCTTGTTGAAACCTCTACTGGATTGTTACTATTAGGCATTGAAAACACCATCTATCAGATCGAGTCAGGGGTATTTTCTGAGTTCATAGCTGACGTCGACTACCCCTGCAGTAGTTTGGTTTTAGATGGAACTGAGAATATCTATGCCTCTCTCTCCAATGATTCACCATTGATTCTCAGCGTCTATCCAAATGGTACATATTCCACGTGGTTTGCAGGACACATCAATGGATCACCAGCATCTTTGACCTATGATTCGAAGAATGACATGATGGTTCTCCTCACTAGTGTCGGTATACCAACTCGTTTCGACCTATGGAAGATTCCAGTTAGTAAACCTGATGATTATTTCAAAGTGCTATCAATAAGCAATGTAACAAACGGAGATTGCACAGTTGACAATGATGGGAATATCTACATCTTAGAACGATCAGCCAACAAACTCTACAAGGTTCTAGATGGTACTAATGAAACACAAGTATTGCACTCCAACGTGGTCGAACATGCATTTCTTGTAGCTGTAAACATTGAATATTCTTCAATCCTTGATAGCATAATCCTTGCAAGGAATGATGACCTTCAAGTCTGGTCTGTTTCAGGTGCCAACTCATATCTACTTGCAGAGAACAATGTCGGTATCGACAATGACGGAGTCTTTGAAAATGCAAATCATGAACTGGTATGCACCCACTCTGGACAAGTCTTTCGTCTATCATATAGTGAACAATCCTCTCCCTTCCCTATTGAAGTCTTGATAGTTGGTGTAGGTTCGTTATTTGTTGTAATTGTAGTTGTTGTATATTTGAAGAGGAAGTAGTGATAGGACTGAGAAACTCGCGTGTCTTGACCATTATCAGCATCTGTACGGCAGATAGTCTGGTCCTAAGATCCCCGGGGCCATTATATTCTCTTTTCTAATTTCCTTGGTCTGAGTGTGAATTATCTCAGGGATTTCTTGCGTTGAATGTTTCTCTTAAATATCATCTTCTCGCTCTTGGCAAGTTAATCATCTAGTCATTGCATTGAGTGATTGGAATGAATTTAAGGAATGAAATCGGGCTTGCGTGTCTTCTTTTCTTGGTGATTGTAAGTTCTAGTGACTTAGGAGTAAATGCATATCAAATCGCTCAATCCAACGGTCCAGGCTATGATGTTACTGTCACTGAAACACACGCTTTTGTGACAAATAATGATGGCGTGGCTGTCTATGACATTCAGAACCCATCAGAACCAGATAGACTTGGACAGATTGATTTAGGAGGTGAAGCCCGTGGCATAGAGGTAATAGAGAACACCATCTATATCGCTGGGCTCTCGCGCGGTTTGATTATTGCAGATATTAGTGAAAACCCAACTGATCCTACAATATTGACAGAGTACACCCTCAGTGATTATGTCAGTGAAGTCTGCATTGATGGGGATTATGCATACCTCTCATCTGGCTTTGGAGAGTTTCAAATCCTGGATATTAATAATCCTAACACTCCTGTTGACTTGGGACACCTTCCAATCTCCGAATTGACTCTTGGAATTGAGGTTAGTGGCAGCACAGTCTATATCGCACAACCCAACAGCGGACTGAGGCTCATCGATGTTAGTGATTTGAATTCACCATACATTCTCTCATTGGTCAGTGGTACATCAGGGGCTCGTGATTTGCATGTTCAAGGAGATTTGCTGTATGTGGCTTGTGGTACCTCTGGAGTTAGCATCTTTGATATCTCAGATTCTTCTAATCCCTTGCTTCTTGGACAATACAATGATGGAGGGAATTCATTCGGGATTCATGGTGACAGTCAATATCTATTAATTGCCGATCTTGAACAAGGTGTGGAGTTACTGGATATCAGTAATCCAGAAACTCCTTTTGAAGTTGCGCAACATGATGACGCTGCTCCACATGATCTCATTTACAACAACGGCTATGCATATCTTGCAGACCAAGATGAAGAGTTTCAAATTGTCAACTTTGAATCATCAATTTCCATCACAACTACAGTAGAAACAGAAAATTCACTACAATTCATGTCTATGATTTTTCCTATTGTTGGAGTATGCGCATTGGCTATTTTCATCCTGATAGTTTTGAAAAAACGAAGCTGACTCTTTGATATTAAAGGAAAAAGAGCAAAGGAGTGAGGATGATCCTCTCTCGAAATATTATATGGAATCTACATTTGCTTCTCTTGCCTGTACGGCAGATAGTCAGGTCCGAAAATCTCACGAGCCATGACAATCTACAAACAACAGCTACATCTCAAATAGAGTGTCCAACCAGTCAAACATTATCTGATTGGCTCTAATCCTATTGTCCAGTTGGCAATGATCATTAGTTCCATCCTCCTCAAGAGAAAGAACTACCAGTTTCTTCTTTTTTGATGCTATTGCCTCCATGTATTGCCTTGCTTGTCGAAGCAGCTCATCTCCCTCACGGTCACTCACCAGACCTAGCGCTGGACATTCTGTACCCGCTAAGTCCTCTAGAGGAATCTTCCATTCATTAGTGACCTTCAATTTTTCTTCTAGAGATGTAAAGACAATCCCAAAGAGTCCAGTGGTCCAATCTGAATAATCTTTCAATGCCTTTCTAAGAGGGGACTTCTTCATTGCTCTATTGAATAACCTGCCTAGTAACCACAAAGGCATCCATTTAGGAATTGCGAGCCAAAACGCCTTGGTCATCGTGTCCAAGTCAATAAGCGGACTACTCGGAATGACTGCTTTAATTCGTTTCTCATAGGCTGCTACTCTTGCAGATACATATCCTCCAAAACTGAAGCCAGTGATTGCTATTCGTTCATCAACTCCTGACTGCTCTATTAGCCAATCAATAGCAACTCCATACAAGGTTTCATAGTTCGCTTGCTTGACGAAGTCCTCATAGAGATGGACGGCACCTCGATGCCCATGTTGTTCAAACGTAAAGAAGTTATAGCCTCTCTGCACGGCATCAAAGCCACACATGAAGACAAGCTCTTCCAACGACGTATCATTTCCCCCAGCTGCTATCAGAGTTGGTCGGGGTGTGTTGGATGAATCAGGTCTCCACAGATATCCGGGTAGATCCTTTCCTTCAAAGTTGATTGTCACACGTTCAATGGGGGGATCGAAAAGCTCTGCAGCCTCACCAAAGCATTGGACACTCTTCTTCCATAACTCATGAAATCTGGGATGATCCGGTGGCGTTCCATATTCTGCAGTTCTATAATAGTTCGACGCTCTTAGGAATCCAGTTCTGGCACTTACTATGTGTCCTCCACGAAGCGACTCCTGTGCTAGCTTTTCCACACGTTCTGCTAGCTCCGCCCATTCTCGAATCCATGACTCGCCGTCCTTCACATCTATTCGACTAGCAGCATAGAGACATTCCGCATTTGTTGCGGCTCCAACATAGGCATATTGTAGAGTTCTCTGAAATGCCCAATCAGTTTCCGGGTCTTTCAAAACACCAAAGAGATTGTCTGTACGACCCTCTCCAATCTTCTTTTTCTTACTCAATGAACAACCTCGGTCTAAACAGTTAGATCATTCTCACAAATTAAATGAGCACTTACTCATTTAAAGATTGATAATTGAGCAAGTGCTCATCTAACAAGTTTTAAGAGCGCATACTTGGATGAACTCCTATGACTGATTCCGAGAAGAAGTTCAGAAGAGACAAGGCTTCGAAGATTGAGAAGATTGTTTATGCAATGGCTGATTTGATATCTGAGAGAGGATATGAAGGATTCAGTGTTAATGATATCCCTGAGAAAGCTGAACTGAGTATCGGAACAGTCTATCGCTACTTCCCACATGGGAAAGCAGACATATTGAAGGAATTGATGCAGCGGAATATTGACGTATACCTCCAGCTCGCTGATTTCAGCAATGTGACAGAAGGCATTTTTGTGCAATCTTTGAGAAACTTCATTCAGAGCTATATTATCATACATCGGGAGGACATGATTTTGGGAGTTGCTATGCGAACTACGAGTAGTGCAAGTCCAGAACTCGCAAGAGACCTCCAACCAATCATAGTTTCTTTCTATCAAACTATTGCCGAACAGATCAAAGATCTATCCTTCTTCCAAGACATGTCCGATTCCGAATTGATGGTGAAGATACATCTCTCACTCAATCTAATGGGGTATATCCGAGAAATGCATGAACGAGTACCTCTGTTTACTGATGACAACGCGCTCATAGACTATCTTCTGCATGTTGTGCTCTATTCACTTGGTGTTGCCAAATCGGATTAATGAATTGCCTCTTTTTGCGATAAGGCAAATAATCAGGTCCAATAATCTCCCTCACCCTGATAATCTTCAACTAAGATATTTGGTTCAATCAATCTGTTTGCTCAATCTTGTTGAATAAGGTGACTCATAATTCCAACTAACACTTTCTAGTAGTACTTACTACATCTGTTTCTCTTGCCTGTACGGCAGATAGTCTGGTCCGAATATCTCCCGTGCCATAACGATCTTCAATTCAATGATTCTCCCCGGGAACTTGTATCTTTACAGGAGAGTGGTCATGACAAGTCACAATCTCTGTCTTGAAGTTCCTCCTGTGGCATAATTGACATTCCAAGACTGAGAAGATGAGTGTGAGTACAAATGATAAGGGATAGAAAATGAAGCTAGGCATCAGTGGCCAGAGAATGATGACTAGGATTAACCAGATAAAGAATGGGACACCCAGAAATGATAATCCTTTTGTTTTGATATATGATTGTGTTCTGGAATGAATATAGCTGGCGACAGTATAATCCTTTATCATGAGTGCAGTTGAATCGTCTGCAAAATACCCGAGATCAAATACCTTCTCTGCCTCTTTTCTGCAACCCAATAGAAAGAGAATCTTACCTAGATCATTCAGTGCTTGTGCATATTCAGGAGTGAAATCAAATTTATTCCGAACTTGTTCCCACACCGCTTTGATTATCGCTTTGCTCTCTGTTTCTACTAATGTTCTTGCTCTTTGTTGTTCTTGCATCAAGTAGAGATATCGTAGCTGTTCTGTGAGGTCCTGAATCTCTTCCAGCATTACTAGTCCCTTATTCCGATCGGGCATTAGATTATTGAAAGACCAATTCTCTAATCAATATTGCAGTCAAGAAA
>JBHLRQ010000145.1:0-7056 GCA_048882385.1 Candidatus Thorarchaeota archaeon | reverse complement strand
GGATTGATTCCATAGGGAAGTTCGATGTAGAGTGTGATCCACAGACTCCCTCTCACTGTGTTGATTACTTTAGGAACAACTTCTGCAGTGGCCGGCAAAGCTTTGCTTACATGTTCCACATTAGTGAAGAAAGACGTTGGGTTAAGTGAACCTGATGATTCATAACCTATGATCCAGTCTCTTGTGACACGGAGATCGTGAATCTCTGATGCGTATAGGTATAGATAGTCCATTGCAGCTATCTCCTCTATTTGATGATACAACTCCTCTCGATCAGAAATAGGCGCAATAGCAGCTTGATCTATGAGAACAGTCAACTCCGGATTGGAGAACCCTAGTCTATTCGGATACAAGCCGTTCTCACTATGCAGGAATGCAACAGCGAAGTTGTCAGGATCCGCATAGTCTGCCTTCCAAGTACAGAAACTGATTGGGAGTATACCTGCTCTGACAGCACCTATGTATGTAGGCCAAGATACCGCAAGAAGGTCTACACTGATACCTACACCTAAGCTCGTTATAGAATCTGCAAGCTGTTGATAACCCTGTTGAAGAGCCGGGTTCTCTTGGGCATAAACCAGAGTTATAGTTCCTCGCCATCCGACTTCTTGAAATAGCTCTCCCGCAGCATCGGGATTGTATCTTGGGATGTATCCACCCTCAACTAGTTGGTCGTGATGACCAAACAGACCATCAGGGATTAATCCCTCCATGCATTCAGCAATACCGTGCATTGTTTCAGTGATGAATCTGTCACAATCAAAAGAAAGCGCCACTGCTTTTCTGAATAGTAATGATGTCAGAGGATTTTCTTCACTTGCTGTTTGAGAGCCCCACGCATATCTAGCAAGATTCGTAGGGTCATATGTACTAGACTCATCTTCCACTATGAGCTGATATGGCAGAGCATCATGTAGATTCATACCCAGAGGGCTCACGAAAAGTCTATCCGGATCGAATACACGAGTTCCTTCAATGACGGGATTCCCTCCACTATCGATGACTTGGCCTGCATAGGAGTAATCACGGATTTGAAGACGTGGTGGGATAATAGAAATCTCATCTGCTTCTCCAGCTATTAGATGTTGAAGACGTTCCTCAGTGCTTTCAATAGTCTTGAAAATGACCTCGTTGACTGAATACTTAGCAAAAGTTCCCCACCACTCAGTGTTCTTTTCAAGGCGAACTTCAGAACCCCAGCTGAACTCCACAATCTTGTAAGGGCCAGTTCCAACAGCATTGCCTGTCATCCAATCATTTTCTTGCTGAGGGACCACACCAGAGATGGCTAGGTCATGATCTGCTGGTAACCCAAGTTTTGAAGGATCAAATGATTCACCGAACCAGTCTGCTAATGACACCATCTCAGGTTGCCCAACTGGAGTATGCTCAATGACTGCCACAGGTGAAACAGCAGATGCCACTTGAAACGCCAACACACTCATAAATGCAGCATAAGATGCCTGCAAGTGAATCTCCAGAGTGTAGTCGTCTATGACGACAATACCTCCTGCTTTTAGATATCCTACTGCATCAGGAAGCAAGGACCCTCCTTCGATGGCCTGTTGCAGCCCAGTGGCTGGCTCTGCTCCATACATTGTAATATAGGGATTCATAATGACTGCCCTATCGAGAGAATATTTCATCACGTATGCATTGAATACTGTGCCATCATGAAATGTCACTCCCTGTCGAAGAGTAAACGTGTAGGTCAGACCACCATCACTTACTGTCCAACTTGTAGCTAACTCCCCTTCCATCAGGTTTTCTGAATCGCCCTTGAAATTAACAAGACATTCGTATGCTAGTTCAGCAAATGGCACGCTGTAGAAATCGTAGCTGACAGCTGGGTCAAGTGTACGTGGTGTACCTTCAACTTCATAGATGTATTGACCTGGATTTTTCAATTCTCCTGCACTGAGGATTGTGCTGTTGTTAGGATGGACTGATTCTCTTTGAACTTTCACTCCAGAAGATATGTTATTCGTGTATAGGACACTCAATAACACCACAAGTGTCAATACAACTAAAGCAGTCTTTCTCATTTGTTTCATTAACTCTCCTCCTTCCACTGAATTTGTAATGAGTCACCAGAATAAAGAAACAATCGTAGGAATAATCCCTCAATAGCAGGTATTAGTGGTCTGATGCATTAAGATGACCTACAAATCGTTATACCATGTTCTACCTTGCTAATAAGGAAACCGATGCTCAGCTATAAAACCAAAACCCAAGGAGAGCAAAAAATCGTGATTTCCTTTGAGCGGTTTATTATTCGTTATGTAGTGAATGATGAATGAGTAGGTTGAATGAAATGATGAATCCAACTAATCGAGATATACTCGTCGCGCAGAATCGGACCCGTCCTTACCTTAAACCCACACCTGTTCTTGGCTATGCAGTAATCAATGAGCTAGTAGAAGAGTTAGGAGATAGGACAAGATCTCTCAGACATCAAACGATTTACCATTATCCTTGTTGAGAGAAGAAGAGATCATGAGAACTACAATATGGATGTAGAACACGCACAACCTCTTGCTGAGGGGCTGGTCGTGCACCCCTAGCAGCCGCTTACAAAATCAGGGATCGTTTGAAAGACAAGACGGTTAGACTCATTTGTTCTGATGGTTATCTGTCACTAGAGAAATTGCGCGTAGCTCTTGATTTCGTTGAGAAGAAGCCTAATTATTAATATTCACAGTCTAATGGTAATTCATGCCAATTGTTGATGTCAAGATGTGGAAAGGCATGTCAGAAGATGCCGCAAAGCACATCATTTCGGGAATTACAAAGGTCTTTGCAGAATTGGGAATTCCAGAGCGAGCTGTCGAAGTCGTTATTCAGGAAATTCCAAAGGCTCACTGGGGAATCGGAGGTCATCCAGCTTCAAAAGTGATGGCAGACGAAAAACCCCCTTAGGAATCTGGTATTTGTCCATTTCATGATAGACTCTGTTGGGTGGATTGTCACATCAGTATATCAGATGTAAACTATAGCTAATTTGCTATAGAACTTTAAATTCCTCTAGTTGTTTTTCACAATGGAGTCCAAGCTCTAAAAGCTCAGGGAAAGGTACTTCTTGGAGAAGGCAGCAAAATGAATTCAAAAACAACCGTACTATTATTTTTTACACTACTCTTGATATTGCCAACCAATACATTCGTAGTCAATGCTTCTGAGGTTGGATCTATTTCAGAAGAAGGTGAAATCGCAATACAGGGTTCCTTCGATGCATCAGGAATTCCAAGCGCACAGGCAGCAATAATCCTTAATGACTCCTTAGTCTGGGCAAAAGGATACGGTGATCAATCATCATTGGACACTGTGTTCGGGACTGGGTCAATCACAAAGACTTTCGTCGCTGCAGCCTATGTCAAACTCAATGAAACTGGAGAAATAAATCTTGATGATGATGTCAGTGATTATCTCCCCTTTGTGGTCAGAAATCCCAATGAGCCAAGTACGGTCATCACAATCAGGATGGTGCTGGAACATAAAGCAGGAATGACTCAATACTATCAATTTAACCAGCCCTGGGCTAGCGAAGTGACACTCCAGCTACTTGATGACTATGGTATACCTCCATCGATACCAGTTCCTGAATGGAATGGTATCCGTTTATCTCTGCAGGAGATAATCAATAGCACAAACATCAATGACCCCGATCTGTGGTCGCTTAGCACAGGTGGTTATGCTTATTCAAATACTGGCTATTTCTTTCTGAGTTTTCTACTAGAATATATCACTAATGACACATGGAGCAATTATATTCATGACAATGTTCTCTATCCATTAGGAATGGATGATACAAAGTTCAATGTGACTGAATACGAACAACCTGTAGCAATACCCTATCTGAAGTTGGATAATGGAACAATCCTAGAATTCCCAGTCTACCAAGATTACGGGTATGGTGCTGGTGCTATGATGACCTCTGTCACCGACCTCTCAAAGTTCCTGATAGCTGTAATGAACGGAGGAACATATGAACAAGTCCAGGTGTTCCAGCCAGGATATAATGCGATAATGAAACAGTTGCTTCATCCTAACGGCAATACTTTTGGATACCAAGCACAGTTTTCGACTCTTCAGAACGAGAATGGGACTCTTATCCCAATCCTCTTCACCAATCTTAGACCGTCCGACGCATCTGGTATCTGGGATGCCCTGTTGGATGAAGGTCGTTGTATCCTAAATGGCTGTCCCACAACAACACCTCCTCCGCCTGGACCTTTAATTGATCCACTTGTGGTCGGCCTAGCAGTTGGTGGCGTGGTCGTTGTAGCAGCAGTTGTAGTCGTCATAAAGCGCCGATAACAAAAATGTGAATGGATTCTATTCACCAGAGAAAAAATCAAAACAAGAAGCTAAGTCGTGAAGTACAATTAGGAGTGTTGAGATTGAATAGTGATGGAAGAACGTGTAAGAACTGCGGAGCGAATATCCCTGAAGGCGAAAGGGTGTGTCCGAGTTGTGGTCGAATGTCCATTGACTCAGAAGCATCTCGTCTTGGAGCTACCCCAGTCCCAAACAAAATGTCAGGAAAACCACGATCCAGTGAAGATGACACTATAGTAGGACAAACTGAATCACTAGGTGCTGCCAAAGACAACGGGGTGGAACCACCACCTGAAGAAGGACCAAAGCCCGACTCATTCTATGCGGTTGCACCAGCCACGCCTCGTCCAGAATCGTCTGAATCGTCATCTGGAGGAAAAACATGCTGCAATCCGTGTGCAATATTGTTCATTGTCATTGGATGGCTAGTGACCCTACTTAGTGTTCTTTAGAAAGCGATCTGGAATTCTGTAATGATATATGGAGTGAAGAGAGAGGGATGACCTCTCTATTCTCTTCTTCATCGCGTTATTGGTTAAGACTTGAATTCTAATTTGTGGGTTATCTACATCATTCTCGTATTATAGCATTGTGAATATAGTTCCTTAAAACAATCCTTGAGTAGTAGGTTGCACTTTCCAATCATCCAAAAGAAACCTGAATTCCATCGATATCTCATGTTCCAAGATAGTGCCTCGATACTAAGAATCCCATGGACAAATGGAGGTCAAATATGGTGTCACGAGTAAGCAGAGCACTATTGAGAGACACAAAGAGGACTGCACTTGCTATCGCACTCGTAGTTATCATTATAGGTTCGTCCTTCGGTGTGTTCTATTTTCTTCCAAGAGGCAATGGACCATTAGGCGGTGACAATGATGGTATGCCAGACAGCTGGGAGATGCTGTATGGATTGGACATGAACAATCCCGCAGACGCCCAGCAGGATAAGGATGGGGACACCTTAACCAACTTGGAGGAATACTTACTCGGCACCAACCCCACACTCACGGATTCTGACAGCGATGGTCTGAGAGACAACGAAGAAGTCGATCTTGGCACTGATCCCAATACCATCGATTCTGACTCCGATGCCCTCAGTGATGGAGAAGAGGTGCTTACATACAACACCGACCCATTGAACCCTGATTCTGATGAAGAAGGTCTTTCGGATGGGACTGAAGTGAATATAGTAGGTTCTGACCCAAATAACGAAGATACTGATCACGATCTACTCACTGACTGGGAAGAGTTTGAAGAGATTGGCACAAATCCCCTGCTAAACGATACAGACAGCGACTCACTTGGAGATGCGGATGAGCTACGCATCTATGGCACAGACCCCAAAAATAACGATACAGATTCTGACCTCTTGTCGGACAGTGAAGAACTTCAGTACGGAACTGATCCACTTGATAGAGATACTGATGATGATGCAGTGAACGATGGTTCTGAGCCTGATTGGAATGTAGACACAGATGGCGACTCACTGATCAATGCGCTCGATTCAGATTCTGACAACGACCTATTATTTGATGGGGATGAGCTTCTCTTGGGAGCAAACCCACTTGACAACGACTCTGATGATGACAATGTGATTGACGGTTGGGACCCTGCACCTGTTGACAGTGATGCTGATGATGATGGAATTTCTGATGGAAACGAGGCCACAACTTGGGCATACTGGTATGAGGCTGAGGAACTCGATTTAGAACAGGGAGTGCTTGGTGACGATTCTGATGCTCGGAACGAACAGGCGGTATTCTCGACAGGTTCAGGAATCCTGTTCAACTACTCGGTCCCCAGCTCTGAGGCTGATTTCAAATTCTTTGTGAGGGCGAGAGCTGAGTTTCCTGAGGCCGCCAATAGGTCGATAATGCTGTCTATAGAACAGGATAATGTAACAATTGTAGACAGTGATCGACATCTCTTGACTGCCATCTATCGTTGGTACTCAACTCCATTCTTCAACGTGAGTGATGGCCAACTCCAGATCATCGCAAACGCTAGTCATGCTTGGGTAGTGATCGACCGAGTCGCATTGATTAGAATGGACAGTATCAACTCTGAGCTCACAGACCCGTTAGATCAAGACACAGATGGTGATGCAGTCATTGAAGGACGTGAGTCTGTCCTAGACTCTTATTGGTATGAAGCTGAGGACTTTGCTTGGAGCCCCACGCAGATCTTTGATAATGTGACCGCTAGCAACAGCAAACATATCAGTCCAATGTTGGATGGTCGACTAGCATTCATTTCTGACCCGTCTTATGTATTCACGAACGGAACCTATGTAGTATTTGTACGAGCGATGAGCGCTTCACTATATTCTGGCAACACAGTGGAGGTCGATATTACCATTGGCGGTGATCCTGTGACCGTTCCTCCAGTACAATTCTCTCTGGTGAGGCAGGTTGTGTATAATGCGATTGTGAGGAATGTACATCTCTATGAGTGGAACTTTGCTCTTCAATTCACACTTCCACAAGAAGATACCATTGACATCGAACTGAGAGCTCTGGGTGAACTGAACAATATCTCTGTCGACAAGGTATTGCTGATGAAGCTCGAGTACTGGCAAGATACATCCTTTATCTCATACAATAATGGTACTGGGACAGTTTCGTCGGTGCTTAACGTTCCCAGAGGTATATCGGATCCTATGGACGTTGATACTGATGGTGATGGATACAGAGCGGAGGATGGATTCCTTCCTGA
>JBHLRQ010000144.1:0-7222 GCA_048882385.1 Candidatus Thorarchaeota archaeon | reverse complement strand
TCAATTGAAACAAATGACTATACTCAACGTGTATGGCAGAAATCGTTCCCCGACGTGGACCAAGAAATGACTTGGTATGATAGCGGATTGATTTCCATTCCTGACCTGTCTTTATTCGATCTTTCCGATGGTGTTCTTGTAACTGTTGGTCTGTATAGTCAACAGACTGTAAACTATAATCCTGACCTAAATCCATATGCTCGAGTTGATAACTTCGAACTTTACCTAAAAACCAAAACCGATCCGAGTGATCTTAATCTCCAGATGAATGGACTTGATGTTAATGACTACATAAGTGGTGGCTCTTCAGTTCCTGGACTAGGAAATATTACTCAAATTCCATCACCAACTTGGACAACAACTCCAGTTGATGTTGACTTCTCATGGACTCCTACACCATCCACTCCGGATCCTGACAGAGAGATATGGATTGAATTCTCCGTAAAAGCAAATCTCTATGCAAGAGGTCTCTCCACAACAGTTACAACGCAAGACCCTGTTTCATACGGAGAGAATTTTGAAGCAACTAATTCGTCTCTGGTAGAATATCTTACGTGGTTCTTTGCTGATATTCCAGATGGTTACGATAATCGATACTACTTCAACCTGTCACTTCCTGAAAATCGAGATGTTTACTATGTAGGATCACCTCTACGAGCTGATCTCAATATATCAACTTGGGATGAGGGACATGGACCTAGTTGGTTTGCTAATATCAGTGCATATCCATATCCTGACCGGTGGGGCTACTGGCTTATCAAAAGTCGTGGTGCAAACATGATTACAGATTTGCTAATGACTAGCGGAGGATCCACAGCCCAGACAATGGACCTTAGAGCTTTTGATTCCGCGTTCTTTGCGGTAAATATTGGAGCTCAGTTTTCTGGGGTTTTGGTCAACATTTCTGTGTTTTCACCATCTGGAAGCAGTTGGTACTCAGAAATGGTACCAGTCAATAGTACAGGTTATGCAAACTCAAAAACATTGAATTTTGCCGCAAATGCATCCGCAGGGCAGTGGATTGTCCAAGCCTTTTGCAATAATAGTCTTGGGGGTTCACCCTGGAACCAGACTGGCTTCTTCAAACGTTCATTCAACATCATTCATTCATCTGAATCAACGCTACTAAACCCTGAAGATGCCGTCATAACATGGATTACAAATGTGACCTATCCTGACCTCTTTCTAGTGAGAGTTAGGATAAACGATACAAATATTCCCGGAACTACAGTGTCTGGAGGACAGATGAGCTATAACTGGACAACTGGTACGGAATACTTCGGAGAATCTGGGAATGGCGAGTATCTTATAACACTTGATTCAGGAGATTTGCCCCAAAAGGGTCAGTATATTCTGAATCTGGAATGGACACATCCTCACTATGATACAATTCAAGAAGTTCTTACAATCAACCTTAACTTTGATGCGAACCTAATTTTGGAGGCTCCTGATTCTCCTGGTTTGTCAATACCATCTGGTTACAACGGATCATTCACAATTGGGTTTGAAGACTATATTGGTTCAAGAATATCAACAGGTTCTGTTGATTGTAATTGGTCGAGCTACTATAGTGTCACGCCAGTAGCAGGTTCACCAGGAAGCTATCTATTTTGGCTTAACACAACCTTCGTGAGCATGGGAGATTATGTTGTCGAAATCACCGCCACTGCACCTTTCGTACTACCACAACAGTATATTTTGTATGTTGAAGTTCGAGAGTTATATACAAAGGTAACCTACCTTCAGAATGTTGTCAGCATTCCAGTTGGAGAGTCTGGTTCACTCACCTTTGAATGGACAGATGCTGATCATAACACTCCTCTTACTGGAATGAATGATTCCATTCTCTGTACGTGGTCTGGTAGCTATAGCATTATCGAAACCACACCTGGACTATATAGCTTGACGATATTCACCACAGACATTACTCCACTGGGCACTTCGCCGATAACAGTGAGCTTCACAGGTTCTACGATGCAGAATCACACCATTCCAATCCAAGTAATTGTCAGGTCTCATACTACTCTATTCACTTTAGAAGAACCGATACTACAAACATCATATGGCGTTGACACTTTCATTCTCGTTCAATATCTCGATACAGATTTGAACTTCGGTATTGACAACAGTTCTGGCTATGTCCACATATCAGTATCAACCCTTGATCTTCCATCTCTGAGTTATTCAGTCGTTGATCTTGGTTCAGGTCATTACAATATTACAGTCCCGACATCGCAGTGGTCCACTATTGGATGGAAAAGTTTCTCAATCCAGATTAGTTGGACTGGAGCTGTACAGAAACTTCAATCTGGATCATTGAACGCGTCATTCAGATTGATTGGTACTCAAACAGACCTCTATCTGGAAACCGCCCCCGTAGCAACCTACTATTTGGACAATTTCACATTCTCCGCAATATATTATGATCTTGTCAATTCAACATACATCTCAAACTCTTCCGGAGCTGTTTCACTCTCATTCACACCAATTGGAATCAATCCTGTTACAGGTGATGATTTCTACCTTGAGATAATCACCGATGGTCCTATGGTGCTTTATGAGTTCCAACTAAACAGTACTTTTCTTGGTGGAGTGGGTATGTTTGAAGTAGAAATTGCTTTCCTGTGGAGTAGCGGAGTCTTACCTCTTTACGAGAACCAGACAATCAATGTATTCCTGATGGTTCTTGAAAGACCCACTTACATTGACTATACACAGGTGCCTCCAACGGCATACGGTGAAAATGCCACCTTGGTCTTTTCTTATGTTGATTCCCTGCGAACGGAGAAGATATCTGACTCGCCATCATTGAGTATTAACATCAACGAAGGTGGAGTAAGCTGGTATTACACGTTTGATTCAGGTACTGACGAGTTCACTATTGTGATAGACACATCCAGTTTGGGTGGAATCGGTCAAATTACACTTCACCTCAACTTGACATGGTCTGGTACTCCGTTCTATTCTGATATCCAAAATCAACAATTCATAGTGATAGTTCAACTTAGAAGCTCTCAGTTAACTCACTTGCCGTTCACACCAGGACAATGGGGTAACAATGTAACTATTGAGTTTGTCTACACCGATATAACCTCTGGAACCACAGCTGGGATGTCAGGAACTCTCACTCTGAATATCGGTGGAGCATTCTACACTGTAACCCCAGGAGCCGAAGGATATTACACTGTTATACTAAACACATCTGCCTTTGCTCCACCAGGTCTTTACTTCATCAATGCGAGTATCGTATACACTGGGTCCAATTATGTGAGCGATGCATTCGAGTATTTTGCTTTCACAGTTCTTGAAAGATCTACTCAGATTGGTTATGAGAGTCCTGACAATGCACCATATCTTTCAAACATCACGTTCGTAATTACATACACTGATGACAGTACAGGGATAGGTATCACTGGTGCTACAGTTGTTATAGAAAGTGATCCTCTAACATTGTTACTGGGTAATGACTACTGGGTCACAGATATTGGACTTGGAGAATATCTCATTGAGGTTGACACATCTGCTCTTGGTCCACCAGGAACATACCAACTCAATGTGACAGTGTCCTATTCAGGTGCACCTTACTACATATCATCTATGAGAACTCTGTCAGCAAATATCATTGAAAGGCCTTCGCAAATTCGAATTGTGGAAACTCCTGGAAATACGCCATTCCTAGAGAATGTATCATTCAGCTTTGTTTTTGAAGACTTTTTGGACAAGTCATTCATAGTAATTGACAAGAGCCATATTACACTAAGTCATGGCATTGGACATACTGAAATCACCTCGAGTCAGTATACGCTCCTTAACCTTGGTTCATACTATGAAATAAGTTTCAATTCAACAATACTTGATGCTTTAAGTCTCGTAGCAAATCATGAAATCTACCTCTTAATTGAATGGACCTCTGGCTTTCCATATTACACTGACAGGAATGTCACCACACAAGCAACAACAATTTCCAGACCAACCGTGATATTATTCCCACTTGTTGAGGAGAGTCCATACTTTGACAATATCACAATAAATCTGGAGTACGCAGATTTCCTCTCGGGAGCTGGAATTGATGGTGCAACGGTAATAGTATCAAGTGGTAATTGGTCTGGTCCAGTTTACCAGCTTAATAGACTTGGAAATGGAGTCTATCAGATTGTTGTCAATACAACAGTTTTTGGCGCAACTGGAACAGTCTTTTTCGATATTTATCTAACTTGGAGTGGTTCACCATTCTATGCAAATCGAGAGGCACTTAATGTTCCTGCTAATATCAGAGATATTCAGACCTCATTGATTGCTGAAGCTCCACCTGCTGGATCAACTGCGATTGGAGTTAATATCACAGTCACTCTGACATTGGAAGACTTTGATCATGGAACTCTTCTCGAAGGTGCGGTGATTGTTACAGATTGGACTGTTAACACTGGGAACCCATATCAGTGCGTTGAAATTGGCAATGGAATCTACGAACTCACTCTTAATACAACTGGGCTTGTTGCGCAACAGTACATGGTTACAGTAACAGCTACAAAGCCCTTTTATCAAGTTGCACAGGCACTGGTATTTGTGCAACCTGGTGCTCAGGTTGTTGAGATACTTCTCTCTCAATCAACATTTTATGGCGATTGGGGTGAGATTGTTAATATTAGCTTCTGGATTCAAGAACGGTTTTACAAGACATATGTAGAGGGATTCAACTCATCGTTGCTATGGAATGGGATGATATACTACTTTGTGGACACTGGGAGTGGATTCTACTATCTCATGCTGGATACATCAGAGAATGACTTTGGTATTTACAATCCACAAATAACCGTTACACGCGAATTCTATCAGTCAAGGCAGAAATCTTTCGCACTCGTGGTATCTAAAGCTCCAGGTCAGATAATTCCGTTCCAGTCTACCTATTACGCTGTAGTCGATACTAGTATTGACTTCGAAGTATACTTGACCAGCACGGTGACTGGAACACCTGTTGTTGGTGCAAGTGTGACAATGGAATGGAATGGTACAGTCACAGGTCTTACACCCACCGGCGTTCCAGGATGGTACACAGGGTCAGTAGATGTGACTGGTTTTGCTATTGGTGTCTTTCCATTAACGATCAGAGCTGTGACCACAAATGTTCAATTCATAGAAACAAACATTGACATTAGCATTGTACCCATACCAACAACGATTGGCACTGCAGATGGAAGCATAATCAAATACGTCTTCTTTGGCGAATCCCTATCGGTATTAGCAGTCTATAACGATACATACCATAATGTCCTGGTCGCTGGAGCAACTGTTTCCTACACACTTGGAAGTCTTACCGGATTCTTTACTGATGAGCTGAACGGTTCATACAGTTTAGATATTGATGTGGGTTCACTAGCAGCCCAATCTATCTATCTCAGAATGGTTGCAACCAAGGCTGGATATGCAACAGCAATCAAATCGATTGTTATCACAATACTACCTATACCCACTGAAACATCAGCATCTCCAATCCTCCAGAGTGGTTATTTTGGTGATACGTTATCATATCAATTCAATTTCACTGACACACAACATGATGTATTGATTCTCGATGCCAATGTACTAGCAAGCTGGGAGGGTGGAGATGCAGTAGTTAACCACTATCCCAATGGAACATATGAAGTCGTTGTTTTGATTAATGTTGAGAATCCTGGACTCTACGATTTGGTAGTCAGATTTGATCTCACTAACTATACATCAAGAACTGCGACTGTGAAAATCGAGGTTTACGCAACTCCCGCTGTAATCCAAGGACCAACCTTCTACTCAGCTCCAATCAATGACCAGACAAACATCATCTACAATGTGGTTAGTCTGATAGATGGTTCTTCAATTACCGATATCATTGGGATTGCATACTCTACTCAACTTGGTGATTCAGAGCTCCAACTTCTTCAAAATGGATCCTACTCGTTGATCCTCGCTTCAGATTTGCAATATGGTACATATGGCTTCGATATTAATTTCGGAACAACGAAATATTCCATTTCTCCTTTGCATCTCGATGTAATAATCCGACCAATTGATACAGAGCTGTTATATCTCAATGATACTGTAGTCACTTCACCAGGTTTGATATTTGAAGTGCAATTAACATACTATGACTTGGACCATCGTGTAGGTATTCCTGGAGCAAATATTACTGTTCAAACCAGTCAAACCAATTTTACGTACTTCCCCGGTTCGACTCTTGATGAAAACGGAGTTTATACTCTCTCCCTCAGAGCAGATGCGGGCAGAACATTCACAGTCACAATTACTTTCCAGAAAGAAGACTTTGAATCGCAAGTATTCATTCTGACAATCAAGTCTGACATTAGCCTTCAACAACAAATCGAGCAGGCTCTGATTGTAGGTGGAGGAGCTTCTCTCATATTTATCGCTCTGCTGATTGTTGCATATGTAAGAGTCTGGAGTGTACCAAAACAGATTCGCGAGATGAATCGCATGATGAGAGCTCTTGCGAAAGGTCGAATACCAAAGCCACCAAGTGTACCTGGAAGACAGAATATCGCAATGGAAATAGTCAATGAGGGAACCAGCGCACTTAAGCTCAAGAAAGATGAAACCGAGGTTGCTGATTATCCAATAATCACAACCGTTCCTGAGGTCAATGATCTTCTTGAGGAGCTTGCTTTAATCACAGGTCTTGGTGAAATCGAGATCGAAGCATTTAGGGCGGACCTAGCAAGAATGAAGGCTAGTGAGAGACCTGGTTTCTTGAAGGAAGTTATCGAGCAGGAGAAGGCTCGTCGTGCTGATGTCCTGGCTAAACCACCAGTTGGTGAACCTCCAGTAGAGGAGATGCCTCTTGAGCAGCGACCTGAAGAGCTGGAGGATTTGCGTCAGAAGCTCTTGAAGAAGGGTATGGCTTCAGATGAGATTGATGTCATCATTGAAGAAGCTAAGAGTCTTTCAAAGGCTGATCTTGATGCCCTCTTGAGTAGCCTCGGTATTGACATAGATTAGAAATGGACACGAGTCAGCTGGCTTTCTGCCAGCTGCTACTTAATTTATTCGAATGTCTTTTCAACCTCTTCAAAAATGTCTGAATGTTTCTCAAAGTACTCACGAGCAGGTGATAGTAGCTCGACAAGATACTCAGACACTGCAGACTTCACATCCATCGGATGGACTTCCTCATTCATGTATGACTTCTCGAATGAATCGATATCTGTGTATTCAAGGTCTCCACCAAACT
>JBHLRQ010000143.1:0-7249 GCA_048882385.1 Candidatus Thorarchaeota archaeon | reverse complement strand
AATTGGTCACGAGTTCAAAATTCGTCTAGCCCACATCTATTTCTGCTTAGATTATAAGAAGGAGGTATTTTCACAAGCTCTCGTGTGAAAGTAATAGGAACTCTATCGCTTCATCCAGAGTGAGTGCGACACCAAGCTCCTCCGGGTTCGTTTCAAGCCATTCATCCAGGTGTTTTTTGTCCGGAAAGAAATTGTAGTGGTCGCAGAATGGAATGCCCTTGGGACCATCTCCAATCCAAAAGAGCATTGATGGGTGGGATGCACGGGCTAGTTCTCCGTCTATGATTTGGATTTCCATCTTCTCACCACAGTGGAAACAAGACACCTTGGCAAGTCCCTCACCACGCAACAGTGACGTTCCAATAGCATCATAGCCACACATCACCTTTACTTCACGTCCGTCAGGCGACACTACGGATTGACCGCGTTCTGTATCCGTTTCACCAATTGCTAATTTGCCTTCGCGAATCGCAGCCACCCACTTCGGACCATCAGGATTCGCCACCACCTGTCCTCTGGCAAACTCAATAAGCTCGGTCAAGTTGGCTGGGGGCTTCTCCATCTGGTACTGTTTCTGAATCCGTTTAGCCAACTCTGGTTCGAACTTTATTACTCTCATTTTCTTTCACCAAATATACATACAATACCATTTGATGGAAAATGACCTTTGCTATTCCTGCTAAATGATAGTTAGATAATTAAGGACTCTGTTAGGGTTTCAGACATTGTGTTTTGAACCGAGTTCCTTAGTCATCTCACTTAATGGAAGCGATTTTTCTGTATTTGGACAGCCCTCACATTCGACGTATTTCCCGCAATTCAGCTTGAGAATATCTTGGTCTACAAGGAACTTCGGAAAGTCCTGATAGACAATGACATCAATCTCATCCTCAATGCCAAATGAAAATGTGTCATAGATATCAGCAAAGAGATCGATGATTTTTGATAGGGTGTCGCTATGCTCCTCTAAATTATCATCATCTACGGAGATTGCGAAGATGAGGTCTGCTCGAGAAGAGAGTATGAAATGCAGATTGCTCAGTTGTATTTGATTGAGAACATCTGTAGTGAGATGGCGACCAAAATTGCTTAACGCATTGATGAACCCACTGATTTCTTCTGCATTTTCGCACATGGAGTGGCATTCGCCAAAATTAGAACAGAGTAGCGTGCGACCATTCTTGTCCAGAATGAGAAGGTTCCGAATCATGTGGCTCAATCAGACCTTGAGAAAGCAATGCTAAAGAAGGCTGTCTCTTAGGCACATTCTAGAAATACATCCCGGCTCGCATAGGGTACTTCTTTCTGAATATCCTGTCAGCAGACCTGTCAAGGGATAACTGACGTCTAAGAATCTCAGGACTTAGGGAACCCAAATCAGGTCTTGTGAGCACGGGACCACGTAGAACATGACTTGTTTCAATGGAGAGATCCTCAATGGATTTGGGAGTCCTCTTCAAAATGTCACCGATGCTGATACTGGGTTCCGAAGAACCTGTCATTGTGTTGATCAATCCCTGGATATCGGTTTCATTCAGAGGACGAAGGCCGAACTCTGGAGAGGAACGAATTGACTCAGCAGTTTCACTTGATTCAGGAAGTTCGACTCCTGCGCCTGTGAATTCAAATGGACTCAGCTGAATCATCTTCAACTGGAATGCAGAATCAGAACTAAGAATGAGCATCTCTCCTCTTGGAGTTGTCATGATGTGCCAACCACGTGGGCGTTCGGAGTACTGCTTCAGTATCCGTGGCATGATCTTCTCAATAGGTTCTGGGTCTGTCACAGTTGTTCAATAAATAATCAACTTGAACCCAAAAAGCAGTATCGGTACTAGCGAGATGGATGTAAGATACTTTTTGTCTATGGCCAAGCTGCAAGAAGTTCACCAATGGGCCGCGGGCTCTCAACAGACCCATGTACTACATTTCCAAGTGTTTGTAGCTCTCGCAGAATCTCTGCTGCTACTCTCTCAAGGTCTCGGACATCATCTAATACGAATCTAAAGGTCAGAGGAACTCCATTTCTTAGGACTCCAACTGCGGAGAGTGTGAGTCTTCGAATTCTCTTTTCATCATCAGTAAAAGGTCCGTGGAAGAATTCGGGATTATATACAATAACAGCTGCTTCACTCGCTACCTCCTTGAAATCATCAAGATTATCGAGGTGTACCGGGGGAATGAATACAGTTTGTTCGTCGCTCATTTTTTCCATCTCGCTGTTTCAAGACCCTCTATCCCCTTCGTTTCCGATGGAGAATTTCAGAGTCCAGTGCTGTTTGCGGCCTCCCGGCCACACTATTACTATATAATCAAACATATATAAATGTATCTAATCTTTTATTCTTTTAGATTATTATCTAAATAAATCATTGGAACACGTGTTCTAATAACCATAAATAAAGAAACGGTTTCTGAATACAGCTTCTTCGGAGTTGGATGGTTCAAGACAGGAAAGAATCAGAATGTGATACACACTTTACGTATCTTCTCAATCTGCCCTGATTTGATGAAGGCAAAATATTCGAAGAGGCGCCTTACGAGCTCTGACTTCGCTCGAGAGCAAATTGACCTATAGAAAGTGTAGCCTGAGAATTCCATCTCCAATGCGCGGTTGCACACGAAGAGTCTTGGATCAGTATCAGGATTTGAAGACGCAAAGGGAGTCCGGTCAATTCCAAAGGGAGTCGGGTCAGGTTCCTCGTATGAAAAGTCTTTCTTGACAACCTCCTCAATTGCATCCAGAATTCCAGTTGTCATCATGAGCCGGATCTTCTCAATAAGCTCGCCTTCTGATTCAGCTAAGACCAAGAGGAGAGCCTTGACTTGGGGAGTTTCAGCTGCATCAGCAGCCCTGAGATAGAACGAATAGTGGTTTGCTGATGTCGTCAAAGCAAGCTTTAGCAGTTGTTGATGAGATGTAGTATCGCTCATTGAGCAAAAATTATGTAATAATAGAAGAAATCACTTTCTGTTCTATATCCATATCTAGAACGTGATACACACATTTCGAATCTGTTCGATCTGCTTTGATTTGATGAATGCCAGATATTCAAAGAGCCGACTCGCAAGTTCAGTCTTTGCACGAGCAGCAATTGACAGATAGAAGGTGTAACCTTTGACTTCTTGTTCTAGAGCCTTATTGCACACAAAGATGCGCGGGTCGGTTTCCATCCTCTCTGGTGCAATAGGAGAGTCATCGGGAGGATCATCAGCATCAACTCTTTCCATGACCTCTATCTCATCAAGAATGCCTGTCACCATCATATGACGAATGTGTGCGATAAGATCACTCTCAGTTTCAGCAAGAACAAGTAAGAGGGCTTTGACCTGAGGAGTTTCAATGTTCTCAGCCGCCTCCATATAGTACTCATAATGACGAGTTGACATGGCCATAGCCATATTCAGTAATGGATCTAGGGGATTCTTGCGGCTCATAGTATTCAGGTCTTAATCTGTAATGAAATGGATTTCTATGACGGCCAAAAGACGTATTCAGGGTTTCTTGAAACCAGCAGGGTCTGCAAGATAATCAGAAATCATTGTGTACTCTTCAGCTGACATCATATCCTTGATCATTGGAAGACCTTCATCCACCAAGTTGATCAGTGAATGGAGTGTGATATTGAGTTCCTTTGCGCGCTGTGATGCACCCTGGTTTCTATCTACAATCACTGCAATATTGTCAACTGAGTATTTGCGTATTCCTCGTTTTTCGAGTTCAGCAATTACTTGCCCCCTTGCGACTAGCTTGCTCTCCATTCCGGTCACAAGATCGTCGACAAGACAGATTGCATCACCCTCTTTGACCTCGCCTTCAAGAAGTGCATGTTGACCGTATTTGCCAATAGCCTCAAGCAGTTCAGCCTCTGTTCTTACACCCACAATCTTACGTGTATGACATGCGGGGATGCCTGTTGAGAGCGACATTGCAGTAGCGATTGGGATCCCAGCAAAGGCTATTCCTACAAGTCTATTGATATGTGGTGCCTCTTCTTTTACAAGTGTTCCCAGAGCTTTACCTACTTTTTCGAGAGTTTCAGGAAAAGAGGACAGGATACGTAGCTGAATATAGAAGGGACTCCAGAGTCCTGAGTGTAGTGTCCAACCCTCAGGTCTATCTCGGGATGCTGTGAGGAGCATTCTATTCTCATAGATATCTCGCATAATGTCCTTCGTTAGATTTGTATCCACCAACCTAAGCACCAAAATGGATAGAGTGGAGGAAGTTCTTAACTCTGTCCCCAAATTCAGAGATTACTTATGTGACCAGAATAGTCTACAAGATATGAGTCTGAGGGACCTTGGCTATTGGCTACTTGACAATGCAGGACCAATCATCAGGTTTCGTACCATCGTGGACCTCATTGAAGAGCAGGATGTTGGTGTGGTTGGCCGAGCACTCTCACACATGTCAGAAGATCCAGAAGTACTCAAGTGGCTCAATCTATTGAAACCAAACCTAGGATTAAATGAGATTCATTCTAGCAAACAAGATTCATTCGAGAATGTAATGGGAAAACTTGTCCAGCTTGGTTGGCGTGCAGGTCTGCAACCCTTTGATACCAAGACACTACCATTCCGAGTGTGGTTGACTGAGAATATAGACAAACCCCATATCGAGCCACATGCAGTCTTCAAGAAGACTTTGATAGCATCACTCTTGGCTCGAGCTGGATATGATATGGTTGAAACCGTTGAGAAACAAATGCTAAGTCGCCTCAGAACACTATTCAAATTCAGTGCATCACCAGATTTCTCCCAAGTCTTCATAGAAAAGCCAGATACAAAGATGATGCATGAAATGGAACACGAGCTGGTCAATCCAGAACTATATCCAAATCAACAGTTAATGCTTCCATGGGTCCACGATGCACTTGCATTCAGTAAGATTGGAAGTATCATAAACCAACCTGAAAAGCGAGAGATGGTGGAAAACATCATGGAGATGATCCTGTCTCCAGAGTATCAGGCTCTGCCTTGGAGCTATGGACTAGCCAGGTATGGTGAAAAATACTATGTGATTGGATGGGCAGTTCATCTCCCAGGGTATGACTCAAAACCAGATGGTAAGCCGTTTGCTGAGATGCTACTCATGCTTGAAGCACTTGCTCCTTTCAAATGTATCCAGAACAGCTCTTGGTTCAAGCAATCGATGAAGTATCTAGAGGAGTTCCGTACAGACAATGACACCTACTCCTTTCCCAAGGCTTGGTTGACTGAAGCAAAGACAGGATATTGGGTGGGGGGTGTTCGAATGGCTTTTGATTCAAGAACAGGTCGCACGAATGCAATCGAGGTGGAGTCGACATTCCGAGTTCTTCTAATCAAGAAGATTGCAGGATTGTCATAAAATTCGTACTTCCCTTGGTAAGCTTTTAACGCTCACCACTGCGATGTGGTTCAAAGCGCTCGTTGTCTAAAGGGTTTCAATTTCTAAGGGCTTTGCCACTTCTCTTGATTTATGTCTTGAAACTAGATTAAGAGCCCTGTCTGATCCTTTTTGAATGAGGTAGGAAAATAGGAAAATAAATGGGACGAAGAGTAGAACCAAATAGAAGTTTTCTCTTGCAAATATGTCAATATTTAGACCATCAATTAAAACAGAATCAAAAATGATAAGGAAAATTCTGTGGAATAAATAAACGCAGTAGGTAGAGTATGCTATTGGCGAGATAATAGATTCAATTCTACTTCTGGAAACTCTCAATCCCAAAGCTCGAAAAGCGAAGTTAAAGGATGAAAAAGCGAAAACAACAAATGATATCATAATCAGGTTGAATAGGAAAAAAACTGATCCCACTTCAACTAAGTCAAGATTCCTCTCTAAAATGAATTCTATATGACTTGTTCCATATTTTGAATAAAGGGTAGAATAGCAGAATTCACACAAAAACCCGATTATAAAATAGAAAATCACACTCAAACATAATGGAACAGCAAGTGATGCTGCCTTTGGTATCTCTATCAACCGTTCTTTAATAATTTCATAATAGGGAGAGGTGAAAAACCCGGCAGCAGCTATACCAGCGATGAACATGAAATAATACAAGAAGAAGCGATATTCAAAGAGACCCAAAAACCCATTGAGAAGTCCAAAGAGAAGCAAAATAGCTATAGAAACGGGTATAATCCGCTTGATTGAGCCTACCAAGTTAAGGGCGATATAAGTCAAGTAATATAGCACAATAACACCAATGAACCAAAGAGTCAAAATGGGAGGGCCAAATTCTGGAGCCATCACAAGTTGCATCCCAAAGATATGAGCCAATAGATAGAATGGGTTAATGCGCAAATAATCAAGAAAGAAGAGAAAAAGGACCAGCGCAATCCAATAGAGGGGAAATATTCTCAAGACTCTTTTCTTTAGGAATGTGAGCCCTTTCTTGACCGAGTTAATTTCCCGATTATTCGGATTCAGATATAATCCAAATCCAGACACAAACACAAAGGAACCCATAGCGGTATATATTCCTATATTATTTACAACAAACACACCATACCAATCTAGATCGTTGTAGAAATTATATGCATAATTAATAGGAACATGGATGACTATGACAACGATTAAAATCGAAATAATTCGAAGCATGTCTATTTCGACTAGTCTTGTGGTCGTCATGCTCAAGTGACCAATTAATGAACAGTATAAGATTAATGTTAGACGTAAGGATTGTACCAAATTGATGCAGTCCGGCTTCTTCTAGTAACTCATCTAAGACTGAGTCTGCCAAATCTGGAAAGAATCTCATCAGAAACGGTAGAATAGGATTTTCAATTCTTGCAGACGGGATTGATTTAATTTTCCGCTCGTGATAAGGGGTTTGATGAGAATTCCATCCTCAATAATATATCGAATACCGTGCAAGTCATGATAGGCTCTAAGACAAGACATGCGCTTGAAACTTCAGACCAGGTAGACTCAGTTGTCGGTAATTGTGATGAGCCTTTGGTAAGCTTTTTAACGCTCTCGGGCGCGGTGTGGTTCTAAGCGCTCGTTGTCTAGGGGCTATGATGGATCCCTGCCATAGTGCGGGGGTTTATCCCTCGGAGCCGTAGAACGGATCCGGCCCGGGTTCAAATCCCGGCGAGCGCACCACTCCTTTTAGGTTCTCAATGTGCCGTAGAACAATAGCTTAAGTATAAATCAGATGAGAGACAATTCTACAAGACAGGAGATGATACGAAGTTGATGAATAAGTTACAAGACCTCATGAACGCCAAGATCCCAGTACAATTGGTTGTAGAT
>JBHLRQ010000142.1:0-7411 GCA_048882385.1 Candidatus Thorarchaeota archaeon | reverse complement strand
GATACGTTTCGTACACCTCGAATCAAGAAGTCGATAAGAGTAGGCGCAGTTTTCTTTGAAAAGACTCGTGAAACTCTGGATGATGGTAGACAGATTATAGTCACAACTTATGGAGTAGCAAAACCAGATGGAATCAGTGAGATGGACAAACGTGACGTTAGTAAGGTTTTAGCAAAACAGATGCTAAACTTCATGAAGTCCAAAGAGATGTATCCTCCAAAAACATCGTTTAAGAAATCATATACTAATGGTAATGTGGACCTTAGCTATGAACCAACTGAATATGATACCTTCACTATCCGTTTGACACCAGCTCTGGTAGGAGGAAACGTTGAGGATTTCTTAGATAATTTGAGTATGTTTGAGGAGAAGGAAACGGAAACAACTTGGAAAGTGGAACCTGCAAAGTCTAGTAGAGCAACCTGTCGAACATGTTCTAATGTTATATCAAAGGGTGAACTTCGACTTGGAGAACCCTATATGTATGAAGAACACGTCACATATCGATGGCATCACATATCCTGCCAAAAAAACGTACTAAGAATAATCGATATTGAATCCCTAGATGGATATCCAGATTTGACTGCGGCACAAAAAGATATTCTGAACAATGCTAAGGCTTGACCTCAACAGACTGAATTTGCACAAGTAACCTATATGTGTGAACTATTGGTTTTCCTTCCTGCAATAGAGCGATAGAATAAACTCTGGCGGGACCGACTTGCAGGACCAAAGAAACACGAAAGCCACCAACCTCGAAAACGAGTATTTCGGTATGGTAATGATGGCAAATGATGGAATTGTCATACTACAAGATGATAGAATCGTCATGGCAAATCCTGCACTTCTAAAGATGCTCGATTATGATATCGGAAGTCTTGTTGGTCGCCCAATCACAGATCTACTTGAACCTGCCACAGCTCACCAATTTTCTGAAGTTCAAGAAGGGTTTGATTGGGGACAAAGTGGGCGACCTCCTTTCAGAGCCCGTTTTGTGAAGAAAAATGGTGAAATTGTTCATGTGGAGATCAGTACATCTGATTTTGCTCTGTCAAACAAACCTGCAATCATGGGCATCGTCAGAAATGTTACTCGGAATGTAGAATTGGAAGCAGCGATTGATGCGTCAGAAACTCGATATCGCGCACTATTTGATTCGTCTCCAATTGCCTATTTTTCGCTGACTAAAATAGGGAACATTCAGCAAGTAAACAAAGCTGCTGCGCGTTTACTTGGCTATGAAGATAAGGATCTTTTGCGTAGAAATCTCTCCTCCTTTCTTCCTAGTGATGGATCAAAGGATATTGTTTCACAAATGATTTCCGAAGCCGCAAATGGAAAAAGCGTAGAAGATTTTGAAATGCAGCTTAAGACAGCAGATGGCAGACTAACTTGGGTCAGCGTCACAGCGAATCTGTTGGAGTATCCTGATCAATCATCTACAATTGCTCTAATGGCTCTCGATATTGATCGCAGGAAGAATGCTGAAGCAAGAGAACAGATTGAACGTGAGCGTGCGAACCTCTACTTAGAAGTCATGACACATGATCTCAATAATGTCAATCAAAGTTTATTGTTCTCCACAGGATTGCTAGAGAATTCCAAAGACATCCCTGAACGGTATAGACCTCTATTGCATGAATCGAGCTGGAATGTTCGTCGCGCAGCTCGTATGGTAGCTAACCTCAGGTCATTATTTAGACTTGCTAATAATCCGCCAACCAGAGAAAAAGTCGATTTCAACGATTTTCTGCAAGCTGCTCTAGTAGCAGTTCAAAATGATTTTCCATGGAAAATCCTTGAGTTGACAACAAATATCGAAAAAGGTATGTTCGAGGTCGCAGGACATCAGTATTTAGAACAGGTTTGCTTCAACCTCCTTCATAATGCCATGACATTCGATGAGAAGGATAATGTCATTCTTGAAGTTAACGCAGAAGTTGTTGAAGAAGTCAAAATGGTCCGAATTGAATTCATTGATCACGGTCCGGGTATACCTGATAGCTCTAAAGAATTCATCTTTCGAAGAACAGGAAGTCCTGATTCCCAAATTGTGGGCCGTGGCTTGGGACTCACGCTTGTTGACAGAATCGTGAAAAATATTGGTGGCAAGATCAAGGTCGAGGACAGAGATAAGGGAGACTACACGCAAGGCGCTCGGTTCATACTTATGCTTCCTTTGTGGATTGAAACACCTGAATTGCATTGTGGACAAAAGACCTGTATCACATTCTACAGATCAAATCATTGTGTGTTTTGCGACCCGGCCATGGAAATTCTCTCAACGGTTCTGGATTCTTTGGGAGTTCCTCAAAGTATGGTAGAATCGATCAATGTTGATGATCCTTCAGTAGAAATCAAAGAAGAAGATCTTCCTATGTTACCTTACATCAAGATTTGCAAGGAAGAACTGACAGGATTCATCTCAGAGTCTGCAATACGTAGTGCAGTCATGACTCTTATGATGACGAACTGTTATCCTGACTATTCGTGAATCTTAGTCAATCAAAAAGAAGATGATTGAGGGGGAAGCCCCTCAATTCAGACTGTTCTAGAAGAACATTACTTTATCATGTTTTAGAGTTTCATCTATCATTGTGGCAGCGCCAGCAATCTCGATTCTTGGGTCTCGAAAATCTTCTTGACCAATACCTCTGAACTCTACTGAGTTAGAGCAGACTTGGATCTTTCCTCCAGCTTCTAGGAATGCGTCGATAAGGTCCTGTAGTGGTGGAAAACCAGGAGCTTTAACCTTCTCAGCCATCCCCTTCTTCATTAACATTACGCCATCCATCATCAAGAAGATGTTGGCATCAATGTCTTGTGCTTGTGCGGTAGTACCTGTGACAAACGGACCGTAGCATCGCTCGGCTGCCTCAGGACCCCACTGACCAATTATGTATAAACTAGGCATAGTGTTTTCATCTCCTATAGTACTGCAAGTTCTACATAGTAGAGTACAAGTCCGAGTAGCAAGAACAGAGTAACCAATAAGTTGGTATTGTGCGAGCTATGGAATGGACCGCCCTGCATTGTCTTCATTAGAATTGGCACTACTGTTGCGAATTGCATCAGTGTGGCAAAGAGTATTAGAACAAGGTCGACGACTAACAAAATGTGAAGTAAGTCAAACATTGCTGGAACTGGTGGGAAGAAAAGTCCAACAACAAGAATACCTATACTTACCATCATGCCAAACATCAACATCATGACTTGATTCATTAGGTAGTAACCCATCCTTCTTGCCAACATGAATCCTGAGAACATCACACTCACGTTCAATGCAAAGAGGATGAATAAAATCAGTTGGAAAAGCGCCATTGTGTACACCTATAATTATTCCGAGCCGTCAAATAATAATTAATAAACATGCCTGAATGAACAAGAGAGCAATTTCATTGTTGACTGCTGTATCAGAATAAATTGTGGTTTATTTGAATTGTATCAGCTTTGTGCTAGCACAAGGCATAAAACTACTCGTAATCCGACTCAGAGGCGATTTACAATGACACACCAAGTTGCGAAGGAATTCGATGCTAGTGGACTTAGATGCCCCATGCCGATTCTGAAAACTAAGAAAGCTATCCAAGAAATCAACATTGGCGAAATCCTGAAGGTTATAGCCACAGACATAGGCACTAAGAAAGATTTTCCAGCCTGGTCCTCCAGAACAGGAAATGAAATCCTTGAACTTGTTGAAGAAGGCGACAAACTCGTTTGGTACATCAAACGGGTTAAGTAGCCATTTGGAATTTCAGCTGATTCGCTGAGTGTCCCTGGAGATCCTAGGATCTCCAAGGTTCAGCTTTAGGCGATGATTAGAGATATCTCGCCAACTATTTCTCTATCACTTGCTCTGGTTCTTCGGTGGCCATTCCACCTAAGGCACCCTTCATGAGTCCCTTAAAATCGAAGCCCATCATCCTTGCCATGAGCATCATTGGAACCAAAACATTTCCAAAGACCTGGAAGGCTTGTGCTCCGCCGCCACCTTCTTCGACTCCCTCGCCATTTCCTCCAGCTCCTCCACCAAACAGAGTGACATCACCGATGTCTATCTGACGGTATATCTCAGGTAGGATTTGAAGGAAATCTCTCGCAAATGCTTGAGGTGTATAGTCTCTTGCAGCTTCAAGGGTCTTTTTGATACCTTCAGCCTGAGCGGTTGTGACCTTCAGGATCTTACCCGCATCAGCCTCAGCAACCATGCTGATCTTCTCAGCTTCAGCTTTTGCTTCCTGAAGAATACGCTGAGCTTGGACCTCGACTTCTTCTTTGATCTTTCTCTGCTTCTCAGCTTCGGCGCCAAGTTTCGCAACTTCCAGATCTTTTGAAGCCTCGACCTCAGCCTGTTGCTTTTCGTATTTTTTCTGCATCAAGTCTTTCTGAAGCTCGATCTCAAGTACACTCTGCTCACGTTGTTTCTCAGCTTCTTGGATATCCCGTAGCTGCGATTGCTCTTGCACACCTATCAGTTTGTCACGAGCAATCTCTTGCTCACGAAGAACTTTGCTTCTCTCAATATCTCGAGTTCCAGTTGCTTGGTCAGCTTCTATTAGAGCTATCTGAGCCAAACGGTGCATCTCTGCTTCACGAGGCTTTGACATGTCTCTTAGGAAAATATCATTGACCACGACGACATCAATCAGCTCTACTGTAACGATTTTGAGACCCCACTCACTAACGATATCAATAAGCTCTTTCTTGATTGCCTCAATGATAAGCTGTCGTTCTTCGAGTATTTCTTCTACAGCCAGTTGTGCACAAGCCGTACGAATGACTGATTCAATGATAGCTGTTAATCTGCTTGGAATCTCACTCCAAGTCACATTGTTGATTGTTGCAATAGCATTCTCTGCTTGCCATTGAAGAACTGCGCTAAGTCGGATTTTCTGTTTCTCCTTTGAGAGTACAGATTCCGCTGATATGTTCAATTGTTGCACGGTCCTATCAACTGCTAGGATACGATCAAAAAATGGAATACGGGTGACCATACCACCCTCTCCTTGCTTGATAGCCTTACCACGCCTCAAGTGAACATAGAAGATGTTCGGGTCAAAAATCCGTACGTACTTCCTGATGAATATCACTAGTAGAAGAATAACGACAATGAACAATAAGCCCAATGAGACTGCGAGGTTACTCGCAAACCAATCCCAAATACTTGCTTGCATTTGATGTTCTTCTCACTTCTTTCTCTCTTTTCGTGCACTTCGAGTTTGCCTTATTTCCACTACCCTCGAGATTATCATCTGATACACTGCCTCTGACCTTGAACAGGTCTAACTCCGTACCTTGCCTCTCTCTAAGAGTCGTTTTTGGCCATCCTTTAAGCGCACTTGTGTAACCTTTGGTTTGTAAGAATATAAACCTGCGCAGGAATTGACTCATTTTGGATTGTCGTCAACCTTCTTGCTCTGTTTCTGCATCCACTTGACGACATCTTTTCTGGGATCAACATATACTACTTTACTATCAGCAGAAACTACAAACAACTCTGCGCCTTTCTGAAAGACCACGCCTTTTTGGAAAGGTCTTGCATGAAATCTTCTAGGACCCATCTCAGTTTGCAATCTGATTTCGCCAAATCCATCATTGATTGTTGATACAGCCTCGACCTCGCGTCCAACTATATGACCTGGCTCGATCATGAATCCAGATTCTACAAATGCCCGACTCAGGACTGTACGCACTGAATAAACAATCACAGCTACGCTGGCCACATGGATGAATATCTTTCCAACTAAAGGCAGTGCGATTCCTTCATAGTAAATCAGAGACCCTAGAAATCCGAAAACTACTAGTGCTGTACCAATAGTAACACCCATTGGCGCACCTTGCTCAATCTCAAAGAATCCGGATTTTTCTATTTCAATGTCATGACCGATATCGACATCATGATCCATATCATGGTCTACATCGTGATCCAAGTCATGGTCCAGCTCATGGTCCAGCTCATGGTCCACATCATGATCCAAGTCATGGTCTATGTCATGATCTAAATCGTGATCAATATCATGGTCGATATCATGATCAACATCGTGATCTATGTCATGTTCGACATGTCCATGTTCTGATAGAGCTGAGAAGACTCTTCCAAGTGCAAATAATCCAAAAGTATAGAACAAACCAGCTATCAATATCCCAAAGGAAATTTCACGTAGTAAAGCTGCAAATGCAACTAAATCCTGCATCTTTTTTCATTCTTCTCCTTGCGATAGGTAAGCTCCACTATTAGCTACTTGAGTAGCTATACTCGCGAATGCAGATAAACTTGAGTAACTATCTTGATGGATAATTCGATCCCGGATGAGTATTATCCTTGTTCGGATAATTGACTGGGATGTTTGGATTTTTGTTGATTCTTGTTGTTTCCGCCTGAGCTTTCATCTGCTTTTCGCGAAGTTTGAGTCTCGAAGTTTCAGCTTGAAAGGCTACTAACATTACTAACAATAAAACAGCAGGGTACATAGATATTGGGAGGAGGATGAAATTGTGAGCTAAAATATCCACTCCAACCCTTAATGATAAGGCGATGATGAGTAGTGTTGTGGAAGCGATGATTAGGTCTGCTGCAATATTCTTCTTTGTTGACCAAAATTCCAAGATATCTCCAAGAATACGTATGATCAAAGTCACAATAAAGAATATGAAAGTTGTAATATATCCTGTAATGAAATAACTCGCTCCGTATATTCCAAGATCACGTTGAACGGATACTGAAATACTCAGAATAATAGACGGATTCGAAACCAGACTAACCAACCAAAGAGCGAAACTCCCACACATCAGGGTAGAGATTAAGAAGTCGATCAAAGCTTCAAGCCTGGTCCTCTCGCCAAAACATGTCCTGGATTTTCTTGCTGATACCAGAAGACCTCTGAAAGCAAAATAGATTCCAACGGGTATGAGAAAAATAAGAGTATAGAACAAGGTTTGAGCTATTATTGAATCATAATATATTCGGTCGCTTGGATCACTAGAAATTGAAAGGCTATAGATTGGAATGATGCTGAATACGAACACCCACCCGATAATTCTGCCAACTGTAGAGTTTCTAATCCAATGCAGACGTTGAAGAGTTTCTTTGAGTTCTTCAGATGCAAGAGGAGGTTCAATTTTTGGTGAATCAGTTTTGTCCCAAAAGAGGTTCTGCCCTCTCATAACAAGTTGGAAAAGCAAAACTGGCCCCCAGATGATTGCGTAAATCCAAATGAAAGGTGTAAAGAAGTTTGAGTTTTCGAAATATGGAAACTGGAAACCTATCCAAAACATTGAGGAATCTAATAACAGGAGTGTACCAAGTGTAACCAAAAATTCCGTCTTTATATGCTTAGTAGGATCCAGAGATCTCCGACGGATTGATCCTATTATCATCTTTAGTAGAAATAGGACACATGCGGGAATTGTC
>JBHLRQ010000141.1:0-7426 GCA_048882385.1 Candidatus Thorarchaeota archaeon | reverse complement strand
AGAGGCCAGTCACCTTGGATCTTTACTAATGATGATTCAATAAGAGAATACGTCTATGTAGAAGATAAAGTAGCGGCCATCGAGAGCTTGATGAATGACGACACTAAGAAAGGTTCTTACAATATCTCAACAGGCTGGGTTTACAATCAGAAAGACATTGTTCTCAAAATCCTAGAGTTCTTCGATGGACTAGAACCTGAATATGTTGAGTCAAAATTACCTGCTCAAATCAAAAAGCAGTCTCTAAAATCTGTGCGATGGGATTGGAAACCTAAATGGAAATTTGAGGATGCAATAAAGGCGACCATTGAAGGCTTCAAGAAGTACAGAAGTGACTGGAACTGAATGAATCTACCCGGTCTTGAGAACAGATTCTGCTTCACGAATTCCTTTCGAGTCATTCACAGGAATCCATGTTTCGGTGGGGATGTTTATTGCTGATAATCGGCCTTCATGAGCTATGACTGGACAGACAACATTCTCAAAAGATGACTCGACCTCCAGGGAAACCAGTTTTCTGAAGTAGTCATAGATCTCAGGATCAAAAACTGTTATACCTGTGTGAGCAGGAATTGCTATTGGGGGATACTTGGTGATGTCACGGACTCTACCTTCTTGAATTATGAGTCCAGAGTATTGGAATGGAGTTTCGGGCACAACAACAAAAGTACCAATGCATCCTTTCTTACAGCCCTTCAAATGTCCCTCAAGAAAGACATCTCCATAATGCCTATCCATCCGGACAATGACATCATCTGGATTGTGAATGATAGCGGTCATTGTAGCATCTATAGTTCCATTGTTCAGTGCATGGAGAATGGCTCCTGCATTACCAACCTTCTTTCCATCTGGGTCCTGTGAGTACATTATTTCAACTCCCCATTTGGATCCATCTCCCAAGTGCTCCTCAACCTTATCTGCAAGAAATCCCGTGAGAACTACAAACTTAGTGATTCCACATTTCACATAATCATCCACAAGTTTCTCAATCATGCTTTTTTTGCCATCAATCTTGATCATGACCTTGTTTATTTCTTCACTGTGAGTTTCTGCTCGGATTCTCTCTCCCTTACCTCCAGCAGGCATGACAACAACAGTGTTTGCTTTGAGATTCTCAATCTCTTCATAGGAAACTGATGTGGTCTTGTCCTCTGTGTTGATTCTACAGCGTAATTCAGCCATGATGGATTCCAGTGTGTCGGGCATGAAAATTCACGAGTAACCAATCATGTAGTCTTCAAAAGTGTTACCGGTCACTCTCATTGGTCGATGCCACATCTTCTTCCATCTGAGCCATCTCTTCGAACAGAGCAAGTGTCTTCTTTGCCTCTTCAGGCTTCATCCTCTCTATAGCGTATCCTGTGTGAACAATCACATACTCACCCACCTCAAGACCTGGGAGAAGTGTGACACAGACTCTCTTACTTGCACCACCAAAGTCTACCTGAGCAAAGTCGCCATCAATGGATTCTACTCGTGCAGGAACTGCTAGACACATAGTGACCGCGTCGCTCTCAGTTCAAAGTCTTTAGAATCTTGTGACGTGACCTGAATTAACTCACATACTGGTGATATACTCCCAGCTCATCAGCCTTGGTAAACGCCAGAGCCATTTCTTGACTATTCACAGGACGTGCAATATCAGAAAACCTGTCCTTCTCCCTAGGTACTCTGTGTGTGGGTCTGTACTGACTCATGATATTCACCATGCTGCTGGGCAGATTCTTAGAAATCCACTCAAGAATTGGAATGGTGCAACACTCGACATGGTTTGGCATTACGAGATGACGAACAATGACCTCACCATAGTTGTATGCCATCAGATGATTTCGCGAAACCACATCAAAGTAGTTCTCCACACCAGAGAGTCGTTTTGCACACTCGTTGTTCCCGTATTTGAAATCAGGAAGCCACACATCAAAGACATCCACAAGCAGGCGCATGGTATCTTCTGAACAGTATAAATTTGAGTTCCAAAGCTGTGTCATGTTGGAGGTTTGATGGACAAGCGATGCAATGATGGTGTGAGTGTTTGGAATGGGGTCTCCGCCAACATAGTTGATGTTCAAAGCACCCTGTCTGAAGAGAGACTCTGCAATCGAAGCAAGCCCTTCTGGTCCGACAGGCTGCCCTGAGTTTGGATTGGTTGAGATATCGTTATTCTGGCAGAAAACGCATCCGAAGCAGCATGAGGAAAAGAAGATGGTCCCACTTGGAACAAGTGGTGCTTCCTCACCGCTATGAAGGAATGCTGAAGAAACTCGTGATGTGGCTCCAAGCTTGCACCACCCTTTTTCGTCGCGCGTCCTATCTGCTCCGCATTTCCGCTCGCAGAAGTGACAGTCAGCAAGAATCCTGTGGGCAATCTCTATCTTCAGATTCAAGAAATTTCTCTCATGAGCAGAAAGAGGTCTAGGAACATCATTACCAGAATCTACTATTTTAACAAGTTTGGTGAATTTCTCAGAATCTTCATTGTGAACTCTCCAGAGCTCCTCAGTTGAGGAATCAAGATCTATGTCACAGGCTTGGGTCTTCGCAAGGAGGTACTTCGCTTTTCTCTTTTGGTCTATGATATCTCGATACCTTGAGAGTCGACGAACGATCTCAGGGTCACTCCATGCACGTTTTGCATCCGGTCGAATCAGTCGCCACATATCACTAGAACAACAGCTTTCTCTTGATAAAAGGTCTGTGAGATTCAGATTATAGAAGTGGGAGTATCTGCTGATGAACTCTCAACAAGATAAGCGAGAGTGGCAGCAAGTACTGTGACTCGGTTCTTCAACCACAACGAAGTCATATTTTGTTCACTCTTCATTATCTGTCGCGAAACGAGTAGACTGGATTGTGTGTATGGAAGAGTGGAAAATAGAGTATTTTCAGGTAGTGTATCAAAGTGCCAGTCCTTATACTCTTGGGCATACTCACGGTTTCGTTCAGGATGATTGAAGTCATCCAACCGCATCCAGTTCAATGCAAAGACAGCATCTGCGTTCTTGAAAGAGCCCTCAAACGTATCAAGTTCTTCATACAAGACATTGCAGCACTGTGATGTGTCTTCAGCAACTCTTCGAACTCTGTTGAGAAAGGAGAACTTGTTAGGAGCAACAAGACGAACGTGAGCACCAAATGCGAGTGCACTGATCAACATGCTGTTTGCAGGAGCTGGAGTTGTGAAGGAATCCCCATACGCCCAAGTAATTACAATCTGTTTTCCAGCCAGTCCATTCAGACGGGACTCTAGACCCAATAGATTGGCTAGGGCAGATTGCCAAGCATAGACATCATCATGCAGACTGGCAAGGGGTGCCTTCGATATATTTGCGAACTGCTTTGTGAGCATTCTACCTTCTCCGAATGTTTCACTGCTTGAGAAGGCTGTGAGTAGAATGTCAGATGCTTCACTTGACATTCTAACTGAGTCCAACAGTTCTTCTGTTGACATGTTGTCTGCATCATCCCACCCTAAGTCAACTATAGAATTACCCAGACGCGCTGCTACCATAGATGAGACCTGACTCTCAAATGGAGATGCTCTATGCATCAGTCTACCAACGACCTTGATGCGGTCCAGAGATTTTTGGAGCGAACCAAATCCAGAAGATTCAGTGTCTTTTGCAATCTGGAGAATTCTGTGAAGAACTGGTTTGGTTGGCAAGTCATCACTATTCGTCATTTCAACGCGACTCCAATCGAATTGGTTGATAATAGTTTCCAATTAGTGGTACAACTGGCCACTCAAGGGAAGGCTTATGTTGGGAATGACAAGCACCCCAGTCAGAGGCACCGTCAATGAGCCGCTATACAGACCTTCTCAACAAAATAACTCGCAAAGAGGCAAAGGTAGCTGTGATTGGACTTGGTTACATTGGACTACCAACTTCCATTTTCTATGCTATGCGAGGAATCGATGTCAGAGGGATTGACACGAATTCCGAACTTGTTGCCAGCTTGAAAAAAGGGGCAATTCCAATCCACGAGGAAGGTCTTGGAGATTTGGCCTCAGAATACCTTCCGAAGATACAATTGCAGACGACCTATGATGGTGTTGAAGAATCTGATGTCTGTGTTCTTTGTCTTCCCAGTCCAATTGATGAAAATGGAAAACCAGTGATAAAATTCTTGGAGAATGCAGTGAGTGATATTGCTAAACGGATGAAGACCGGATGTCTTGTGCTCAATGAGAGCACTGTACCTGTTGGGACAACCCAGTTTCTCTTTGAATTATTCTCAAGTGTGAGTCAATTGGATGACAATGAGATCTGGTTTGCTCACTGTCCGGAGAGAGTTCTTCCAGGAAAACTGGTTGAGGAAATGGATACAAACCATCGCCTTGCAGGTGGAACCAGTGAGGAAGCGACAACCCTGGCAATGGCATTCCTTCAGTCAATATTCAAACCAGAGCTGATTCATCCTACTAGTTCAGGAGTTTCAGAGGCAGCCAAACTAGCTGAGAACGCTTTTCGTGATGTTAACATCAGCTATGCAAATGAATTGGCTAAACTCTGCACACACATGTCAATTGATGTTTCAGAGGTTATCACACTTGCAAATCTCCATCCCCGTGTTTCAATCTTGAATCCAGGTCTTGGAGTGGGAGGATATTGTCTTCCGAAGGATGGTTGGATTCTTGTGGAGTCTGCGAGGGCAAAGGGGGGAGATGCTGAATTGATTCCTGCTGCGCGTCATGTCAACGACAGTATGCCGGCACATATCGCTAAAAGAATTCATGACGAGGTCTTGACAGGAAAGGTGAGAGCAACAGTTGGCCTATTGGGTTTGGCTTTCAAGGAAAATGTATCAGATACCCGGAATAGTCCGACAGTCGTGTTGTTGAAGACACTCACCTCTTCTGAAATCGACGTCATTGTATATGATCCTCTCGTTAGCAAATCCTTTGGAGCCAAGAGGGCAGATAGTATTGATGACTTTCTGGAGTCCTCAGAGATTGTTGTAATGTGTGTGGGACACAATAAGATCTTGGACGAATTGAAGTCCAAAGACCTCTCTGAGAAGGTCTTCTTCGACCCAAGGAATATGATGTCAGATTTGAAATCAAAAGTCAAGAAGTATATTGGTCTGAGTGTTTAGTTGGTTCTGGGCAAACCATATCAAGCTTGAAGAAATCACACAAATGAGAGGTCTGAGCAAGTGCCAGTTAATCCAATTGACTATGGTAGATACGGACACCCAGAGATGATAGAAATCTTTGAAGAAGAGTACCGTCATGAACTCTGGTTGAAGATTGAAGCGGCAGTGGCTCAATCCCAAGCCTCTGAGGGGCTCATACCACAAGAAGCCGCAAAGGACATCGCAAACACAGCGAAACCAAACAAAGTCACATTGACCAGGACCATGGAAATTGAGAATAAGACCAAACATGATGTTGTGGCTCTTTTCGAGGCAATCGCGGAGAAGTGTGAGGGTGCTGGAGCAAGATGGGTCCACTTCGGTCTGACAAGCAATGACATCAAAGATACTGCACTCGGTCTTCAGCTAAAGGGAGCATATGATCTACTAATCACCAGTGTTGATGCGCTTTGTGAAACAATAATTCAAAGGGCTCAAGAAAATGTGGAGCTCATCGCTGTGGGGAGGTCGCATGGGCAACATGCCGTCCCTATTACTTACGGTCTCAGATTTGCAGTCTGGTTGGATGAGATACGCAGACACAAACTACGTCTTCAAGCGGCTCGCGAGAGAGCAACAGTGGGAAAAATTGCAGGAGCAACTGGAAGTCATGCTGCACTAGGTCCGGTTGGAATAAAAGTCCAAAAAGATGTGCTCACTAGGTTAGAGCTGCAAATTCCAATAGCCACAACGCAGATAGTACAACGAGATCGGCTCGCAGAAACAGTTTCAGTGTTGGCAAATCTGTCATCCAGTATAGATAAGATGGCTACTGATCTCAGGAATCTTCAACGTAGTGAGATTGGAGAAACCTTTGAACCATTCGTCAAAGAAAAACAAGTTGGCTCCTCTGCGATGCCACACAAGAGAAATCCAGTGACCAGTGAAAAGATATCTGGACTGGCACGTGTTGTTAGGTCGCTTGTACCCCCAGCACTTGAGAATGTTGTTAGTTGGGAAGAACGTGACATCACGCATTCGTCAACAGAGAGGTTTGTTATTCCTCAAGCATTCATCCTGACTGATTATATAGTACGAGAGTTGAAACAGGTCTTGGATGGTCTTACAATTGACAAAAAGGCTGTAGGTAGAAATCTTGCTCTGTCCAACGAAGCAATCTTGAGCGAGCTCATTGTCACTGCTCTAACTAAGGAGGGGTTTGAGAGACCCAAAGTGCATGAGAAAATAAGAGCACACAGCCTAGCAGCTCATCAGAGTGGAAAGGGACTTCTTGAAGTCATAAAGTCAGATTCTGATTTTGCACGTATTTTGGAATCTGGTAACCTTGATGTAGAGAAATACTACAATGACATTCGAGATGTTTCAAAGATAATTGTAAAGGAAGCTGTTTCGGAATATCGTAAGACAGTACCTTAGTAGACAAGATGATATGATGAAATGAAACGATAAAGAGTGTGAATCAAATGAAGAAACTACTAGTGACTCTGACCCCTGCTGAAAGCAAGAGACTCATTGCAAGAGGTCTACTCGCTACGGACATTATTCAGAATGCCCTAAAGAATGGATACCTCTGTATAACCATGGGCACCACCTCAGCATACTTGGCTGAGGAGATTCTTGGGGAGTATGATAAGACACGACACATTGCAGGAATAGTGGTTCCGAAGGGGCTAGCTACGACAGACAGGAAGACAAGAGTTTCTGATGCGATTTTCTACAAAGGGGAGTATTTGGAAAACAAGAAGGTAATTGATGTTGTTGATAAAATGTGTGCAGATGATGTCATTATAAAGTCGGCAAATGCAATAGATGAGAACTATGTTCCAATAGTCCTGCTTGCTGATGACACGGCTGGAACAGTCGGGACATTCATTGGACCTGCTGCAGCTAGGAACATCAAGGTAATCGTGCCTGTTGGATTGGAGAAGTCTATCCCCGTGGCGTATGAGGAGTTCTGTGGTAAGTTTGGAAAGAATGATTGGGATTACGCCATCGGAACTCCAGTAGGAGCAGTTGCTCTTACTCAAGCAATTGCATTCACTGAGATTGAGGCTGTTGAGGCGCTCTTCGATGCATCTGCGATTCCAATTGCTGCAGGGGGTGTAAATGGAGCAGAGGGTTCAGTATCATTCTTCATTGAGGGTGGCGATGAAGAGATTGCACGTGCACACGAGTTCTTCACAGATCTGAAGGGCGAACCACCATTCCCGAAAGTTGATAGAGTGAATTAGTTGGAGTACCAGAACATGCGGAATGATGTTGTCATCAGAACAGAAGGTCTGACCAAGATCTTCGAACAGGGTAAGAAGCATGAAGTGACTGCGTTAGATAA
>JBHLRQ010000140.1:0-7619 GCA_048882385.1 Candidatus Thorarchaeota archaeon | reverse complement strand
GTTCCGTTCACATGGAGGTCTCATGTGAATGCTGATACATCAATCAATGGTATCTACATGCCATATGGCTATGGTAATGCAACAATGCTTCCAGCGGAATATGATGAATTTGCAGATGCTATCAACGATAAGATTTCAGAACTAGAACCTTTCTCTCCAGTGCCTGTCTACCTACTTATGAATGGCTCAGATCATCTCTTTCCCCAACCTTTTGCCAAAGAATTCGCAGCAAGAATGACTAGTGTAGGGCTTGATATTTCTGTTTCACATCTCAAGGACTTCATCGATAACTTAGACAGTGCATTACTCGAATCTGATTATGTTCGTCCGATACACGATGGTGAATTCAGGTCTCCAGCCAGAGCCCCTCTTCTGCAGGACACATATTCTGCTCGGATGTGGATAAAACAGTGGAACCAGAAAATTGAGGACTTGCTGACGAGGAGTGTCGAACCAATAACGACCTATCTATCATGTGTCCTAGGTATTCAGTATCCTAGTGGATTCTTGAAGACCTCTTGGAAGTGGCTACTCAAGAATCAGCCACACGATTCAATCTGTGGTTGCTCAGTAGACCAAACACATGAGGAGATGAAAGCTCGATTCTCTTGGGCAGAGTCAATATGCGACAGTATACTGATTGACACTGAGAAAAGATTCCACACAATTGCTAAACCTTCTGATGAGTCAGCTATTGTGGTCTTTAATGCTGGCGGAAGTTCCTTGAGTCCAGTCTATTTTGAATTCTCTAGTCCTGGAACAGAAACTGTGAAGGGGCTTCGCTCTAGTGATGGTAAAGTGTATGATGTTCAGTTACTCAAATCTCGCGAGGATGTCTTCCTAGACACTACTGTCGGAATGAGAATGGCAAAGATGGGTATGAAACTCCTGCCCGGACGAAAGCTGATGGATTTCTACATCAACGATGTCGAGTATTATGATGGAGAAGAACCAGGTGTACTTGAGCTCAGATTTATAGCAGACAGACATCCAATAGGTGAGTTCGATATGGAGGTTCTTAAGAGGGAGGCCAATGAGGTCATTGGTAGCAAGAAATACAAAAAGATCCATCTTGTAGCTTCTCGTCCCACTCAGAGTGTGTATGCTACAACTGTTCCGCTGAAACCTTGGGCGTTCTCAAAGCTTGTCCCAGTTGAGGAATCACCCAAGAGAGCATTTGAAGACACGCTTGAAACTATTGTGAACAGAATAGAGAATAGGTTCTATTTGGTTTCTTTCAATAAAGACGGTAGTCTTAACCTCACAAACAAAAAGAGTGGCGTGCAGTATCAGGGTCTCCATCTTTTCGAGGACTATGGCGACCGAGGAGATGAGTATACCTTTGGGAGGTTCGAACCGGAGAAAGCTCGTGTTAAAAATGTAAAACGAACGATCTTAAGCACAGGACCTATCAAAGCAGAGATTCGCCAAACTCTGACTCTTGAAATCTTTGGCTCGCTTGATCCATCTAGAGAGAAAAGGGTCGGAAAGGCTGAGATACCGATTGAAACTGTATTCAGGTTCTATAGGGACTCTCCGAGGATTGATGTTACAACTAAACTCGTAAACACTGCTAAGGACCATAGACTCAGGATATGCTTCGACCTCCCATTCAATTCGGATACTACCCTAACCTCTACCCATTTCGGGTATGTAGAACGGTCAGGAAGGGCAGAGGTCGTACCTGATGACCAAGGCTTGGAGAAGACAATGTCAGACTATCCTGAAAGACCCTCAGGCATTCAGCATCAGAAAGGTTTCATACGAGTAGATAGTGGAACAGATGCATTAACTCTGATAAATAGAGGGCTGCCTGAGGTCGAGTTAGTTGACAACCACCGAATAGCCCTGACTCTTCTCCGCTGTGTTGGTTGGCTCTCACGCTCTGACTTTCCTGAGAGACCGATGCATGCTGGTCCTGGAGAAGAAACGCCTGGCGCTCAAGAATTGAACGTAGAATATGAATTCAACTATGGATTTGTAGTGCACTCAGCTGAAGATTCAATGACTGTTAGTGCGGAGCAAGCAGATGTTTTTCACAGTCACCCAATAGTAATTACATTGGACCATGCTGAAACTATGAAAAGTTTCTTTGATCCAATAATACAGCTCGCCAATCCAGCTATCAGAATATCATCACTACGAATGCGTGGAGATTCTATTCTTTTCACACTCTATAACCTAGAAAACAATCAGGTTGAATCTCGTATTGATCTTGCAGAATACATCAAAGAAGCCTCAGAGGTGAAACTTGATGGAGCTGTCATTAGAAACCTATCAATCTCAAATCTAAGTGTGAATCCCACCTTCGAAGCAAGAGAGATCAAGATGTTTAGACTGGATTTATCCTAGGTCAATTTTGTATTCAGCAGCAACAGATTCTTCCTTCAGCTTAGCAAAGTCTGGATCAATGTCTACTTTGAAGAGAACAAGTACCGACAAGAAGAGGAAAAGGGCGGCTATTGGCCCCCAGAGCAGATACCCTTGTGTGACGAAATCGGTCTGACCTGGAACTTGTACGACTTCTGGTAGAGCAAAGATAATCCCCCAGAGAAACGCTGAGAAAGCATTCATTCCGTTCAATGGTATCGTGGGGAAACTTGTATAGAATCCAGCTCGACCTTCACCTGTCATTATCTCATTCTTATGAGCGAAATCTGCATATACAATGTATGGCATCAGATAGTATCCAGCCACCCCAGATCCGACAAACGCAAGCAACAGAAATGCTGTAGTTGATGTCGTTATCACCAAGGTGAATGGTAGAGAAACTACAGCCAGCATCATCGCAAATTGTAATGTGAAACGTTTGCCTTTTCTCCGGATAGTGAATTGGAAGATGATGAAGAATACAAAGACGACCGATAGCAGTTCTACACCAAAGATGATGAACTCAGTCAGACCAAACAAAAGGTAGTCGTTGATGTACGGAAAAGTGGTTCTCACAACCATCGAAATACCAACAGATAGAAGTCCTTGAGCAACAAGCCACCCCACAAAATCTCTATCCCTCAGTGCTTCGTTAAGATCCTTCCTGATGGATGGTTGGGGAATGAATTTACCTTCCTTATGAAGACCAATAAGTGATGGTGCGAATCCTAGAAGCTGAATGACAATAAAGCCTAGAATCATGTAGAGAATCTCACTCGGGAGACCCCACCCAACAGCCAATAATGCCAAAAATGAGCTCCCAAAGGTTCCAATTACAAATCCGGTGAAATTGGCGACATTCTGCCAAGAGGAAACTTCCGGGCGTTCTTCAGACTCGGTGAGTTCGGGCATCCATGATTGATAGGGTGTCATTGTCATTCCATAAAAGACTTTGAAGAGACTCATAGTAATTGTAGCATAAAAGAAGAGACCTAATACATTCCCTTGCGTAAGAAACCAATGTGGACTAAATACTAGGAGGAATGATAGTGCCATGAGAGGAGCTCCTACCATGATGAATGGTTTGCGTCTTCCCCATCTCTTTGTTGATGTCCTATCACTCAGGTTTCCAAACGTCAATTCAGATACCATAATAGAGAGATAACTCAAAGCTATTGCAGAACCTGTATAGATTGCAGGTAGGTCTTGTATTGAGAAATAGAACAAGGCACTCGCCAAGTCAAGCATATCGAGCATCATACTTGGTCCTAAACGAGCCATCCCGAAGTAGATCTTCTGGATACGTGTAAGCACAGACTCTCCTCCATTAAAAGCGGAGAAATTTGGGGAATTAAGCGGCTATTAAGTGTTTATTGAGAATCAAGCACTCAACATCTACCACGATGCTGTGTACCTGATTTAAATTTGAGAATTATCAAGTAGAAATTGGAGACGACTGTGGTGGTAATTAGATCTCTGATTGTAGTGATTTCGATTCATCACAAGAATACTGAGAAGGTGGCTGATGTCTTTGCTAGTGTTCTCAATTCCCAAGTGGCTTCGCCTCAAGAGATTGACCCCGACGAACTTCAAGAATACTCTCTGATTGGTTTTGGTTCAGGGATATATGATGAAAAACACCATCGAAGTCTACTTGGTCTTGCTGATAGACTAACAGAGGTCACAGGAAACAAAGCTTTCATTTTCTCGACCAGTGGAGTTACATTTGATGCTGCAAGGTTCCATACTCCGCTCAGGGAGAAGCTGCAAGCAAAAGGATACCGCATCGTTGGAGAATTCAATTGTCATGGTTTCAACACCAATAGCTTCCTGAAGTACTTCGGTGGGATGAATAAGGGTAGACCCAATGCTGAAGACCTCAAAAACGCCGAAGAGTTTGCCCTGAAAATCAAGAGGGACATATAGACCTAGAAAGACCATCTTTGAAAAGGATTAAATGAAAGCTCAGCAATAGATTCCTTTTGTTCAAAGAGGTGTTTTGATGCCTATCTTCATAGTCTTGGCAAAATACACAACCAAAGGAGTCCAGGAAATCAAGGATGCTCCAGAACGATACGAGGCCGCTCAAAAGATCGCTAAATCTGTAGGAGCGGAGATCAAGAGCGTATACTACACGATGGGTCGATATGATTTTGTTTCAATTATCGAAGCACCATCTATCGAAGCAGCTATGAAGGGTCTGTTCATGCTTGGGGCTGGAGGAATTCAGTCAACAGAAACTCTAGTAGCACTCTCACAAGACGACGCCTACAGGATCATCTCAGAGATTTCTTAGTGCTTCTTTGGTGAAATGTATAAAATTAATGGAAGTCCGTTACATAGTGGGTATGAGAGTCTGTGCACAGGGACTAGTGACTGTAATCTCGTGTATAGTGATCTGGGTCTTGAACGACTTCTAGCTCGTTATTAAATGGATCTAAGAAATTAGCGACTATACTTCCCCAGGGCATTTTTGTTGGTTCCCGAGTCAACACGACTCCTTGATTTTTCAACCTTCCACACAAAGCATGGATATCATCGGTATCGAAAACCACTCCTGTTGGATTCGTTGCATCGAATTTCTCATCGGAAAGATGTAGGCCAATCTTAGCTAATGGTTCGTCAGGCCCAACCTCAACGTGATTAAATGCTCGTGCATCGAGAGCTATTGGTAGACCAAGAATACCGTGGTAGAAATCCACAGCTTGGTCCATGTCAGACACCTCAATTATTGCCAACCAGAGTCTGGTTATCGCACCATCATTTCTTGTCATTTATTTTCTCTCCCTGAAATGGGGACTTATCTTTTTCATATTATTCCTCAACATTCTTCCATTTCCATGCATACCAAACAATCAGAGCACAGAATACAACATACCCGATGCCAAGAATGTTCTCATACAAAGGTCTGGCGATTATGAATCCTATTCCATCGATTACGATGAAGAATATAGCTATGATGATGTTTGCCCATCGATTTGCTTTGTATGGTAACTCTAGCGAAAGAAACACCATGAAGATTGGAATCATCATCATCACAGCCAGCATTGCAAGCGTCTCTTCAGTCATGGGAATATCTAAGGTTTCATTGATTATATCCTCCAGCATTCCAGGTTCCAGATATCGAATTACGTCTCCTTGAATACTGACAAGCATCCGTGCCACCCAAAGTAATGAGAGTTTCAGCTTCACATTTTCCAAGTGTAGATTCACCCAATCCTAACGAAAATCTAGAGGCTATATATAGGAGTTATGCCAATTCTTTCAGGAATCGCACATGGTGGCAAAATGATGAGAAAGATGAAAGCAGTTGTATTCGAAAAATATGGACCCCCTGAAGTTCTTCAGTTGAAAGAGATTGAGAAACCAACCCCAAAGGCAAATGAGGTGTTGATCAAAATACATGCGACATCTGTGACAGCGGCAGATTGGAGAATGCGAAAGCCCGATCCATTTCTGGCAAGAATGGTGAACGGTTTGTTTAGTCCCAAGAAGTTCAACGTCCTCGGTATCGAATTAGCTGGAGTCGTCGAAGAAATTGGGGAAAAAGTAACAAAGTACAAGCCCGGCGATGAGATATTTGGAAGTACTGGCTTCGGTTTTGGTGCTTATGCTGAATATGTATGCATCTCTGAAGATGCTGATAGTAGTGATGATGGCTCAATCACTCATAAACCAACTAATCTTTCCTTTGAGGAATCAGCTGTCATTCCTGTTGGTACAGACACAGCATTATTCTTCCTCAGAACTCAAGGAAATATCCAATCTGGACAGAAAGTGTTGATCTATGGGGCTTCTAGTTCTGTTGGCTCGTATGGAGTTCAGCTTGCCAAATATTTTGGAGCTGAGGTAACTGCTGTCTGCAGTGCGTCAAATCATAAATGGGTGAAAGATCTGGGTGCTGACAGATTGATAGACTATAGAACGGAAGACTTCACTCAAAATGAGTTGACCTATGATGCCATCTTCGATGCAGTGGGCAAGCTGTCATTACGTAGCTCCATGAAAGTACTAAAAGATGGAGGGATTTTTCTAGATGCTGTTCACATGATGAGACGCAGTGTTCAAGCAAAATTCGCACCCAAGAAGGGCAACAAGAGAATTCTAGGTGGAACAGCTACAGGTCATCTCGATAACTTGGTGCTATTCAGAGAGCTCATTGAAACGGGACATTTGAAGCCTGTTATCGATAGGACATATCCATTGGATAAAATCGTGGAAGCCACTAAATATGTCGAGACTGGACGGAAAAAGGGAAATGTTGCCATTACCGTTGTTTGACAGTTATTAGTCTGTAGAGGAATGTGTAGTATGAAAGTAATGGTCACTACGAAATATGGTCCACCGGAGGTTCTTCAAATTGAAGAGCGAGAGAAACCCATCCCTGAAGACAATCAGGTCTTAATCAAAATCCACACAACGACAGTGTCAGTTGGGGATGTCAAGATGCGAAGTTTGGATGTCCCTGGTCCACAGAAGGTTCTTGGTCGGCTTTTCTTGGGTATTACAAAACCGAGAAAGGATATCCTTGGAATGGAGATAGCGGGTGAAGTAGTTGAAGTGGGCGCAGATGTAACGAAATACAAAAAGAGTAATCGAGTATACGCATCGACCTTTTGGGAGGGACTCGGAGGCTACGCTGAGTTCAAGTGTATGAATGAGGATGGTATGTTGGCAAAGATACCTGATGGCGTTACCTATGAGGAAGTCGTTCCTCTCCTAGGTGGAGGTGTCACAGCAGCCAAGGTTCTCAAGAAGGGAGACATACAACCTGGCATGAAGGTGCTGATTTATGGTGCCTCAGGTAACGTAGGCTCATATGCTGTACAGATAGCCAAGTACTTTGGAGCGGAAGTGACAGGAATTTGTAGCACCAAGAATCTCGAATGGGTGAAGGACCTCGGATGTGACAAAGTCATTGATTACACTACAACCGACTTTACTCAGACTGGAGAGAAGTACGATGTTGTCTTTGATGCCGTTGGCAAGATACCTCCTTCGCAGAGAGAATTGTCATTGAATGAATCAGGAATCTATCTTAATGTCGACAAAGATTCAGGCAGTGGTGTTGGTAAGAGCAAGGACCACATTGAGTATCTAGTCCTCCTCAAAGAGCTCCTAGATGCAGGAAAGATCAAATCGTTCATAGACAGAACATACACCTTCGATGAAATTCCAGAAGCACATCGATATGTCGAAACTGGGAGAAAGAGAGGAAGTGTTGTCGTAAAGATTATTGAAAACAACTA
>JBHLRQ010000139.1:0-8011 GCA_048882385.1 Candidatus Thorarchaeota archaeon | reverse complement strand
GACTAGTCGGTATGTCATAACAGTAGAAGCTTCTTTCAGATATAATATCATTGACTGACGCAAAGGATGTTCTAACTGGTGCATACCGAGTTGAAATCCCTTTGTGAGATAAACAAGGTCAATGTCACTTTCTTCAAAGGTGTGATTCTTTCGATGATGAACTATTTTCCTACCTCTCAATATCTGCAGGTAGGATGAATGAACCCATGCCGAATTATTACCAATTATTGACTAGTGGGATTCTAGCGTCCGTCGTCATATTCAAGCCTAATTCTTTCAGGGCTTTCTCACAACCACGTCCAACAAGATGCGTACTATGCATCTCACATCCATTTAGTTCCGTCAACACAGTGATACATTCGGTAGCATTTGGATTGAACACAGCACTTACAGCAAGTGCATCAAGTACTTCTTTAACATCGAGACTAGTATCCAAGATGCCCATCTGTTCCTTGAGCTTCATGATGCTCTCAATTATGATGGGTGAGAGGACATCAATCTCATCTGGAATGCCTGCCAAGTGTTTGACCGTATTAAGAAGCGCGGCTGACTCTGATGTAAGAATCTGCGACCGTTTTCCCGTTAGAATTATCGGGTGGTTATCTTCTGGATATATCTCGATAGCAGCTCCGGTGTGCATCTCTCTCGGAAGAATTTTCGATTTCATAGAGCTCTCTTCCAACGCCCTATTTGCGCTAATTGACACAGCACGATCTTCTGGTTTGGCATTTACAAGCTGCATTATTCTATCCATTCGATCAATAGTTTCAAGGGTGACATGTCCCTCAACGAAATCTCTGTTGTATTGATAATACCTCCTGACAATTTCATCAATACTTGCTTGCCGCACCGCGCTGTCATCAACTATTCCTTCCTTAGCCATATTGACTCCCATATCCGTTGGGCTCTTGATCTCAGCCAAAGGGTCACCCTTGGGAGTGATTTTTTCAATCATCTTCTTGATAATAGCAAAGTTCTCCACGTCTCTGTTGTAGTTGGTTGCTTCAATATTATACTCCTCTTTGTGGAAGGGATCAACACAATTGTAGTCCCCGATATCTGCTGTGGCTGCTTCGTATGCTATATTCACAGGATGATCCACAGGCAAGTTCCATATGGGAAACGTTTCAAACTTCGCAAAATTACTGACTATCCCTTCTTTTCTATCATGGAAGATTTGGCTCATTGCGAAACTCATCTTCCCACTTCCAGGTCCTGGAGCTGTGATTATGACAATCTTCTTTTCAGGAACTACATAGTTGAATATTCCATATCCCTCTTCACTGACAACTTTATCCAAATCTGTAAGATAGTTGGGAATCTCAGAATTTACGATGACCCTTATTCCTCTGTTTTCGAGGCGTTGCTTGAATTTGTCAGATGTATGCTCTCCACTGTATCTGTTAATCAGAACTGCAGATACATCGAGGTTCAATTGTTTCAAATCACTTATGTCTTTGAGAATTTGATCGTCATATGTTAAACCAAAGTCACGCCTTATTTTCCGTCGTTCGATATCTTTGGAACTTATACAGTGGATAATCTCAATATTGTTTCCCAACTTCTTGAGCATCTGGACTTTCGTATCGAGGGCGAATCCAGGAAGAACTCTCGATGCATGATGATCATATCTGAGCTTTCCTCCAAACTCAAGGTAGAGTGTATCAAACTGATTAACTCGTTCCATAATCCGTTTTATTTGCGCCGAGAGGTACAACGAAGTATCGAAACCCTTCCTTCTAATCATTGGTATCAATAGCCATGGAAACTAGAACGCTTTCTAATAAACCTTCGAATCTCACTGATGTGATTGTTTAGAATACTCATGCCTTCAGTATTTCAAAGAAGACCCTCACAATCACATCAACGAAATCATCGTCTTCCCCAAAATATCCTGGGAACATTATTTGATAGCTCATCAATAGTCCCACGAGTTTCAAAATCATTTCCTGTCTATCTGCCAGTTTTTTCAAATCAATATCTTTTGATTTCAATATGATCTCAGAGAGAAAACCCATGCCCTGCTGAAGACCAGTTGAACTCTGATACTTCTCTAAAAACTCAGGGAACTCATCTGGATTGGTCAACATCTCATTCTGAAGGGCTACAAGGAAGTGTCTCTCTGGTCTGCGGATCTCAATCACTGTCTTGAAGATCCATCGAAGCGCGTCTTCAAGGCTCATATCTTTGAGGAGTTCCATTCCCTCTTGCTCATTGAACTTTTCAACATAGCTCTCAATCTTTTGTGCCATTATTGTTTCCAAGATGTCGATCTTTCCTTTGGGAAAATGATAGTAAAGAGTGCCAACACTTACCTTTGCAACATATGCCACCTTATTCACGTTAAGGTCTGAGTATCCCTTTTTCTCAATGAGTTTCTGTGCTGTTTCGATAATTGCTTGCTTTGCTTTTGATTTCCTCATCGTCAATGATGCCATCCCACGGCACAATATAAAGAATTCGAATTCGAGTCACATTCGAAAACTTAATAAGCCCAGTTGTGGGCAATTAGATAGAATTCGAGTCGAACTCGAATAAGCGTGGTAAATGAAATGTCTGACGATTATGATTGGATTGATCTACATCATCATCTCCTGCCGAATTTCTATGTGAAGTCCCTGGCTGAGAAAGGTATCACTGAACTCTCCGGAGTACCTATTCCAACATACAATATCGAAGAGTGCCTGAAGGATATGGCTAAGGTGGGAATAGACAAGGCTATTCTCTCACTCCCTGCATCCGGCTTGCACATCAAGAACAATGGGTTTTTTGTGGGTTTGATCAGAGAAGCAAACACATTCCTTGCGAAGATAGTTCGTGAGTATCCCAATCGCTTTGGTGCACTAGCATCAATTCCACTACCCAACATTGATGCAGCATTTGAAGAGTTAGATTATGCAATGGATGAGCTTCATCTTGATGGGGTAGTTCTTCTATCAAACTCTGATGGAATATATTTGGGTGACCCCGAGCTTGAGGAGTTCTTTGCAGAGTTGAACAGACGCAAAGCAGTTGTCTTTGTCCATCCTGATGACCCTCCATTCGCTGACATGAAAAAACCTGACGTTCCAGTTGTCCACATCGAGTGGCCTTTTGATACAACTCGAGCTGTGGCAAACATGGTATACAGTGGGGCACTTGATAGGTATCAAAAAATCCGATTCATCCTTCCACACGGAGGTGGAGCTGTTCCATACCTTGCTTGGAGAATCAGTATCCTGGAATATCGACAACGTGACAAGGTCAAAATGATACGCTCCCTCTATGATCTGATACTGAGAAAGCAGGGTCCTGCTACGGGATTACGGCTCTTGAAGAATATGTACTATGATACGACAGCTGTTACTGCCCCCAGTTCTCTCAGAACTCTCAAGGAACTGCTGGATCCCTCTCACATTGTGCTTGGTACTGATCTAGGTGCCGCTCCGAGGTTGATGGCTTCTCTAGTTTTGAGTGACCTGAAAGGCTCTGATGTATTTGACGAGGAGGATTTGAGAGCTATAGCAAGGAAAGGAGCACTGGAGCTCTTTCCACGTTTGGAATATGCGTGAGGGGATCTCGATGGTTCTAGAGCCTTCTTACAAGAACGAGCCTCATCCTGTTGGAGTGAAGTGCAAAAAACGAAGAAAGGAATCCACTACAAAGAAAACAAAACTGAAGACGGACACTGGTTGTATCCTTCAATCCACAAACCATGTCTGGACTGATATCATCTAGGATTTGACATATCAAGCTGTCCTAGAATAACAACAAAGAAGAAATGGGAGTCTTCTTTCTGTATTTAGAATTCGAAAAGTGTCTTAGATGATATGAATACAAGGAAGTGAGATTATGGGAAAGCTGAAGGATAGAGTTGCTCTCATAACTGGTAGTGCAAGTGGCATTGGTAAAGCTATAGCCCAATTGTTTGTGAAAGAAGGGGCTCAGGTTGTAATTTCGGACATCCAAGATGAACTAGGTCAAGAGCTTGCTGAGGAACTTGGTGAACGTGCTTCATTCATTCATGCAGATGTTTGCTCAGAAGACGATGTGAAAGGCATGGTTGATCATGCAGTCAAAACCTATGGACGATTGGATTGTATAGTGAACAATGCTGGAATGGGTGGTGTGAAGGGAGAAATTGAAACAGTACCAGTTGAGGAGTTTGATAGAACAATTGCAATTTTACTTCGCGGAGTATTTCTTGGTATGAAACATGCGGCACCAGTCATGAAGAAGCAGGGTGGCGGGAACATCATAAACATCTCAAGCGTGGCTGGTCTACGTGGCATATCCCAGAACCATCCATACAGTGCCGCCAAGGCTGCTGTAATCCAACTAACACGCACAGTAGCCATGGAATTAGCTTACTACAAAATCCGCGTTAACAGTATCTGCCCAGGGTCTATTGTGTCTTCAATATTTGGTGCTTCCACAGGCATGTCTAGTGAAGAAAGTGTCAAGACCTATGAAAATTTGAAGAAACTCTTTGAAAAAGGCCAACCAATACGACGTGCAGGACTCCCCGAGGATGTGGCAAACGCAGCGCTCTGGTTAGCAAGTGATGACTCGAGTTTTGTCACTGGACATGCTTTGGTCGTGGACGGTGGTGTGAGCGCTGGACAGATGTGGACTCAGCAGATGAGGTGGATCGATTTGATTGAGTCAGCTCTTGGAACTAGCGCCTCTGAAAAGTGAAGCATTATACGAACAATAGTGCGGGTGAATATCCTTGAAAGAGTGGGGTAGAGAGAGGTCCATCCTTTCTCTAAAAATGTATTTTGTTCACTGAATATCCTCTTCGTTGTCTAATGATTCGATTGGTCCTTTGAACTGAGAACGAGTCGCAGGATAACTCCCCTATTTTTATGTACAAACGACCTCAAGTAAGGTAAAACCTACAAACCTAAAGGATTAGGTGCAACTTGCTAATACGACAACCGATGTTGAATCTTGGTCCAAAGGATGTGAAAAAAGAATTAGGAGAGAGGAAAAACCTCTCTCACGAATTTTCTAATTCCGTCAATAGGTGTGCCAGAACCAGTATAAGATATTGTCCACAAGCAGTTTTCCATCATGCAATCCATTGTTCCATGCGTTTGGATTTTGAGCTGTGACAGCTTGAGAAGTGACCCAGTCGTACATATGCATATAGTTCGAAAAGATAACCTCTCCTGAAACTATCACGTATTTCTGAACTGATACCGTTTGTATTGCCATCATTGGATAACTACCAGTGATACCATTGAATGAATAGTAGTCAAACTCTCCAGTCGTGCTGTCCCAGTTATTGTATACAGCATCTTCGCTTGATCTCATGATGAGTTCAACACTCTCCATTGACTCAATCATCAGGTCCACAACAACACCGTTTCGATATCCGAGAACGGATGTGGGTCCATGGAATATCACACTCGACACACCTCGGGTGAAGATACGATTCAGCGCACCATCTGACACAGGAGTCTGAGCAGCAACTCGATAAGCTGCATCATCATTGTTATAGTAGTCTTCGACTGTATCCGCACTGATGCGAAGGTTTGAACCGACTGTATTCAAGACATCATTTGATGCATCAGGTGTGAAGTAGTACTGATATGGATAGAAGTCCGAATCGCCTGCAACCCAGAGCAGCCGCGGACAGGCATCTTCAGAGAACCAATGGTCTATAGCCTCAAGTTCATCAGCTGAATAGCTGAATCGCTGCGCAGGAATCAACAGAACATTTGCATCAGCAGGAATTGAGAATTCTCCTTCTATGAAATACACCTCTGCTCCCCAAGAAGCGAGATTTGCGGCAAGCCATGTCATAGAATACAACCTATCCGAGGTTTTACTGAGATCTATTGCCACAACCAGATTGTCACCGAGAGCCTTTACTCTCACATAGTCATGTCCGCGGATGTGGTTGCCTCCTGCCCAATCATAGAGTCTGCCTTGGATTTGTAGACGAATAGTTTCCCCTCCATAGACTCCTAAATATGTTGCATAGGAAAGGTCCTGGGTATCAAAATGGAACACTATGTCAAGATACCCATCGGATTCCAGATCGTGCCCTCCGCCCTCTTCTCCTGACCAAGGAGTGGCAACATCCTCGTAGCTCCATCGAACAGGAGCTGTCCCAATCTTTGAGCCTGGGACACTAAGTAATACTTCCTCCGGATTGATTGTTCCTACATCAAAGTCCGCAGTACCACAAATTGCTAACGAGAAGATTCCTTCACTCTTTGGATTAATTGGATTTGGCCACGAACCTGGCTTGATGTCCACGTTGATTGGTATAGCCACAGGAACTGCCATCTCTCTCTCAAGTGCCAGTAATGCCCACATCGTGGCTAGCATGGTGTCTCCCCAGTAATCATATGGCCAGCTACCGTCTTCTTGTTGGCTCTGTACAATCGCAGTGGAGAACTCATCATACCAATCAACTTCAACTCCATTAACAGTGATGGTTTCGATGCCCATCGCCTCAAAGCCCTTCATTGTTGTGTACATTGCCTGATAATGAGGCAGACCGCTCGGAAATCCTTTCCAGCCAGGATCTACGTTCTCCTCATCCCAGGTATCCTCTATATACTGAATTGCTGCTTGTGCTCTTGGGGTGTTCGCGTCATCACCAACAAGTGCCATCTGAAACAGCAATGAACCAGTCTTTAGAATGTTATGCCAGCTATTTGGATGATTGTATCCAGAAGCTCCTATAGCCTTGTTTTGAATAAAGTCTATCCAGTTGTCAAGCCCTTCAAGTGTAGACTGAGGTATTGACAATCCAAACTCCTTTTGAGCATACAACAGACCAAGGACTGCATACCCACTGTTTGAATTATCCGTCCAGTCTATTTGTTCCGGATTGGGATTCTGACCGGGGGCTCCGTATCCCCATCCTCCATCGTCTTTCTGTGCGCAGACCATATAGTTAACTGCAGCCTGTAAGACCTCCCTATACGTCCAGCCATAGACAACACAATTGATTTCCTCCACTATCCTATCTGGAGCATTACTTGCTGCTATTGCCATCATGCAGATGCCTGTCTTATACACCCAGTGATTCTCATTATAGGCAAAGTATACCATGTCTCCGGATGAACCATAGGAGCGAGAAAACCAGAATATCTCATTCAAGCCTAAAGCAACATTACTCGAATACTCATAGTTTTCATCAAACGGGCTTTCAAATCCAAGATCGAATGCGCGATCTATTAATTTCAAGACTCCGAAACCAGTTCTTGCAGCCACATTCGGTCCTGGCCAGTGCCCGTAGTTTGGATTCTGCTGGTCTGCCAGCCATGCCACTCCATCTGCTACTGCTTCTTCAATTTCATCGGGTGTTACAGCTGAGCCCACAATAGGTAGAGTCATCACCATGAGTAGAATCAGTAAGAACACACTAACTCTCTTTGTTTTTATTTCTCTCTCCTCCATAACCACATTTCTTGATACTTGATGATATCAAAGTTCTAAAAGCAGAATGCTTGATTTGTTGTCTTCATGGGAATCATGTTTGAAATCGAATTTTCCCTATAACCTCTATTATCTATATGATAAGACTTCCGCACCAACTACTCTCATGTCAATTGATGAGAGAGATTGTCCTACGGGTGGACCATTGGACACTCGTGCTTTCTAGGGTTTCGCACTCATTTGCTTTCTATTAACCCTATCTGCCTCTGCTCACCAAAGTCACTGTCGTCCATGCAACGAAGGGAGTTCCGTCTGTGAGGCTTCCCTCAACCATGATATCAATCACAGTCCCTCTTCTACCAGGGTCCGCGATGTCAATACCAGCGATGAATGCGTTTCTGTCAATCCTGACCAAGCGCTCAAGAACACCATCTCCGTCCTGGTCCACAATGTATACTGCTGGGTCTGTGACCCACGCATAACTCGGGTCAGTCACAGCTGGCTGATTGAAGTCCTCGTATGACATCGTCACTGTGTCCAGGTTTATCTCCATGGGATTGATTCCATAGGGAAGTTCGATGTAGAGTGTGATCCACAGACTCCCTCTCACTGTGTTGATTACTTTAGGAAC
>JBHLRQ010000138.1:0-8049 GCA_048882385.1 Candidatus Thorarchaeota archaeon | reverse complement strand
CCCAGAGGTATATCGGATCCTATGGACGTTGATACTGATGGTGATGGATACAGAGCGGAGGATGGATTCCTTCCTGATTCCTCTGGTTGGTTCACAGACGGCTTTGAGCTGAATGAAATCGGATCTAATCCATTTGACATTGACACAGACAGAGATGGCGATGCTGATACTGTAGACCCCAATCCCACGAGTGGGGATACAGATGGTGATGGGCTTTTTGATTATATTGAACTCTTGAGCAGCTATAATGGTACTCCAACAGATCCACTCAACCCTGACACAGATGGAGATTTCATACGGGACGGAGCCGAAGACCTGAACCTTGATGGCTCTCTGACTGCTGGTGAAACGAATCCGACAGTTGCAGATACAGATATGGATGGCATCCAAGATGGTACAGAGATTGGTATCTCAAGTCCTGACACCGTTCCCTCAGGTCCTCCTGTACTCACGGATCCCTTGAATCCAGACTCGGACTTTGACACACTATTGGATGGATTCGAGGATGCAAACGCGAACGGAGTATACGAACCTGGTCTGAATGAAACCAGGGCTGATGAACCGGACACGGACTTTGATGCGTTGGACGACAACGAGGAACCCACTTACTCAACAGATCCAAACAATCCTGATTCTGATTTTGATTGGGTAACAGATGGACAGGAAGTACTCCGTTATGGAACGAATGCAACAATGGCTGACACAGATGAAGAAGGACTCCGAGATGGAGAGGAAATTTTCAGGTATAGGACAAACCCCCTCCTACCGGACACCGATTTTGATACTCTGACAGACTGGGATGAGGTCAGAATCTACAGGACCAATCCCCTGACGAACGACACGGACCAAGAGGGTCTCTATGACGATGAGGAAGTTTTGACCTTTGGAACAAACCCGAACAATCCCGACACAGATCGAGATGGAGTTTCTGATTATGCGGAAGTTGTAGCGGGTACAAACCCACTTAATGCACCACCAACCGCTTCCTTTGGTTTGAAGAGAGATGTGTATAGGAACATAGCGGTTGTCTTTGATGGCACCAAGTCACATGATAATGACGGGACAATCGTATCATACTCCTGGGTTTTTGGAGATGGAGGTACGGCTAACACAGCACAGCCAACCCACACCTTCACCCAGATAGGACGATTCAGTGTCCTCCTTACGGTGACAGATGATGATGGTGAGTCTGGATTCACAAATGTTTCCATTATGGTTCTCAACCAGCTCCCAGCTGCAGAAGCAGGTGAGGACCAATCGGTATTCACTGGGTTCACTGTTGACTTTCAGGCCACCCCCGGTTCAACTGATCCTGACGGTACTATCGTTTCCTATGAGTGGAACTTCATGGATGGTTCAAATGGAACTGGTCAGAGCACAACACATGTCTATGGCGTCGCTGGGACTTATTATGTAACACTCACTGTCACCGATAATGATGGAGGTAAGGACACAGACACAGTGGTCATTACTGCAGAAACTCCGAAACCACCTGATTTACTGGTGTCAAGTGAAAGCATCACCTTCTTCGCAGCCGGAGGCAATGTCGTGCTCAGCATGACGATAGAGAACGATGGAGACCTTGATGCCAGCAGTACTTCCTTTAAGTTGTCCGATGAAAGTACATCATGGATTTCCTCTGAACGCCACACACCTGGAGTTAATGCTCGGTCCAGTTTTGATTTCAATGTAGTATTGCCCTCGGAGCCAATAGGGTCACATAGAATTAAAATCGAGGTCGATTCCACTCATGAGATCGATGAAGCAGACGAAACGAATAATATAATCTATATCACAATACCTGATGCAGATCAGGACAGCTTGTCCGACTTCGGAGAAACAATGATTGGCGCAGATCCGAACAGCAATGATTCTGACGCAGATGGGTTGAAAGACGGGCCTCTAGTAAATGACAGTACTGGTCAGTTCCCTGTAGAGCAGGACTGGAACATCGATACTGATGGAGATGGCCTGATCAACGTCCTTGATGCCGACTCAGATAACGATGAAATCATAGATGGCTACGATATCGACCCCTTACACGATCTCTTACTGAAAGTAAAAATCAACAGCCTAGACATTGAGGACCCAATAGATTTTGAAACTGTATTGAGATCTCGGACCATAAGGATTCCCTATCCGAGTTGCTATTGGTGGGGTTGCAAGATCAAATACAGGTCTTTGACAGTCTATTATCCCGCCATCGAGGAAAATAGAAGGGCTGAACCATTCTTCAGGGTTCAGGTGACAGACAATTGGGACAGCACAAACTGGATGCACAGTGAGGTCCCTGTTGCAGAAGATACTTCTTACTATAGTCCTGGTTCTCCTCCTCTATTCGTTGCCAATGTACCAGACTACGCACCTACCGTGGCAGTAACTGTAGAGGCATGGGATGTTGATATCGCCGAGGATGATCAGCTAGACCTGTATGGTTTTGGTTCAAGTTCTTGGACCACCTTTGAACTGGATACAGCAGCACAATACTTGCCAGGAGAATACGTTACATCGGTGAGCTCGAGTGGAAGTTTTGATGGAAGCACTAGTAGTGACACCGATGATGCCACTATTCGATATTCGATATACATCGACTATGAGCTTTCTTACCAGGAACAGATGGAATTGGCAGAGAAATTCTTACCTCAGCTATATATTGATGTGTTAGAAACCTGGCATCCTCGGGACATAAGTGAGTTCCTCGATAATGCTGTTCTAATGGATGACGCTGATAATCCAGTGATATATTCACCTACCCCTGAAAACTTGACTGACTACATTGGACCAGCCTACTACCTAGACCTTAATGATACTTATCACAACCAAGACACTTCAACAGACAACCTCAAAATCTACGCGCATGTGTTCACAAGTTACAGAGAAGTCATAGTGATACAATACTGGTTCTTCTACCTTTATAATGACTGGATAAACAATCACGAGGGCGACTGGGAGATGATTCAGCTGATATTACCCGCCCAAGGCGCTCAGGATATAGATGCACTAGTACCGATGTATGCTGGATATTCTTGGCATAATCACATAAAGAAAAGTGGATGGATCTGGGGTTCCCTTACTATAGATTCCGATACTCATCCTGTCGTATATGTGGGTGTTGGAGGACATGCCAGTCGGTTCACACCACTAGGGATCTATCTTAGAGAGGAAATGTCTCAATACTCACTTGAGTTAATAACCAACCAAGGATGGTTGAGATATAGTGGATTATGGGGTGACAAGTCCGACTCGATCGGCGGATCAGGTATTCCTGGCCCAGTATTCAGATCCGGTCTTGTCTTAGATAGTCTGCATCTCATAGCAACCTTTGGCTCATATCGTGGCTACATGTGGACCGATCCAGTATTCTGGTTTCAATTCACTACTGCACCGCCCACAACCATACTATGAACGCGTGCTCTGTTTTCAGAAGAAAGCGTCTTCTTGGGATCAGAGCTTTCCTCAAGACATGGTGATTCTTAGTTCAGATCAATTTGATTCAGGTTATCAACAAATGAAAGATGAGATAGATTAGCCACTGTGAACTTTATTACGAGTTGGAATAATTTGACCGCAGGTTTGAATATGCGTTTGTACAGATCCCTACCAACCCAGAAGGTGAGTACTGATGGTGCATATGAGGAAGATGATCTCATAGCCATCGAAACCGCCTTGGAGGTCCGTCTTAACAAGGAGTTTCTCGCCACCTTTGTATGCAGTCCTGGAATGGAGAAAGAACTGGCAATCGGTCATCTCCTTTCCACTGGTATCATTGAATCGTTTGAAGATATCCGTGCTGTAAGATACTCCGCAAATAGATGTCATATCAACGTGAAAGATGGAGTCATCCCAAAGGTGGACAGAGGATTTTCACAGATTCGGAGATTCATTGGGACTGAGTGCAATGCTCCAGAGGTTCTGAGGGAACTCAGGACTGCAGATGGAATTCCTTCAATAACAAAAAAGATCGAAGTGGACCTCAGCCGGATTTTTGAAACTACTGCTCTATTGCGAGAATCTCAGACTGGACGCCAGAAAACAGGTGCCATGCATGGTGCACTTCTTTACAATATTGCCGACAACAATTATGTAATTGCGGAGGATCTTGGGCGTCACAACGCTGTTGATAAAACAATAGGATCAGCTGTTCAGCAGAATATGGATCTGACCGAATGTCTAATGATTAGTTCAGGACGCCTGACCGCAGACATCGTTAGTAAATGTGCATGGACCTCAATCCCCTTGCTTGTTTCTTTTGCAGTCGCTACTGATGCTGGAGTCAAATTCGCTCAGAAAGCTAATCTTACACTCATTGGTGCTCTAAAGGGCAAGAGAATGAGAGTCTACAATTATGGTGCCTGTGAGTTGATTAGTCCTGTTCTATCAAAATAGCTAGTTGTCTTAATTTCTGTTTCAAGCTGATAGTTAGAACTTGATGAGCAATAGATCTCTTTCTAGTTTCTTCAATCTCTCATTAAATCTCTGGTTGAACTCAGCAAGAAGGTCAAGATAGCTCCCAAACCATGCGGAAAAGACTGTAACGACTTCTTTCAGCTTTTTCCCTTCAGCACTATCTTTGACATCCTTTGGAAGTGTCTTCCATGCATCAAGAATGTGATCCATAACTTCCAATCTACTCTTGAGGAATCTCTCGGCCGCCTCCATTCCGGAAAGGAAACCATCAAGAAATGGGATTGTTTCTCCCCCATATAGCTGAGTTCTGGAGCCAGGCATGGAGTCTTTGGTTATCATCTGTCGTTGTTCGAGATTAGCGAGATAGCGTGATATCTGACTTCTTGAGTAGCCAGTGGTTTCAGCAATCCGTTCCTGTGTGAGGGGTTCTGGAGAAAGCACTATCATCGCATATATTCTGGCAATCATTGGATCGTTACCACGGAATTTGACCATGTCCTCAAGGGTCTGAATGAAGGATGTTCTAATCTGATTGAACTTTTCTTCGGCCACTAATCATATCGCTCCTCTACTATTATCATATTTTGCATAATTTGCATAATAATGAAATTTTATAAACATTCAGGTGTGTATACTTAGCATGGACGACTTCGAAGAGAAGAAATTCGACACAGGCGAACTAGAAATCAACTATGTTGTTGGATCTGGAAATGGACCTGCTCTTATTCTAATCCCCGGTCAAGGGGCTGATTGGACCAACTACAAAAAAGTCCTATCTCCACTATCTGAAAAATATCATGTCTATGCTGTCGATGTTCGAGGGCACGGAAAATCCGATTGGGCGACAGGTGATTACACATTCACATCTATAGGAAGAGACATGACTGCGTTTATCGAAGCTGTTGTACAAGACCCCGCGATAATTTCTGGTAACTCTTCAGGAGGCCTCATTGCCCTCTGGTTGGCTGCAAACAGACCTGATCTTGTCAAGGGTATCATCATGGAGGACCCGCCGCTTTTCTCAGCTGACTGGCCCCGAATCAAAGAGGACAACCATGTCTATCATGTTCTGCAGACAACTGTCGAAATGAGCAAGGAACTCCATGAGTCACGAAGCATCTCAGGACTTGCAAGACTCTTCACGAAGGTCGAGAGACCCCTTCCAGATGGTAAGGTTCGTTCTGTACCTCGTTCAGCAGCCTACTTCATCTCATTCATAATCCGTGCGTCACAAAAACTCCGAGGCAAACCTTGGTTGCCTGGTCGTTTAGGAATTTTGGTTGATATTCTGGTCGATTTTGATGCAGACTTCTCACAGGCTTGGGTTGATGGTCGGATATACGAGGGTCTTGATCATGCTGATGCATTGAAACGTGCTGAGTGCCCAATGATTCTCCTTCATGCAAACTGGATACGACATCCGGACTATGGTCTTTCTGGTGCTATGGATGATGACGATGCTGCAAGAGCGAGAGCACTTGCTCCAGCTATGCATTACAAACGGATCGATTCAGAGCATGTAATCCATAGTTACAATCCTGACCTATTCATCAGTTTGGTTGACGAGTTCGTGTCGACCATTAATTGAAAAAAAAATGGAGAGGGGTACGACCTCTCCCGAAAATTAAGTCAAACTTATGGGCTCTTCACACCATTTGTCAAGAATTGTCCATATCTCCGTATGACGATTGAAACAACAATCCATAGAACCACAGCGTAAACAAAGAACCAGGTAGTTTCAGTTGCAGGTAATTGAACTACTGGAGTAAGAGCCAACAGGAATCCAGTCGAGCTTCCGTGCATCAACTGTATCATCAAGACACTCTCGTTGGTATTAGTGTAGACCCAGACTTGAAGCACTCTCATTGCTGTCATAGCAATCATCCACATTGAAACAAAATATGGAATGAAGTAGGCTCCTAGAAACTGACTAGATCCAAGAATTGCGGCCATGAGATGCCAGACTCCATGTATCAGTCCAACTCCAATTGCAGCATTGTATGAACTCCTGTCTGCTTTCAGTGTTGGATACAGAAATCCAATCCATCCAATCTCCTCAAAGAAGCCCGTTATCATACCAAGAATGACGCCAAACAAGAACCATCCCGGGGTATAAACTGGAGAAACCAGGACTGATAGAGTCACGAGAACGAATAGGATTAGGACAGGTGGAAGCAACAGTGCAATACCATACCATGAGAAACCATTTCTCCACCGTTTCATTCGTGAGAAAAGGTCACTGAGCCCATCGCGCCCATCAACGATGTATGTTAAGGAAATCCCTGCGATAGATGGACCTGCAAGCATTGTCAACCACATGTACATCCCGTCAAGGAGAGTAACAATCTCGCCATTCAGATATTTGGGACCTGCAATCAAGAGACTGCCAATCCACGGTATAAGATAGGCCACTAGAGTGTAATAGACAACTGGATGTCTTCTAATGTGATTGCCAATTATATTCGTAGCACTTGTTCGATCCTCATCAGGATCTGATTCAACTGTAATTGCGATTTTCTTCATTTCGAAATTCACCGTTAGTGTTAATTCAGGACTTGACATGAAGAAAAGATAGAAGAAACATTGGCAACCGGTGGTTGAAGAAATCCACCTAAATTATAAGATACCTTTTCAGATTCTGTAGCACCTCCTTTAGATTCTGAAAAAATGGTGTGAAACTCGTATGGACGCCTTGGACCGGCTTATTTTGAATGAACTTTCATATCAATGCAGAATCTCATTCTCAAAATTGGCTGAGAAGTTTGATGTTTCCCTAACAACTATAAAGAACAGGATAGAAACTCTTGTTGAGGAAGGAGTGATTGTCAACTTCGTCGTACAACTACCTCTCGATATATTACATGCTAATTTTGCGATCATTACACTTGATATTGAGATGGATACAAAATCCGATGATCTTAAAGCTCTAGGTATTCATCCTTTGATCATGGCTCTAGGTGTAGGTTATGAGCTACAAGGATTTGCAATTGCAGTCTATAGGACAAATGATGAGCTCAGTCAAGCTCTGAGTCATCTTCAATCCTCAATTCTTGTCAGAAGTGCTCAAGCATATCCTGTTGTCGCCCCTCCCAGCCCAATTGATAGGAGTCTGTCAAAAGGTATTGAGGACTTGAAGAAGATCGACTGGAGAATTTTGAAGTCACTTCAATGGGATGGACGAAAATCATTGGGTGATATTGCATCGGACATCGGTTCGTCAGTACCCACTGTTAGAAAACGTCTGGTATTCATGCGAAAACACAACCTCATCGAGGAAACTATTCAGATAAATCCTGCAGCGACTTCGCGAAGATTTGTGATTATGCTAATGATGAGGACTCCTCTGATTGTTCAAATGGAACATTTCGAATTAGAGCAGACGATTCGAGAGAAATTCGGTGAAACCTATTGGATTAGTTTCAGGATGGCGAGTCAACCTGAGCTCATGCTTGCTTTTGTAGTCGACTCAGTCAATCAGGTAGCTCCAATTCGATCTGAGCTGGTGTCTTTGTTCGAAGACACTGAAGTCACACATCAGATGATAGTCCCAGAGTGGATCTATTTTCCTGATTTTAGAGATGAGCTAATTGATGAACATCAATCATAATTGACTTTTTGAACCGAGAATCATTTTACAATCGA
>JBHLRQ010000137.1:0-8067 GCA_048882385.1 Candidatus Thorarchaeota archaeon | reverse complement strand
AGAACTGTCGAATCTGATAAGATTGAAACACTGTTGAGAGAGGTTTCTAAAGTGGAGGGATTGGAGGAGGTCTTTTTCGGTTCATTTCCCTCGGAGGTCAGACCCGAATTTGTCACTGGTAAAATCCTTGAGATAATGAGGGGTTATGTAGCAAACAAGACACTTCAGATTGGACTTCAATCTGGTAGTAATCGAGTGCTCAGAATAATAAACCGTCATCACACTGTTGAAGAAGGCATGGACGCAGTAAGAACTGCTCTTGATTATGGGTTTGTTCCTCATGTTGACATGATTTTTGGACTTCCTGGAGAAACAACCAAGGAGATGCATGAGAGTATAGAGCTCTGTTATTCACTGGTTGAGATGGGAGCCAAGACACATGGTCATGTCTTTATGCCACTGCCAGGAAGTGCGTTTGAGAGAATGCCTCCGGGAAGACTCGATCAGGAAAGTCGGAAACGTCTTGGTGAACTTTCAAGAAAAAAACTCTTGACAGGTTCATGGAGTACTCAAGAAATGTTGGCTGAAAATCTTGCTTCGCGAGATTGAAACAGGTCAGTTATGGACATTGCCAAACGCTGATAAGAAATACAATAGAGTCAGCCTCGATTCAGTTTGAGTTCGGATATGCCATCAGAATTGAGCGAAAAGCTCGAAAAACAGGGGTATCACATCCTTGGAAAGAGAGGAGCTTACAAGGCATGTCAATGGCAGAAAAAAGCCCTTCTCAATTGGGATGTATGTTATAAGCAAAAATTCTATGGAATTGAATCACATCGTTGTCTGCAGATGACTCCAGTAGTAGACAAGTGTACGCAAAACTGTGATTTTTGTTGGCGTGTAACTCCATCTGACATTGGAATATCATGGAATCAACTTGTCGTCAATGAAACCGATGTCATTCCAGTAAAGGAACTGATGGATGCAGTACTTATGGCAAATCTCAGAACACTTGGAGGGTATAATCCAAAGGCCGGGGCACGTGTTTCAGAGAAGTCATACAATGAGGCAAGAGATCCAAAACATGTTGCCATTTCACTTGCAGGCGAACCAACTCTCTATCCATACCTAAGTGAATTGGTTGATGAGATACACAGTAGGAACATGACCTCATTCCTAGTGACAAACGGTACGCAACCTAATGTTCTCAAGACCATGACTCTACCAAGTCAACTCTATGTAACACTAGCGGCTCCTGATGAAGCAACATACAAGTCACTATGTAGACCAGGTATTAGGAATGGGTGGGAGTACATATTAGAAACACAAGAATTACTGCAATCTTTAGATTGTAGAACCGTAAACAGGTTGACAATGGTGGCGAATCGCAACATGCATGATCCACATGCATACTCTAAACTCATCGAAACCGGGGAACCAGATTTTGTTGAAGTCAAGGGCTACATGTTTCTTGGATCTTCCAGAGATCGTCTTGATAAGACCAATGCACCGTCACAGAGAGAGATACGTGCATTTTCTAAGAAGATAGCTTCCTTGACTGGATACTATTTGACTGATGAACAAGTCGAGAGTAGGGTCGTATTGCTATCACGCAGCAAACAAATAAAGAAGCTATGAATGAGTCGAGGGAGAATGAGATGAAACTTTCAGAGATACTCAAGTCGCTAAGGGATGAAATTGATGAGGATGACACAGTCCGTGAGAAGACTCTCCCTCTTGCTCGTGGAGCAGTTCGGAAATGCAGTGAGGCTATCAAGCTAGTGCATCGGGAGGAGTTCGAAGAAGCCAAGAAATTGATTTCTGAAGCAAACAAAATCGTAGAACAAGCAAAATTGGAGATGTCTAAGAGTGATTTTGTTTCAAGGTCCAGAAATCTTGATGTGGCATATCAGGAGCTGGCTGAGGCGTCAAATCTACTTTCGATTATAGAACAGGGGAAATTCTCTCCACCAGATGAGCATAGTATCCCAGTCAGGGCATATCTCAATGGTCTTGCAGATGCCGTGGGTGAGTTAAGAAGAGCATCCCTCGATTTGTTACGTAACGAACGACTAGATCGCGCAGAAAAACTCCTATCATTCATGGAGGAGATACTTGAGGAATTACAGACTTTTGATTATCCAAACGCGCTGGTACCGGATTTGAGAAGAAAGTGTGATGTTGCACGTGGTCTTATTGAGCGTACGCGTGGTGATATCACAAGAGCCTTTGGTCAGAGTAGGCTTATGTCCAAGCTTAATGGGTTTGAGGAAAAATTGAAGGGCTGAGAGGAGGATTGTATTTGGTCATACCAGATATTTGGTTCACGTTGTATACACTGGCAAATAAAGGGGCTATTCATAACAAGACCATACTCACTACTCGAGAGCTAGGGCAAATATTGAACGTTAGTCAGCAGACAGCTTCTAGACGCATTGCTCAATGTGTCGAGGAAGGTTATGTGAGCAGGATCCACACAGCTGAGGGAATGCTTCTTCAAATTACAGACAGAGGACGGAATGAATTGCTACAAATCTTGACCAACCTTGAGATTGCATTCACACCACCAGAAGACGAGATTGTCATTGAAGGACGTATTGTCACTGGACTGGGTGAGGGTGCATACTACGTAGAGATCTATTCATCAAAACTACGGTCTGCACTTGGTTTCAAGCCCCATCTTGGAACGCTAAATGTAAAGATTGTAGATGAAGAGTCTCGTAAAGCCATTAGTAGAATGAAGAATACAACTCCTCTAGTTGTCAGTGGGTTCAGTTACAAGGGACGGACATTTGGTGATGTTATTTGTTATCGTGTAAAGGTGAACAAGAAAATAGAAGCTGCAATTGTTATTGCACAACGAACTCACCACAGTGAGGAGATTCTAGAGGTTGTTGCACCTGTAAATATCAGAAATACCTTGAATCTTAGTGATGATGACGAAATTACACTTGTTGTAGTACCATTACATATGGCGACCTAATCTAGTGGCCATATTTTCCAGTCAATGGAACAAAAGCCACTCCGCCCCAACGTTTCTGGGTTACTCTTCCGTCTGCATCCTTTTCAACCATCATAAGTTCTTGGAAAAATCCCCTTGAGCCGATGGGAATCAACATAACACCATCAAGTGCTAGTTGATCTATCAGAGGTTGTGGAACAGAGGGTGCTGCAGCAGCAACAAGAATTCTGTCAAAGGGAGCCTGTTCTGGTAAACCGACGCCTCCATCCCCATGAATCAGTGTGACTCTGTCGCTATACCCAGTCCGTTCAAGATTGTCACGGGCAAATTTGATGAGACCAGCAACAATCTCAATCGTATACACATGACCCGGATTCTTAGAACCTCTGGGAGCAACAAGTTCTGCACACAAGGCCGCATGGTATCCTGATCCTGCACCTATCTCTAGCACATTGAGACCTGGTTTTAATGCTAGGCTCTCACACATAATGGCACACATATGTGGTGCAGAGATGGTCTGACCAAGACCGATTGGCAATGGTGAGTCGCGATATGCATGACTCCTAGATTCGGGTCGAACAAATTCCTCTCTCGGAACGGCCCTAATCGCTCGTTCCATCTCATCCGTCTTGATGTAGCCATTATTCCTGAGTCTGCGTACCAGATTGTCTAAATCCTTCCTGAAATGGTCCTCGGACATGCGAATCAATGATATTGAGGTTGTGCATTCATAAAAAACCATGCGAAGCATCCAGTTCAAAGCATATGGACATCAAAACGTCATTGGCGACCATAAGACAACAATCGAGTTGACTTCAGAGAACTTTCTCACTAAGCAGGGATCGTGCATCGTAGGAGTTTGTGCAAGCTTGACCCTAAATGAGCTTGATGATGAGATCAAGCAACTTGCTTTGTTGGAAACGACAACGATTGTACTGAAAATGAGTGTAGAAGGGTTGGTTGAAGAAGTGACTGGAACTGGAGGGCATGGATTGACTTATTCAGATTCCAAAAGTATGGTTGCGAGAAAAAGTTCCTATGAATGTGAACGTACTCTCATGGTCAATGCAGACAAGGCTGCATCAGATCTGAATCGTGAATTTGTAGAGAAACTGAAAGATAATGCAGCTGAAATGAATTGTGAGCTGATTTTCTCTACTGAATAATCAAGTCTGTCACCATCTGGTATTCGTAAGGAGCACTATCCCGAACCCGGCGAATCAGACTGACATCTAGAACCGACCTACCTGATTCTTCAACGAGTTTAATGATTTTATTCATGATTTCATCTTCAGGATTTTCACCCCCAATGAAGTCATAGTAATGTATCACTCCATTTGGTTTCAAGATATGACATGCATCAGATACAAAATCGAAAGCACCAGAAGGATGATTCATGATAACACGGTCGGCAATTGATTTCCTACTAGTTGATGTGTAAGTCTTTGCGTCTGAAACAGTTGGCTCGATTGTGCCCAATAAGCTATTCATCTTCATGCTCTCTCTGAGAAGATTAATCGCCTCAGGATTGATATCAATGGCGACAACATGCGCTTTACATTTCTTTGCGATATGAATTGGAAATGGTCCGACACCACAGAACATGTCTACAACAAACTCGCCATCTTGCACTAGTTGGGCTATCCTATGGTGTTCCTCTAACAATCGCGGACTGAAATAGGCTTTTGCTACATCGACAGCAATACGACATCCATACTCTAGGTGGACTGTTTTTGTCTTATTTTTTCCAGCCAAGTAGTGATAGTTTCTAGTACGGGCTGTCCCAGAGATAGCTCCACGCTTAGCAAGAACTGTTGAGAAGTTCTTGTGAACCTCCAGGAAGACCCTTCCAATCAAATTAGAATATTCCAACAATTCTTCGGGAATCTCAATGATTGCGATGTCACCTATCAAGTCATATGCACGAGGAACTAAATCAAGTATATTTGCATCAAGATGTTCTTCAAGCGCCTCTATTAGTGTACGCGGACCGTGAAGAGCACTCTCAAACTCCATATCACCTGTATCATAATCAATTGGACCAGTGATTTCAAGGATTTTATCGCTTGACAGTTCTTGTCGTAATGGAAAGTATAGGTCATCATGCTGGGACACTATCTTATAACCTGTATCCAGATAGTCATGTTCTAGTAGGACCTTCCTAATTCGTTCTCCTTCGTTTACTGGAATTTTCAGGAATGGTTTCTTTGATGACATCACTCTGTGTGCATACTCGGAAACCTAAGATACTTGCGATAATACATTAGGAACAGAAACGGATGAACTCCTTTCCTGCTCCGGTCTTAGTTCCAACCATGATTTGGTAGAGGGTTTCATCACCCCGAATCACTTTCTGGAGAGTTCCAGCGACTTCTACTCGATCGTCAGGTTTGAGGAGGCCACCAAAGGCTCCATCGTATACAAGTATTCGGTCGACACGAGCACCATCAATGACATCTAAGGGTTCAGAATGACCTTCGTAGATTGCAGGATGAAAGATACCATAATCAACTGATTCAATATTCATTGTTATTGTTATGGGGTCTGCAAACAGCGAGGTATAATACTCACTACCATGCTGAATGGGGGTTTCTTCAGGCAAGAGTATCGGAGTGATTCCTATACAGACAGAGTCCAAACAGAGAGCCTTTCGACGAATGAACAGATTGTTCAAGTCTTCAAATTTCATGATTGGCACTCTTTTGTGGACCCTTGATATTGCATGTTGCCAGTCAGGAAGTTCTCGTAGTCGGGTGCCTTCTGTTTTTTCTGTGATGGTTTCATAGTTATTGTAGAGTTTCCAAGAATTTTTGAAACCATAGATGTTCATGTTTATATCAGAACGAATCGGATCATGACCTTTCCAGAGAATACTCCCTGCAACTCCAATATTGTCAAATGAAACTTCTAATGCATCATGAAGGGTAGTAGCACCACGATGAACAAGTTCTTCAAGTGAGTCCTTGGGACCTTCTTCAAGTATCTCTTTCAACCTTAGCTCGGGCTTGAAGTACTTAGAAACCTTCTCTCGGGGCGGTTCCAATAGCTCTGTACCAAAGTGTTTGTCTTTGACGAGATAGTGGTGTGGTAGGATATCCATTCCTTCAACTGTAGAGGTTACACTTCCCCAGAAGATTCGCTTGTATCGAACATCTCCAGAAACCCATTCACCAGACGAGTCAGGCACATACTTGAGAAAGGAGAGAATACGATTTGATGGCTGAATATTCCCCAGAACCACGAATACTCGACATTCTTTGTCATGGAAGACATCACGGTCTCGCACACTGGCGGGTAGTTCAACAAGCGCAGGGTCTTTCAATTCATCAGCTCTCTCATTCATTCATTTACCAACAGCTAGATAGATTAGATGGTCACGCAGTTCTTATTGTAGTACAATGAAAATTCTCCATTTATGTGACAGCCTTAATCCTGCCGGTCTTGGAGGATATGAATCGTTAATTCATTATGTATCGAAGGCAATGAAAGCAGAAGGGCACGAGTCATTTGTTGTTACACAAGCACCCAACAGAGAAGCCCCAGAGTCAATTAGGAAACAGTACTACACACTGTTTCACTTGACTGGTAATCTGCTTGAGGCTAGAAAATGGGAATTCTATGCATTACCTGAGGATGAGAGAGAAGTTGTAGTCGATACAATGTTCAAATCCTCAGATATTGTTGAGAATGTGCATATTCTCACAGATCAGCTTGCTATGTTGATCAGAAGTCTTCAGCCAGACATCATTCATGCCCACAGTACCTATGTTATCTTCAACAGAGTAATTCTGAACTTGCGCACGTCTTCAGAACTGAAGATTCCTGTAGTCGTGACCGTTCATGGTTTGCCAAAACCTCTCATTTTACCAGATGGAATAGAAACGACCGACTATGACGAGTTTGTTTCATTCTTCGCATTTGACTCAGTTTTTGCAGTTAGCGAAAATGTTGCTGAGGCTCTCAAAAAACATCTGGAATCAGAATTTCATGAAAAAGTTCGTACAATCTATAGTGGGATAGACCTCTCCGTCTTCAGACCACTACCAGATATAGAGAAACAGTGGGATTTAGCATTCATGGGGCGTCTGGAATCAATGAAATCTGTTGATTTGTTTCCGGAAATGTTGTCCATTCTAAAGTCGAAGCTACCAGACCTCAAGATGATGATGACAGGCGAAGGATCACTCAAGGATTGGCTATTCAGCGAGTTTGATGAGAGAGGTGTGTCATCTATGGTAGAATACTTGGGAGTGGTTGAAACAGAAAAGGTTCCTGTTCTGATAAACAAGAGTAGGGTCTTCATCTATCCTTCAAGACAAGAACCATTTGGACTCTCTATAGTCGAAGCAATGGCCTGTGGAGTTCCTGTTTTGACTACGGATGTATTTGGTCCACGAGAGATTGTGAAGCATAACTATGATGGAATTGCAGTGCCTCCGGATGATGTTACAGCTCTTGCTGATGCCGTTGAGCTGCTTATGAAAGACAGTGAGCTCAGAAGACGAATTGCAAGTAATGCTCTCAAATCTGTTAAAGAGAAATATGACATCAAACAGTATGCAAATCAACTTGTGGACATTTATGATGAGTTGATCACAGGAAAAAAGTGAGTCTGTGGGACTCATAGGAGCTCCACACTCATACTATTCACTGACAATTCTAATACATTGACCCGCTTGTCCCATTAGAAGGGAGGCTATAAGAATGAACAGATTTTGAACACGTGTTCTAAATCATTGTATTCTCCCGACATATGTCGGTATAGTTAATATATGCTTACACACACAGTCCAAAGTATGTCATTGTTCGAAGTTGTGTTTAGAGCTAGGTATGAAAATCCTCTCAGTGAGATTACAAAAGACAATCCCTCGGTCAAGATCTTCCAGTGGTGTAATGACAAACATGACATAATGGAACTGATTCTACAGAAACAGGAAGACTACTACCGTATTCGTGATGATATGACAAAGGCTGTAAAGATTGTTGACGAGATACACAATGGTGCAAACACACATGTCATCACGCAGATGTGTTCCTGCGGAGGACCTGGTACTGTCCAGAGCTATCTCAGCGACCCCAGTCTTCTTTTGATACCCCCCATTGCCTATGAAAATGGGTGGGAAAATATCAGACTGATTGCATTCCGACATGAGAATGTGAAGAAA
>JBHLRQ010000136.1:0-8206 GCA_048882385.1 Candidatus Thorarchaeota archaeon | reverse complement strand
GGTTCGGATTATGGTCGTACGAGTTTTGGACACCAATGAAAGAACAATTCTTCATTCTAAGAACGATTCAGCTCTCAAGAGTACATTGGCTACATCCACTACTTTGGTACTTGCTGTTTGCAATATCGCTCAATTTGATTAGTAAGAGTGTGAATTTCAGAGGAATCGAGTATGGGAAGATTATTGCTCTTGTTTTGATTTTGCTTCAATTATTCGTGCTGCTCTCGACTAGCTGGGAAAACACCTCCACACAAGTGGCTAATCATCGGAGCATCACGTATCAAGAGTTTCATGCAGTAGATTTGTTCCAACAGATTGCGGATGATATAGGTTTGCCACAGGAGTCCTACAGAATCATCAACATAGGCTTTCATCCGTCTGTTTCACAGTTCAATGGATTCTATACACTCGACGGGTACTTGAATAACTATCCCCTCGAATACAAACATCGGTTTAGAAATATAATTGGCTATGAACTCGCCAAAGATTCGTATATTCGAAACTATTTTGATAATCTTGGGAGTCGCTGTTATGTTCTGACAGCTGAGCTAGGATTGAATTTCTATTGCACAAAAGATAGTGGTCTGGTCATTAACAATCTGGATTTGAATACGACTGCGATGAATGAGATGAATGTATCGTATGTGTTCTCTGCTGTGAGCATCACAAACTACGCAGCTAATAATCTTCAGTTCAATGGTCTCTATCAGGACATAAACTCTGCTTGGGATATCTATCTCTATGAAGTACTTTGAATACTCTATGTCTTCGTTGCAATAATGTAGTGTTTCAAAGCTAGATTGTCTAGAATAGTCCCTCTTAATGAGCTTTCAAGTAATCTCCAAATTCCCCGGTCAAAAGGCATGAAATCGATATCAACGGTGTTGATTGAAAATCCCTCCAGTTGTATGGTTCTCATAAGTGCCCTGTGGAAGATGTAGGTGTGTGGTCCTTCTGGTGCTTTGTATTTCACTTTCTCAGCTACAAACTGAATGGGTGCCCAGAATGGATTTGGATTGGTTACAATGACCTTCCCATCTGGTTTCAAGACCCTATTGACCTCTCTGAGTACAAGTGCAGGATTCTGGACATGTTCCAAAACTTCCGAAACCAGAGCCACATCCACTATGTTGCTTCTCAGGGGAATGTTGTGCACATCGCTGAGAACTAAAAGATGGTCCCCTCTCATTGCAGATAACTTTTCTTTTGCAAGACTCAACATACCCGTAGATATGTCGATGTTGATATACGTGCCACCCATCTGCTTTATCTTCTGACCAATATAGCCTGTACCACCCGCAACATCCAGAACCGTCTTCTCACCAAAGTCTACATGAGATAGAATCTTTCTGAGTCGTTTACCTATGGTCGGATCTTGTGACTCGTAGTCATCACTTATGGTATCGTAGTGATCTCTGACCTGTTTTGTTTTGACCATAGAATTTCCCATACCGAATCTGTATAGACTTGAAGTAGGGGTTCCACATATCACTCTTTTCTCTGCTGCTTTGATTTTCTGAAGATTGCAAGCTTAGACATTGTAAAGGTGAAGACGAATTCCACTACTGTAGCCATAACAGCTGCTACCAAATAGAACAATCCAAGAAAGACCTCTAGAAATCTCGCTGTTTCTGAGTAGATGACCAGAGCAGCAATATACATCGCAACGAATCCAGCAAACTGACTATAGGTTCTCTTAGTTATTCCACGTTCTTTGAAGGTAAATCTCCTATTCAGGATGAAGCTATTGATAATACCCAGCGCATATGCAAAATAGTATCCCCAGTAGCCCCGACCAATCGTGTTCTCTAAAATGAATAATGTAGTCAGTGAGATTGCTGTATTGCTGACTCCTACCATTGCAAACGATATAACCTGGAAAAAGCCCTCAGGTAACAGATCGATGCGAAGTCTTACGAGTTCCATTCCCATGTTTCTAGCGTCTCTCCAGAGACTGACCTTGGAGGCTTTTGTTGACCGATCCCTCCAACTGACTGGAAACTCGAAGACTCTAAGGCCCATCCTTTGCGCTCTGATGAGAATCTCGGCATCCCAGAACCATCCCCTCGATTTGACTGAACCCAGGAGAGTTCGGGTTGTACTCCGATTAAAGCCTTTGAATCCACATTGATGATCCTTTATTTTTGATCGAAACAGAATTCGGGCCATAAGGTTGTAAATACGACTGAACCATTTTCGTCTCTGTTTTCTGACACACCTTGCATCCTTGACCCACCTGGAACCAGTCACAACGTCTGCACCTTTATCGAGATACTCGATCAGTTTTGGAAGGTGGGACAGATCTGTTGCAAGGTCTCCATCCATATACACCAAGTAAGGAGTGTCGAGTTTTTGAAAAGCCTTAGTTACCGCAAGACCTCTTCCGAGTTTTCTCCTGTCATTAAGGAGAATAATGGATGAGTCCTTCCTTTGCAATCCCTTAATAATCTCAACCGTACGATCTGTGCAACCATCGGTAGCAAAGACAATCTGTGCATCTATTCTGTATTGTTGAATTGCGCGTTTGATTTGATTATATGCCTGTTCTACCCATGACTCCTCATTCCACATTGGTACGACGATAGATGTTCTCATGAGACTTTTCCAAACGCGCAGAAACTGTAGGTGTTAAAAATGTACTGGGCTTTGAATTCTTATCGAAGAACCAATGCACTATCAACTCATCCTAAAGAATGGCAATCAAACTTATCTAATCAACCAAGTCTTTGACGTGGAACAGGCCTACAACATTTGTCCTTCCCGGAATCATATGTACGCCTGAGATAAAGACTATGTCCTTGTCTTTGCCAACGAGTCCTTTCTCATATGCAAGTCTAGTGGACTCTTTGACCCCCATATATGACGCTTAGATTTTCTGAACACCTTTTTTTCCAATACTCCGATATTCAAATCCTTTGTCAAGAACAGATTTTGTTTCAAAGACATTCCGACCATCTACAATAATAGGTGTCTTCATTACACTTCTTAATGCATCAAAATCAATTTTGTAATATTGATCGTGTTTTGTTACAAGCGCAAGACAATCTGAATTTCTTGCAACCTTCATAATATCTGTTTCAATCTTATTTGGACTAAACTCCCATTCCTTCACATATGGGTCATGCAATCGAACATTAGCTCCTCGACTTTGAAGTGCAGCTGATAGAACCGCAGCTGGAGTATTCCTTGTGTCATCTGAGTTCTCAAGGTAAGCAATTCCAAGGATAGCAACTGTCGCATCCTGTATTGATACATTTTTAGCATGAAGCGCATTCTCAACTAAATCCGCCATGTGTACGGGCATATGATTGTTGATTCGTCTAGAAAGTGAAATAATTTCTGGTTCAATTTTCCAAGTGCCATACTCATAGAGTCCAAATCTTAGTAACCAAGGATCTTTTGGTAAGCAATGACCTCCAACACCAGCACCGGGAATGTGCATGTGTCTGTCTTTTCTGGCGTTTACTAATTCAATAATCTCAAAGATGTCCACGCCGAGGCTTTCTGAAACAAGAGCCATCTCGTTTGCGAAAGCGATGTTCACATCTCTGTAAGCATTCTCGATTGTCTTCGCCAGCTCCGCAGTTAGTGTGTTTGTTATGAAAATTTTCTCTTTCACGATTTTTGAGTAAATTTCAACAGCTCTCTCTGTACTCCTAGCAGTGATTCCGCCAACGACTCTTGGCATATTCACTATGAAATCAATCAATCTCCCTGGCATTACACGTTCGTATGAGAATGCTAGATCAAAATCCACACCTCCTGTAAGCTGTGATTCCTGTTCTATGATTCTTTGAACTACATGTTGTGTTGTTCCTGGAGCAACAGTCGACTCCACAATCACAAGTGTTCCTTTCTTGATTCTATGGCCAATATTCTTACTTACTTCGCGTAGAGAACTATATTGAGGCATATTTTGGGAATCTGTTGGTGTTTGAACATCAATCAGGATGATATCCGCATCTCTAAGAACTTCATTATCTTCAGTTACTTTGAAAGTACCCTTCTTTACAACCCGCTCAATTAGCTCATCTAGACCAGGTTCAACACCTCCAAAAGGCGACTCACCTTTGTTCAATACATCAATTTTCCATCCTGAACGAGTTGACCTTCTCTGCAGACCAATTACATTGACCTTCTCAACATCTGCGAAAAGTGCAGCAATGGGAATTCCAACATATCCCATCCCAACTACAACGATGTTAGTAATCATGATCAATATCCTCCATAACTGACACTATATAGTCACGCAGATTATTGCTGTATTGAAAAAGATTTCCTAATATAGGCATTAAATCTCCAGTAGAATCTCTCAATTATCATTTCTCTTTAATCCAGAAAAACAAAACCACTAATAGAACAAGAATCAGAGTTCTTTTTCAACTACCTTCTATTCACTCGAAAGAATGGTAATCCAACATATCTAATCAACCAAGTCTTTGACTTGGAACACGCCTACAACATTAGTCCTGCCTGGAATCATATGGACTCCTGAGGTAAACACTATGTCCTTGTCTTTGCCAACGAGTCCCTTCTCATAAGCAAGTCTAGTAGACTCTCTAACCATGTCATCAACACTCTCTAGGTCTTGTTCATGTCTAATTGGACAGACTCCCCATAGAAGTCTCAAACGTCTAGCAATCCGTTCATCTGGCGTCACTGCGAAAATGTATGTTGGTGGTCGGAACTTGGAAATCAACCTAGTAGTACTACTACTCCGAATAGTGCTGACCTCTCCATAACATGATAATCAATTTGTTTTGGATTCCTCTGAAATTTAGAAAGGGGGATTGGAGTAATCCCCCATTTAGACGATCCTATCTCTTCTTAATCCAGAAATACAAGACGACAACTAGGACGACAGCAACGCCCCCAATAATTGCCCCATAAAGCAGAATATCGCTTGGAATTGTGATACCCAAATCAATACTACTAGTCATTCCATCCTCGTTCTCAATTTCTATGGTCAACTCATGTGATCCAGCAGCTAAACCGGGTAGTGATATTGAGAGTGGTGTTTCTTGCCAGTGAGGTAAAAATGTGAACTCCTCTTCAGTGAGAAGTTCTCCATCTTCAAAGACTCTGACTGACCCGTTAGTTGTCCATCGAAACTGTGTAACTTCCCAGACACTCATAGTAAGTGTTGATGGTGCTTGCCATGCTGAATCCACGTCTATTGCAATTTCTGGGCCCTCCAAGAACCTCATGATTCCGTTGGCACTCACTCCCCATCCATAGGTGTGACCACCAAAATCGGTTGGTTCAAAGAACCATTCCCAGACGATATCGCCTGCCTGGTTGACCTCTGTCACGATGGGTCTTGGTCTAAGGTTGAACGCTCCCAACGTGTTTCCATTTGGAAGTCTGGCTGTATCTCCTTGCGAGTCTGCATAGTATTCCTCTGGAGCTCTCCATGTCCAAGTTTCAGTTGCAGTCATAGCATTCTCATCAACGGTGAATTCTACATATCCTGAGATTCCAAACAACGGATCCGGCCTTGTAAGGTTCCAGAAGTCATTGTCGAAGAGAAGCAGTGTGTTTGGAGCAATGAGTTCGACAGCGTGAGTGTGATAATAAATTGTGTCTACTTCTTCACTCATCAGATTGTGCATTGTGAGTGCGGGACCTTCACCAGTGTATCTCCCAGCAACCCAAACTGTGTCGCCAGTTTCATAGTCGACTTTGACCACACAATCTAGATGACGAACACTGAGATAGATCGCATTATCCTCTATATCCCAGTATAGCCCATTGGAGTGCATCCAATCTATCTCACCACGACGACTCTCATTCCTGAGCATCCATTCGTTTTCATTGAATGGAAAGGTCAAGCTGCCATTCCACCGCCAGATCTCATTCCCATCCTTGTCATACTCGACAATGTCGTCTCCGACAATTGGTTGTACATCACCTGACCAGTTGTAATCTCCTTGGTCGTTTACTGATACAATTGTCATGAAAGTTTCAGTCACTGGATTGTACTCAGAATCATGGTGACCACTTGGAGCCATAGTATATTCTGTTTCATTAGTATAGATGTTCCAAAGAGTGAAATTCCCCGAAACTGCATCTGAAAAAAATACAGTTGTCGAATTGACAAACTGGAGGTGGCCTGACCTATCATTTTGATAGAATCCATTTATCACATTGCCCTCCATGTCTACGATCACTGCATAGTCCTCCCGAGTGTTTGTGCTCTCGTATGTTGGAAAGACTTGTAATTCGATGAGATTCAACCCTTGAAATGCATCAGCTGTGTTATATGTCCTGTTGATTGCGTCTTCCAGCACTTGGACATGTGTAGAGTTGTTTGGTGCGTCCACGTTCAAATTGAACGAGTTCTGAGCCAGGTTGACCAATAAGGAGCTATTATCTGAGCCTATTGGAGATGCCAGTGATGCTATACAAAACGCAACAATAACAAAACCAATTGATTTGAACGATTTCATCTCTCCTATCATCCTAGTCTTGTGAATCCCTTCTGTTAGTCATATTCTCCGTCTGATAAGGATAGCGAACAAGGTGTGCGTAGTGTAGTATGAAAATATGGTTGATTGCTGGATAAACGAAAAGACCAATATATCCTGCAAATGAAGAAAGTCGAGTATCGATTTGACAATCTGGTGAAGTCCGTGCCAGTGGGACAGAAATTCAGAATAACAAACGCAGTTGTGATAGTATTCCTTCTCATAGGGTTCTCCACGCCAACATTATTTCCCAATGAGTATCTTTCTCCTGTGACTAATCATAGTGATGAGCAGATTTTGGTGCAAGAAACGCGTCTGCATAGACCCAGTACAGTGGTGGATATGAGTTCAGTGAATCTAGAGATTTTCAATACACCTGACTCGTTTGAAACTAATACTCTCTTCCATCTATATCAATCTAGCAAGGTTGGGTTGGGTACAACGAATAATGCAGTGATCATGAGCATGAATGGGACCGTGCTTGCCCAGAAAGATCTTGGAGTTCATGGGGCTGCAAACTGCCCCGTTGAGTTTATTGATCCCAATACTCTACTTGTGGGAACAGAATGGGGTGCAGCGCTTTGGCATCTCGGTAATGACTCGCTGCAGATACTTGGTTTTGCTGGACATCATGATTTTGAATACAATCCTAACGACAAGACCATCTTCACACTTCGATGGAAATACATGACAATCGATGATATTGCATATCGTTTTGACTACATCCGGGAGTACTCAATGACTGGGGAAACCGTCTGGGAATTAGACACAAGTACATTCATCTCCACTGATTGGTGGTGCCCCTCCCACGATATGGGTGGTTCCTATCGGGACATCACCCATAGCAATACGGTTTACTATGATGCAGAGGATGATATCATCTACTACAATTCTCGAAACACAAACACCTTCTTTAAAATCAATCATTCTTCTAGCGAAGTGATTTGGGGTCTTGGCGAATATGGCGATTTCGATTTGTATAGTATCAATGGAAATCCCCGGGATGAGCTGTTCTATCATGCGCATTCAGTAGAACCAGTGAATAATGATACATTCATCCTGTTCGATAATGACCTACACAGCCAAGTGGATTCAACTCCTCAGTCCAGAATTCTTGAAATCAGAATTGATGAAGATACAATGACCGCAAACGAGTCTTGGTACTACACTGCTTCCTCTGAATACTACAGCGCAGGATGGGGTGATGCGGATCGTTTACCCAATGGCAACCGTATTGGAGACTTTGGATACCTTTCCGGGACAATCGGATTTCTTGAGGTCAACGAACAGAAAGAAATTGTCTGGGAAGCTAGGATTACACAAGACTCACAGAACGCATATGGGTCTTTTCGACTTGAGAGATTCAGATTTGAACCAATACTGAACCCACACCCTGATATGGTCAGTCTACCCCCGCATGAGAATATAACTTGGGAGGCATTCTATAACTTTCGAAACAAACATCCGGTACCTGGGAATTACACTTTCTACATCAATGGAATTCCAGTTCAAACTGGTGATTTTACATATTCAAAGTACTGGAACCCCACTACAATTTCGATAAATCCTGGACATATTCCTGCAGGAGTATACAACATGACCCTTGAAATCTCCGATGGATATGGTCACAATGTTGCTGACAGTTTTCAATTTATCACACAGAATTTCCACATAGAACGAAGTGGGCTCACAACAATTGAAAGGGGTCAATATGATCAACTGCCTACTTGGAGTGGTGA
>JBHLRQ010000135.1:0-8233 GCA_048882385.1 Candidatus Thorarchaeota archaeon | reverse complement strand
GCAGGTAACCTGACTCTTCAGGATGATAATTACTTCGATGCGGAGCAGTACACTGGCAATCTTCAGTTCGATGAAACAACAGAGATCATATTTGATTTCAATCTATATATGGACACCTTCAATCAGAGTTCAACTGACGACTTCTTCGTCTTTGATTTTGAGTTTGAGAATGGTGAAAGTCTCACCTATGTTCTAGCAAATGCAAGTTCGGAGTTTGAGGGCTGGATAGGCGAAAGCTCCAATGTCATCTTCCTTAATGATGAAGTCAGTACTGGGCAATGGATGAATTTCCAGCTGGATTTAGTCCATGACTATGAAACCGTTGTCGGAAGCCTACCTGACACCAAACTAGTGAGGTTTCATATGATTTCATGGGCATCCATGAGTAGCACACTTGTTGCATTTCTGGATGACGTGTATATCTACTACGATCCGGCACCCGATATCACTGATATCGATAGAACAACTGGCGCTGTTGCTCCAGGAGGAGATATCATAATATCTGCAAATGTCATAGATGCAACTATCGACTCTGTTGTCCTCAACTATAGAGTAGATAATGGTTCATGGTTACAGCAAGATATGGAACTGATAGGATCCACCTATGAAGGAAATCTCTCGGATGTCATCGAAGGTGCGGAGTACGAATATTACGTAACTGCAACAGATGCATTTGGCAAGTCGACAGATGGTCTTGATGGTACTGAGTACTTCTCATTCATTGTTGGGGTTATACCTCCACCTCCAGGACTTCCTCTAATACCCATTATTGCTGTAGGAATCATAGCTGTTGTTGGTGTTGTTATAGTTTGGTACTTCTTCATTAACAAGAAGAAGTAGAAATTATCTAGCCCAGTGAATCCACTGGGCTATTACTCCTTTTTTCAATCCTTGATATTCTGTGCATTGGCTCGATTTGAAAATGTACATAAGCTAGCATACTGCTTCCTCTCTTCTATTCGGTTCGAAATGCGCGACTTGATAGGTAGGCTCAGGCTGAGAGTCTTCGAGATACTTTTCAGAGCATTTTCATTGAATATGGAGTGGATATCGTATTCAATGGTCATGACCACCAGTACTATAGAACTGTCCGCGATGAGATCTATTATGTCGTGACCGGAGGAGGAGGAGCACCACTATATGAAATCGAGACCGAGGGTACTGTCTGGCAAACGGGAGATGTCGGTTTCAGTGACTTTCACTTCTGTGTCTGCAGTATAAACAGTGCATCGAACGAACTCGAAATCGAGGTCATCAAGCTGGATGAAACGATTGCTGATACATTCAGCATTCAGTTACCAGCAGGAGATCTAGTGCCATTCATCATGACAGCTGTGACAATTGTGGGTATTGCAATTGTCGCTGTTGTGGTCGTACTATATATGAAGAAGAGAAGATAGAGCAAATAGAGAGGAGTACGGAACAGTACCCCTTCACCTCTTTTTGCAGGATTAGCACATTAGTTTTCTTTCATGACTTTGATACCAGCTGTTCTTGCAGATTCTAATATATGACTATTCTCACGAACAGAAGTCTTCCCATTCATTCCCGGAGCAATGACCGCCTCAATGCAGGTCATCCCGAGGTAGTTGCAGATGTCCTTGAACATTCCAACTGTATGACGAGCATAGTGATCATTTCCTCCACCCATGGAAATTGTTAGAATAACTTGCTTCCCTTGAAAGATTCGCTGATCCAGTCCATACCAACGATCGATGAAAGTTTTGAATTGGGCACTCGGCCCCCACCAATAAATTGGTGTACCAAAAACCCAGACATCACTCTTTTCCATGAGTTCGATGATGTCGATCATATCATCATCTTGAATACATCTACCATTTTTTTGACAATGATTACATGCATGACATGGTCCAATAGTAAGTTCATCTAGGATGACCTTTGCAGAGGCCGCCCCGAGTTCGACGGCCCCTGCGATAACTTCATCCACTAGGGTTTCGGTGTTGGCACCTCTTCGAGGACTTCCAACAATCCCCAGAATCGTCTTGCCCTCAGGATGAATCTCGTCAAACCCTTTCTGCTGTTCTATTGATTGCATCTTCTTACTCCTTTTTCAGTAGCACCGCTTCGAAGTCTGTCAACTCTGGACGGATTTCAGCTAGTCCAGCAATCGCAGCACCTTCTCCTGTAACCCAGCTCTCAGCCTGTATGGGGATATCAGTCCAACCAGCATCCTTGCACTCTTTTGCTAATTCAACAAGTAAACGTGCCCAAGCATATTCATAGCCTGGTCGGATTGCTGTGTACCTCATGATGATTCGCTCTTCATCACCACGAACTCGATTACCATCTGGTTGGAAGCGAAGAGGAGCTGTACTCGCAACTACTTTATCACCATCATAGAGAAGTATTGCGTGTCCTACTTGAAGGACTCTGTCTGTGAAGTAAGACTTCGCACCTTCTTCGTTAGCCACTTGACTTCGTAGACCCGTATCAGCCATGAAAATCTCAACAAGATCATCGATGTCTTTCTTTGCAGCTACCTTGCTCTTTAGTGCAGATGCCTTATCTGAAACCTCCAATTTGGTTGTTTCAGTAACATCCAGGGGTAGGATGTATGTAAAGATACGCTCGTCTTCCTCAAACCCACGTTTTGTGAAAAACTCCTCCTGGGCCTCACGAAGTCTGGACCTCGTGATTATCGTAGTACCAATCTCTTTTGTTTCTTCTCTCTTTTCGAGGTAAGAGAGAAGTTCATCAAAGAGTTTTAACTGAACTTCTTCAGGGCAGTTGGGCATCTTCCATGGGTATCCAATGTATGTTCGGCCTTCGCCAGATGATGAATCACGTGCAGTGACATATGCCAATGGCTCACCATCCTTTGTGAGAGCATACCTAGTCATTTCTGGAGCACGTTGTAGATTGCGTTGTCGAATCACCTCAGCTCTTTCTGGAATTCCTGACGCTTCTGAGAATATTCGTGCCTGAATATCCTCAAGACCTTTGTCGGGTTCCCACACCTTGTATTTTACGTCCATATTCCAAAACACCACTAACACTCTTTCACTCGACCTTGTATTTCATGAAGAGCTCATACTCTTCCAGGTCTGAGTCCATACCAGCTACGCCACTAGCAATTGCACCATCTGAGGTGAATCCAAATCCTACTCTCAATGGTAAGTCTTTCATGCCTGATTTCTTCATGTCCTTTGCCAACTCAACAACAAGTTTCTTCCAAGCATATCTATAGCCAGGTCGAATAGCAGTGAACCTCATTATGGTGCGTTCTTCATCTCCAACCAAGTAGGCTTCACCCGCCTTCACTTTTAGTGCTGCACTTGCTGCAACTACTTTGTCTCCATCCAGGATCATTACAGGATTTCCCTGGGGAAGAACCCTGTTCTCAAAGTAATCTCTGAATCCCGCCTCATCAGGAAATGCACCTCTGAGTTGCGGATCAGATAGACACACTTCAATCAAAGTGTCGACATCATCCTTCGTTGCAATCCGACTACTCAATTTCTCATATTTTCCCTCAAGTTTCTTTGAGGCCATTTTTTCAACATCAAGATCCTTAGTATAACGGAAAGCACGTTCATGTTCCACAAATCCCCTCTCTTTGAAGAACTTGACCTGATCTTTAGCTATTTTGGATGACAGCACAATACCAGTTCGAATGTCTTTTAGTTTCTTGTCTGTCTTCAAATGTGTAAATAACTCATCGAAGATTTTCTCCTTTGCTTCTGGAGGACAACCTTCAAGCGACCATGGATAGCCGATTCCTCCCTCTGCTGGATTTTCATCATTTATCCAAGAGGTGACATATGCGAGAGGCTCTCCTTGTTTTGTCAAAGCATATCTTGTAGCGTCTTCTCCACGTTGTATGTTACGTGGTTTAATCTGGTCTGGTCTCGCTGGGAGTCCAGAAGCTCCCGTGTATATCTTTGCTTGTGCCTCTTCCAATTTTTCATCTGGATTCCATTTCTTATAGACTACGTTCATAATTCATTATTCCTCCATGTTGATTTGCAAAAGCAAATTGCAGTACAATTAATGGTTTGTTTAATAAACCTTCTCCCCAAAAATGCTTGAAAAGACACACTTATATTGAACATTGGTGTGCAGTGTACACTATCGGAAAGGTTGACAAAACAGTGTGAGTTAGGTCGAGTAGAATGGAGTATCAACTAGTTGGAATTCCTGATGAAAAGGCACTTGAGCGACCTCAGAAGCTTGATGAGATTGAAAAGGTGATAATGTCACCTCTGAAGCGATTGGACCATCTCCTTGAAATTCTTAAGGAGCAGAATTCTGAATCAGTTTCTGATTATGCTTCAAGGCTTGAGTCAAAGTTTGGAGGACTTGTGAAAAAGAACTATGTTGTAGCAAAGGGAATTGACATTAACGAGAAATTGAAGGAACTCACAAATCTCAAGGAGTATCCAGCTCTTGCAAAACTTGCACTGAACTATTTGTTAGGTGAGCTAAAACTTGAGTTGGATGCTGATTGGTCCAAAGAGATGTTTGTAATTCAAAGAAACTATCTACGTGCTTTTCTTTCATCTCGTTACTACAACGTTTTGACACTGACTGAATCCATCAATAGAAAGAAGGCAATTGATATTTACAAGAAGCACTTTGAAAGAATCAATAGAGCTAGAGTCGAGGAGTCTGAGGAACGTCATCTAACAATAGAAGAATTTGCGGAAGATAGTAGGACTCCAGATCCTGAGAATCCGGGGTGGTTGAGAATTATAGGGGAAGTGGAAAATGGAAAAGTCCTCATTCGGAAAGACACGTGCCTATGGGCTGATTCTATGCAGGATTTTCCGGATTCTGAGTTGAAATTCCTTGTTTGCTGCTATGGTGACTACACGAGTATTCGTGCTGTAAACAGAAACTTTGCACTCACAATGGAACATTCAATTGCAGGAGGGCATGACTACTGCGACTGTCTGATCCATGATCTCCGCATCAATGACAAGATAGAACATCCATCAGACGAGTTTTTTGCTAGCATTGAACCAACTAACAGAAGTTAGCTAAAAGTAAGGAAAAAGGGGAAAATAATGATTGGGGAATCGTACATGGCGTACAACCCGAAATCAGTTGTGAAATACAAACTAGGTGAGCGACTTAAACAATCGTTCAAGAAAGTAAACATGATTCATAGATATGCCAAGGAAATCAATTCAGACATATCCATTAGATATTCTGAGGCATTTCAAGCGAGAATTCTGACTGCTATCAAACATAGAAAATACGTTGCAGATCCCAACACGATTTCGGAATTGTTGAAAGATTTTGAGCAACTAAAGGATAATCATGAACTCGTATCACTCGTTGTTGACTATTTCCTACAGGAACTTGAAATCGATACTGATTTCAAAGATCTTGATGAAAACATCGAGGTCTTCAGTTTCAATGATATTCGTGAACTGAGAAGACTATCATATTATCTAGCCAAGTCGTGTTCAGATGTAGTAGGAGAAGAGGAAAGTGTTAGTTTCTGGAAAAGGATTGTGTCATTACAGCACCGAGACTTGAAAGCTGAGGTCGAGGCAGCATTGAAAGAGCAAGAAAAGTCTGGCGCGGTAGAAATAACTGTGAGCGAAAGAAGTGATCAGATGGTTAAGAATTGGGTCGATTATGGACTTGTGGATTTTGCGCGGGTCATCATGGACGAACATAAAGTTCTGTTCAGATTCGATAAGTGCCTAACTCCAGAAGCAATGAAGGATTTGAATGACCCGAAATGGGCGTACCTAAGCTCGTGCTATATTACTGATGCCCCTGAATTCAACTATGGAAAACTCCGCCTTAGACGTACTCAGACACTTCACACAGCACCTTTCTGCGATGAGTTCTACTGGAATCCACGAGTACATGACAATCCTGAACAACCATCATTAGAGTTTACTAAAAATCTGGGAACAGAAGACTATTCTTGAACTTAACTTACCTGCATTAGAAGAATTAGTAGGCGCGTTGACTGAAATTATTATATGTGATTCTTTCTTTAGAAAGGCATCATTCAGTCAGATCTAATGATACTCAATCTGAACAACCTCTCAGGTTTTGTATCAGGTGATTGCAATAGAAGGCATTCGAACTTCAACCGTGCTGGATGATAGAACGCAAAAGAGGTACAAGATATGAAAGAAGAAAGACACTCTATTTTGAAAAAGATTGCAGATGGAGAGTTGACTCCAGAGGAGGCTCAAGAAATTCTTGAGAAACGTGAGCAAGACCTCATCGAACAGCTTCGACAGCAACCTAGACATGATGACGATTGGAGTTACAGATGGGTTGGAACTGTCAGTGACGCAGAATTAGACCGAATCACAAAAACAGTCCTTCCTAACGTGAACCCTGAGTTCGCAGAGGAGCTTGCGGCCATAGGATCAGATCAACTGACATATCGGACTATCCAGCAACTTGTTGTCAAGCATGTTAGAAGTGAATATCTGACTGAGATGGCGAAGCTTGGATATCCAGAAATACCTGAAAGAGACTTGGCTCTCCTAATCATGAACGGAGTCGATCCTGAATTTGTGAAGGATCTTAAAAAAATGGGATACGAAAACCTGACGATTAGAGAATTAGCAAAGATGGGAATCCATGGTGCATCACCTCAATTTATCGAGGAGATTAAGAAATTAGGATATGAAGATCTCACAGTTAATCAACTAGTAAAAATGAGAATCCACGATGTGAGTCCTGAATTCATTAAGGATTTAATAAATGAGGGATATGATGATATTCCAGTAAATCAGCTCGTGAAACTTCGAATACATAATGTAACTCCAGACTACATTTCTGAACTCAAGAATTTTGGATATGATGACATTTCTACAGGAACCCTAACAAAACTTCAGATTCATGATGTGACACCAGAATATATCGAAGATCTCAGAGAAATTGGACTTGAAGAGATTCCACTTGGTCAACTGATCAAGATGAGAATACATGATGTTTCTCCAGATTACGTTAAAGAGCTTGCAGATGCTGGATTTGATAATCTATCTCCAAATCGACTAGTAGAATTCAAGATTCATGATGTAGATGTTGAATTTGCTAAGGGTCTAAAGGATCTTGGGTATGATGATATTTCACCAAAACATCTTGTTGAGATGATGATTCACAATCTTAGTCTCGATTACATCAAAGACTTGAAGGAATTGGGATACGAATCGTTGAGTCCGCGCGTCCTGGTTGAAATGAAGATTCACAATGTCAGACTTGATTTCATCCGGGACTTAAAGGAAATGGGATTCGAAGATGTATCGCCCAGACGTTTGATAGATATGTGCATACACAATGTGGATTCAATCTACATTGCAGCACTGAGAGATCGCGGTCTTGATGACCTTAGTGAGCAAAGACTCATCGAAATGAAAATTCATGGTGTGGACCCCAAATTCATCGATGAAATGAAACAGCTTGGGTATGAGAATCTAAAAGCTCGAGAGCTCATCGAGATGAATATCCACGGTGTCGATGCGAATTTCGTACGACGAATGCAGGAGAAAGGAATTGAAGATTTAACTATCAGTCGACTTGTAAAATTCAAGATACACAATATTTTTGATTAAAAGTACAATGCGAGAGTTTCTTTTCAGAAAAGGCTCTCGCTCTTCTTTTTCAATTATTATGCATCAAAATGAAATGGAAGAAAATGAGGAAGGTATCGTTTCTGTCCTTGAAACAGACCCATCAATCACCTTCCTCCTTCTTTGTGTTTATTATGCTTCAGCCATCATTGGCAGAAGTTTTGTGGATTCGATGGATGTTCGAACTTCCTCTAGTCTTTTGCCTAGACGAACATATTCCTCATCGTTATGAAGACTCTCCACCTTCTTCTTGTAGTCGTTCTCATCCTTATACTTTGAAAGGTAGAAAACTTCGTTCTCATCTTCTGCATTCACCCAGAAACCGATAATATTCACATTGTGCCTATCATAGATCTCTTGGAATTTTTCGCGTAATTCATCCATTTCCTTACCAGATTTGGATTTTGATCGATATAACATGTACATTGCCATGATAATCACTGAAAATTAACAATTGTTAATTTGCTTATAATAGTTTCGACAGAGGTTTAGAAAGTTAAGACAGTGTTTTATGACAAATAAGTAGCATATTTTGTCCATTGTTACTCTAGACAGATGATGACCACTGGAACTCGTTAAAGTTGAAACTATTCCTCTGGACCCATTTCTTGCTCTTGTAATTCTCTTCGAAGTACCTTACCAACTAATGTTTCAGGAAGCTC
>JBHLRQ010000134.1:0-8279 GCA_048882385.1 Candidatus Thorarchaeota archaeon | reverse complement strand
CAAAGCTCCTGCAACTGGAAATGATAAGACCTCAGTTATTTTTTCGACTAAACATGTTGCAGGAGCCCTTTACAACGCCTTGGGGGAATTCGCAACGAGGAGCATTAACATGACTAAGATAGAGTCGAGACCGACTAAAGAAAACCTGTGGGAGTATAATTTCTACTTGGACTTTGAAGGCCACATGGATGATTCAATCTGTGCAGAAGCATTGGAGGGATTGAGATCTAGGTCGTTCTTTGTCAAAGTTCTAGGATCATATCCGAGGGGAGTTGAATATTCATCCAGATAAATCAAATCTCGCCCTCCGCACCATTTTCTTAGTTCTATCTGACCAAGAGGAATCCGTATCTGTTCATAGTGTCCCCATAATCTTTCAGAACATCGATAGGGTACCCAACAGCTTGAACAGTTGTGAATACATCCATAGCCAAGGCTTCAGGAGGAGGACGAGCAAGTTTGGGGTGCTTACAATCTTCACGGGAGCTGACACACTCTTTACAGAGAGCACAACTATCTGGGGGTAGTAGGAACGTTTTCACATATCCTGAGAGGAAGACCTCTTTCTCTAACCCGAGCAGTTTCCTAGATATTTCAGCCATTATGTCATGTCGATCTTCAGGATCTTCAAGTTCGACCTCAAAATGGAAAACCGCGATGTCTGAGTATTCATCAAAGAACTCTCTGCATTCTGAAACTGGGGGGTTATTGGGAGGACATGTTGCACACTTGCCGTATTCAGAACAACCATAGACACATTTCATACGAACCCAATTGGAAACCACAATGTCCTTAGACTGCATCCATTTGTAGTCTTCAAACCCGTGTTTTTGAAAGATTTGCTCAAGTTCTTTCAACGATGGAGCTGTGTTGTTCATTGACGATTCTCTCCGAGGCTAATGGCTTGATTGACAATCTTTTCTTCCTATACAGTAGGAGGTTTAAATCTCGTCTTCTACGCCATCCCCTTTTCTCATTAAATTACACTAAAGTCTTCTCAAGCCAGACATGATACCCCCAAGGATTTTTGTCCTTCTTGAAAATCGAATAGCCATGCTTCTTGTAAAAGCTCACTGCCCATTTTGCTTCACTGTCTGTTTCCAAGTGAATTTTAGTAAAGTTGTGGCTTTTTGCCTTCTTTTCGAGGAAGCTCAACATGGAAGAACCTATCCCTTTCCTTTGATACTTTGAATGAACATGCATTAGTGGGATCCATGCTGTTTCTTTATCTCTGGTTCCAAAAGATCCAACAGCAATGATTTTGCAATCCCTTCTGTGAATGTAGAACTCCATGATAGTTGCCATCTCGTCAAGTTGTTTACGAGTTAGAAAAGGCTCATGATAGTACTCTTTTGGGATAATCTTACTGAACCATTCGCGATTGATTGTATTGACTAGTGAGAGAATGTCTTCCAAATCAGAATTTTCAGCAGTTTCAAAATCGATTGATAATGTCATTCAAATCATGAAGAGAATCATACTAGATTAGATATGAATTCTTTCGATTTCTTCGCTGTTAGAATCGCAAAAGAAGGAAAATGGTTCTGAAAAGAAGAAGACTTGGAGAGGTCGTAGACTTGGATTTCAATCGATGTTCTTGTATTTGAAAAAGGGATTGTAAAAGGACCCACCCAAGTACGATGAGGCAAAATCGTAGCTCTTGAGCGGGTGGGTCCGAGGGAGGGAGTTGTCTTCTGAAGCATCAGTAGGACTCAGCGTGCTGGCATCGTGATCCAAGAAGGCATTGTTGGTGGCGAGTCCCTAAAGATGTGATGAATCTTGGATTCTTACCTGAGTATGCTACAGCTAATATAAGACCGTAATGATAACAAGAGCCGCTTTCGCTATGAAAAGATGAAAATCTTGTGCAATTCTTGGACGGTCTGTTAACGATGGCAACGTATAAAGGTCGAAGATAACGCGACCATTCTGGACCTCTTAGGAGTTATTGACAATGTCATCTCGAAGAATCGTTATCGTTGGAACAGGCAATATGGGTCGTATCCATGCCAGGATTCTTAGTGATATGGGAGCCTTGGCAGGTGTTACTGACATGGACTTGCCTACCGCGGAACAGGTTGCAAAAACCTACAATGTCAAGGCATTCAAAGACTTCGAGAGTATGATTGAGGAAACTCAACCTGAAGGAGTTGTCATTGCTACACCCACACCAACTCATGCAGAGATTGCAAAGAGTATTGCTACGAACTATGATAACATCCAAGGGCTATTGATTGAGAAACCTCTAGCCAGCACACTTGAAGATGGTGAGAAGGTCGCAAAGATAGTAAAAGAGAAGGGCATTGTAACTCTGATTTCACACTCTGAAATCTACAATCCAATTGTGGGAAGAGCACTCTCACTCATAGCGACCGATGCTATTGGAAAACCTTTGACGGTAATTCATGACAGGAGGGGATTTGTTTCACCTGAAAGGATACCATCACTTGGAGATGTATTTGAAGACATAGGTGTTCATGACTTTGATATCATGGCTAGAATCAGTAAAGGTCCTGCAACACTTTACGCTCAAAGTAATACTTCTGGGGGCATTCACAACAGTGGTACAGTAATGGTCAAGTTTGAAGCAGGCACTGAGCACTTTTTCCATCTCTCAAGACAATATGCTGGAAGAAGACGATATATGGATGTATCAGGAACCAAAGGTGCCCTAGTTTTGGATCTCTTTGGTCAAATCATCAAGGTCCAACATTTAAATCAAGTTCCATTGGCTGAGAGCGATACAATAAGACTTCCCGAAATGGGTGCTACAATAAAGGTGTATGGAGAACCTGTAAGAGAGGTACTAGTTGACTTTCTAGGATGCATCAAGTCAGGCAAAACACCCAGAGTAAGTATAGATGATGCTCTATGTGCACTTCAGATTGTAGAAGCAGCTAGGAAGAGTGCGGAATCAGGCAAGGTCATAGATATACATGTCAAATAATCTTGCCATTCAAGTGAGTTCGTTCAGCGGATATAATCTCAACATCAACAGTAGAACCTAAGCTTGAAGTATCATGGATGATTACAGTCTTGTATGACTCATTCCTTCCAACAGTTCCACCCTTTGATCCCTTCTCAGTCAGGATTACAGGACCTGTCCAGCCTATCCAAGATTCATTCGACTCTATCAGAATTTCACTGACTAGAGATGTGAGGGATCTACTTCTCATCTTCTTTGCATCTGTGTTGACCTTCTCCTTTGATTTTGAAGCGAGAGTCCCTGGCCTATCGCCATACTTGGATATATTGACCACATTAGGTCTGATTCTCCGAATCAAATCAAGGGTTTCTTCAAACTCACTTTTAGTCTCGCCGGGAAAACCCACAATGATGTCTGTTGCAACTGTTGCATTATTAAATCGGTTACGGATCTTTTGTACAACGCGCTCCCATTCATTCACTGTATATTGACGTTTCATAGCCTTGAGAAGCTTGTTACTACCCGTCTGAAGCGGGATATGGAAAAACTTGAAGAAATGGGGATTGTCCATCGCTTGAAGAATTTCATCAATAGAGTCAAGGACGAGGTTCGGATTGAACATACCTAATCTGAACTTGTGGGATCCTTCTATTTTTCCAACAACATTCAATAGTGATACGAGTGATTCACCTGTGTCAGTTCCATAGACTGCTGCATCCTGTGATGTGAGTCGGATTTCTCGGTACCCTAGGTGCACACAACGTTCGATGACTCTGTGGATATCTTTTATGGAGTGACTTTTGACTTGTCCTCTGGCAAACTTCACGGCGCAATATGCGCAGTTTCCTAGACAGCCCTCACAGATAGGGACTGTGCAGATCACACTGTCTGGTGGTCCTGTAAACCACTTCAGTTTTGATGCTTCATCAGAATCGAGATGTTGGATACCACGTTCACCTTCCAAAACCCGAGGAACAACTGATGACAAGGATTCAATGGACTGGGGTCCTAGTATCGCAGCATAGTCAGGTATGGCTCGTTCAATTCTTGAAAGAGAGATTCTTGGTAGACATCCAGCAACCACAACAGGTGTTTTTCTTTGAGCAAGATCTTCAAGTCTACTGACTATCCGATCTTCGGTAGGCTCTTTCACACCGCAGGAATTTAGGATTATCAGGTCCGCATCTGCAATCTCCTGAACACGTTCTGCTTTCATGTTTTGGAGACGTCCCACGATTATGTCTGAATCCGCTGTGTTGAGGGAGCAACCATATGTTTCAAGGTAGAATCTGAAGGTCATTTGCTGTTCACCTAACCTCCTTGAACATGAGGAAGAATAGCAACCTCATCACCATCACTCACAACAATATCCACTCCACCAAGAGTTTCAACATCTTTCCTGTTCAAGAGAACTATCAAATTTCCGTTGATTCTATTCTTGTCCATAATCAGCTTCTCGAGCTCTGCACCCTTCTGTTTAACTACAATGTCCACGACTTCACGCACTGTGGATCCTTCTGAAACCTCAACTTCAATCACTTTCATTCCAAGTAGCCGTCTTATCGGCCCAAATGACTTGAACAGGACTCTCAATAATCTAACCAGTGCAACTCAAAGTGGGTAGACTATTCAGCCTTTTGATAGTGCGAAATAGCATCCTGGACCAGTGCATCCACAACCAATATGATTTCATCAATGTCTTTCTTTGTCGCATTGTCGTAGTGTATGCCAACGGTAACTATTGTGGGAGCTCCAAGGACTTTGCATATTCTTTCTGCGGCAGTATTTGCTACAACATAGTCTTTGTGTCCAGGAAGTGTCATCGTGCTAACACTTACTGTAGTCGCATCTCTGTAATGGCTTGGGGTAGGATAAGCCACAGCAACGCCACCAATATGGTGAGCGTCACCGCCATAGATTGCTATTAGGAAGTCAGAACCAATCTCTTTTACATCTAGGAAGATGGAGTGAAGGCCTGCTTTTCTCTCGAATCTCATCAGTATTCACCAAGCTGAACTGACCTCTAACACTTTCGGTGATATCAATTATCTTCAATTTCATTCTGACGTTCCAGATACATTTTGTATGAAAGCATCATAGTCTTTGGATGTGCTGATCTATACTCATCGAGTAGACCTACTGCTGTTGAGTATGGGGCATTCTTTACCTTGTCTGGAGTTTCGTGTGCTTCCTTTGAAATCTTTTCAAGCACTGAGATGAAGAAATCGAGTTCCTGTTTTGACTCTGTTTCAGTGGGCTCAATCATCAATGCTTCAGGAACTATGAGAGGGAAATATACAGTTGGAGCATGAACTCCAAAGTCAAGCAGTCTCTTGGCCACATTCATAGCAGTTACATCAGTTTGTTCCTTCATTCCTTTTGCTGAGATGACGCATTCGTGCATTCGAGGTGCATCCTGCGAGTAGGGTAGTGAGAATCCTGGAATCTTGCGAACATGATGAGCTACATAGTTGGCATTCAAGACAGCAACCTCAGATGCTCTCTCGAGACCCTCGGTACCAAGTGCATAGATGTAGGAATAAGCTCTCACTAGAACACCAAAGTTACCATAGAAAGCCTTCACCTTTCCGATTGATCTGGGATAATCATAGTCAAGATCGAACATCCCATCATCGTTCTTCACAATACGTGGGACTGGCAGAAACTCACTTAGTTTCTCAGTGACACCTACCGGTCCAGCTCCAGGTCCGCCCCCTCCGTGAGGGGTTGAGAATGTCTTGTGAAGGTTGAGATGTACAACATCAAAGCCCATGTCACCAGGTCTGACTTTTCCCATGATTGCATTGAAGTTTGCACCATCATAATAGACCAACCCACCAGCGTCATGCACCGTTCCTGTGATTTCTTCAATGTCTTTCTCAAAAACACCGATTGTGTTTGGATTTGTTAGCATTAGTCCTGCGGTTCTTGGACCTGCTACAGATTTGAGAGCATCAATGTTTACTAAGCCCTCATCACTGGATGGTATTTCCACAACCTTGTATCCAGCCATCGCTGCAGATGCAGGGTTGGTCCCATGGGCTGCATCGGGAATCAACATCTCATCTCTCAGGTCACACTCATTTGTGATACATCGATGATATTCCCGCATCATCATCACACCAGTCCACTCTCCCTGAGCCCCTGCTGCTGGTTGCAGTGATACAGCATCCATTCCTGTTATTTCACCAAGCCACTTTTCCAGTTCCCACATCAATTCCAAGGCACCCTGTGTAGTTGATGTGTCTTGCAGTGGATGAAGCCAAGCAAATCCTGGAGTGTTGGCAGCCCAGTTGTTCTCTGCAGGATTATATTTCATTGTACAGCTGCCTAGAGGATAGGTACCTAGGTTCACAGCGAAATTCATCTGAGATAGTCTTGTGAAATGACGTGCGATACCGGGTTCTGCAACTTCCGGTATCAATGGCAGTTGTTTTCGAATCATAGAACTAGGTATGAACTCACTGAGTTTTCCAACAACCTCTCTAACATCTGATTCTGCTGAGGGAAATAGGTGTCCTACAACTCCAGGGTTGGACCTCTCGAAGATGAGTGGTTCCTCCCACTTAGCTTGACGCACTTTGGAATCGTCAGGAATTTGGTGCTTCATTATTTGGCACCTCCCTTGGTCACGATCTTCTCTATCGTTTGTACGAGTTCATCAATTGTATCTTTGTCATGAACCTCTGTCACGCAGAAGAGCATTGATTCACCAAGATTTGGAAAGTCATCTGTAAGAATCCGGCCTCCATGAAGATCGTTCTCGAGAAGTTGTTGATGCACTTGTTGAGCTGTTATTCCGTTTTCGAATTGAACAACAAATTCTTTCCATACCGATTCGCCAATAGCTGGGGATCGAACACCTGGAATTCGGTTTAGCATTTTTGACGTGTAGTTTGCATTGTAGCCAATTGATTCGCCAAGTTGTTTCAGACCATTAGGACCTAGAAGTGACATATAGATTGCAGCCGTGACCGCGGCAAGTGCTTGGTTGGAGCAAATGTTGCTTGTGGCTTTCTCTCTTCTAATATGCTGTTCTCGAGGGCTGAGAGTCAAAACAAACCCAGTTTCATAGGGTTCCTCCTCAGTCCTTGTCATTCCTACGAGTCGACCGGGCATTTGATAGATGAGCTTCCTATCATTGATGCAACCAAAGACACCCAGTAAAGGACCTCCAAATGTCATTGGAGAGCCAAGATGCTGCCCCTCAGCCACAACAATATCCGCGCCATAATCCCCTGGAGGCCTCATCAAACCCAGCGATAGGATGTCAACACCTGCAACAAAGAGTGAGTCATTATCATGAACAAGTTTGTTAATCTCATCCACCTGTGTTTCAATAAAACCTAGATAACTCGGATTCTCGATATAGACTCCTGCGACTTGGTCATCAAGCTTGGATTTCAAATCCGTGAGTGACATCAGACCTGTAGTCGTATCATATTCAACCTTTTCGACAGTAATGTCCACAGGCTCTGTATAAGTATGGACGACCTTGTAGTGTTCCGGATTGATTGTCCCAGGAACCAAAAACTTCGACCGTTTCTTCTTTACACGAACAGTCATCCTGGCAGCCTCTGCTACTGCAGTTGCCATATCATACATAGAGGAGTTGACGATTTCAATATCAAGTATCTCAGCCAGAAGACTCTGGTACTCAAAGAGTGTTTGTAGCATACCCTGACTTACTTCGGCCTGGTAGCTTGTATACGATGTCAAAAATTCAGATCTTCCTGCTAGTGCAGGAACAATTGCAGGAACATAATGCATCCCAATTCCTGCACCAAGGAATATTCTACCAGAATCCGCGGGCTTATTCTTCCCAGCCAAATGCTGTATCCGTCTAGTGACTTCAATCTCACTATGAGATCGGGGAATACTGAGATCACGTTTTAGCATGAATTTCTCAGGAATGTTTGAGAAAAGTTCGTCGAGATTCTTCTTACCAATTGACTTCAACATCTCTTCTTCAGTTGCCTTTGTCATTGGTATCCATGGATGCTTGTATTCCATTGTGGACTCCTCCGGACAACAGGATGGATGTGGCGCAGCTAGTATCCCAAATATCCTTTCGGGTCGAACCTCTGAAAGTGCAACTTCTAGAATACTTTTTAACGATAACAGATTAATCGACGCCAGACACAGGATTGACCATTATGAAACGCTGGTTGATGGATATCCTTGCATGTCCAGTAAGTGATTGTAGAAGTGAACTTCAATTAGAGGTCTATACATCACATGATGTGGACACGGAAGGAGAAGTTATTGAAGAAATCGATGAAGCGCTAATAACATGTCCAAAATGTGGAAGATGGTATCCAGTCATTGAAGGCATTGCCTGTATGCTTCCTGA
>JBHLRQ010000133.1:0-8682 GCA_048882385.1 Candidatus Thorarchaeota archaeon | reverse complement strand
GTTGCCAGCTGGAGGGGGTATATATGCAGCAGGTGCACTGTAATCTACATATCCCTCAAGATGTTTGGAAGTTATTATTGAGTATTCATTCGAGAAAACAACATACCAGGTGTCATCAGTGGGGATTGTAAATTCAAATGAATAAGTTGTTGTACGCGACCGATGCTGGTATACATTGGCTGATTGACCATTTATCCACTTGTCGTAGTTATCTGCATCACAAATGAAGAATTCGACATCATTCCCACTTGTGACAGTAAAGTCGCCTTCTATTGTCCCTCCAGATTCTGCATCAGTGATGTAGACATAGTAATGAGTTCCAGCGTCTATCCAGACATCAATATCGAGAGCAATAGCTGGCCCAGACATCTGAGAGAGAACAATCACTGCAATGAATACGAAGAGAAATAATCTCTTTCCCAATATCACCACCTACAATGAGTCAGTATGCTTCTCGCGGATATATCTATATCTCATGTTTCGATATCCACCTCTTTTTCGGATCGCACCAGATTGATGAGATAGAAGTCTAGACCCTGTTGCTCTGCCATCCAAGTTCCGAGTAGCCAGAAACGTAGTAGTTCGTATTTCTTCTCATCAATTGCAACAGTTTCGTATTCCGATGAAAAAACTATGGAGAACCAATTCTCTCCACCAGTCTTGTATTTTTTAAATTCACTTTTATTTGTAGGAACTGTCTTGTTGTCATCTTTGAATTTGGCTTCAATGAAGTACAGGGCTGTGTCAGTGTTGATGATGATATCGGGCTCTGAACTCCAAGATATCTTGTATTCACCAAACTTCCTTCTAGCTTCATCTAATAGGGACCAGATATCATCTTCTCTCTGGCTGTATGACCAGTAGACCACTTCGGATGAGTTGGGTGATGAATCTGTAATCGAGTCCAGTAACCCTTCGATTAGATTATTCTTCTCTAAGAATCTAAAGACATTCCAGCTTAGAGCATCCTCGCTCCGTTCCCGTCCCAACCGATGTTTCACTCTTTTAAACTCTTTAATTCTATCGAATAACTCTAGATCTGACGAATCCTTCCAGAGCAAGTTATCTAATTCATACAAATGTTCGAAGGTTGATGGTGAGATGAAGATGTTGTGCTTTGGACACAGGAATTCATTCCTCTTCGTGAAAGATCCTCGTTGTCTGTTTACTCTCTCACTGCAACCTTTGACGGGACATTCGACTTTATCATCAGTGATTTCAATACTTTCCTTTAATTCTTCAACACCGTACAATTGCAAGTCACCTTCATGACCTTATATCGTCTTTGTCTTTCCCCATGAAAGAGACAAGTGTTACGATTTGTAAAACGTAGTTAACTAGTATCCTTTTCTTCTGGCCATAGGAATATCAAACCAAACATAATAACTATCAGGAGTTTGGATATGAGGTTCAGCGTTATTGTAGTGTTAAGTAACGCAGCAATTTGTTCTATTGATGTTAGTGTTCCTGCTCTGAAAAAGATCACAAAATCAATTACTGAAATAAAGAGGAAAACCATGAATAGAACAAGACCAAGTATCTGTTTTGTATTCATTTTTCGCTATCACACCCTTTTTCACAAATGGAAGTAATTTTGTTTTAACATTTCTTGAACATAAATCTGATGGAACTCGATGATTTTGCAGCTGAAACATCACCATGCTCCAATCATTAATTCGTCAGAGTGATTGAAAGAAAAACGGCAATGACTCGGTTTCCAGTCTGTAGCACAGGTCCTTCTTTTCACGCCATTGCTCTAGCTTCAAGTCTAGGCCCTTCTCAGCACCTGCGTGAACTAAATCAATTTATCAGTAAAATAATCAATCAATCTTTGGAGGGAAGTGTGACGTGATTTCCATCTTAGATGAGATTATTCAGACAGAACATAATTATTGGTTTCCATTGATCTATTTGACCGTCTTTTCCATTCTGATCATCTTACGTAAAAAGTGGAAGAGAACTGGACCAACTCGCAAAGAGTATGCCATCATGTTGGGGATGTGTATCATTCTGGTTCTCGTTTCTTATGGCATTGCAGCTGCAATCTGGGGGACTAGTATTTATCCCCAGTATCCCGAGTTTCTTCCTATCTTGACTGTTTCCTTCATTCTGCTTATTGGAACATTCTGTTCCTCGTTTCTCGTCATAGCGTTTGGAACCAAGAAAAGAACTGATTCAGACTCAGTAGAAGACATAGAACACGAAACCTATCCCTTACATGCATCGAGTCAGTAGTGTTTATGTAATAGGAATGAAGAGAGAGTGATTTGATTCGTCAGAGTGAATGAAAGAAAAACAGCAATGACTCGAATTTGAAAGTCCATGGTTACTTGTCATAGATCTCATTTGTGCGCATGCTCATCATTGGAAGTCTTAAGACAAACCTTCGCTCTATCTCATAACTACGAAAGTGAATCTATGGCATCATCAATATCCCGAAACTATTCGGGTGTTAGCAGTGATGTGTTATTCCGGGAAACAGTTCAACTCACCGAAAATGACCATGATGATAAACGTCCACAGATTGACAATGGCGTGGTCACATGGTATGCCAGCGGTAGAGGCCAGAAGAAACAGGTAGGAGCCGCTAGAATCAAAGCCTTGCATCACAAGGAGTCTAAGGGAACCCGATTTCTCTCAAAAGATGGGATATTGTGTACGTTTTTGCAGTCCAGCTTGCTACTTCGAGCACTTTTCCCGTATTTTTCATAGATTTTCGCAGTCAGAACTGCCCATGATAATTTATGTTATAAGACACCGACGGAGGGCTGCCTTGTTTTGGGCGTTGATGGTTTCAATGATGAAAACGTAAGCGACAGAAGAGGTATTCGGATTTGCAGTAACGCCCGATCGCCCACTCAGGGAGAAAGTAACGTAATGAAATGGAGGGAAGAGAGAGAATTGAAGAAGTATGTATTAGCTGTGTTCTCGACTGTGGTTCTATTGCTGCCCCTTGGACTTGCAGTTCAGTCCTCAGTAGGAGTGCAAACTGTTACGGTAGGGAACTTCGGTCAGGAAGAAATGAGTATTAGTGATGATGTGTTTTTCCGGGAAACAGTCCAACTCACCGAAAACAACTATTATGATTATTATCCGCAGATTGACAATGGCATGGTCACGTGGTGGGCTCGCGGTGGAGATCTTGGAAATGTTCCTGAGATATTCCTATGGGACGGAAGAGTTCATCAATTGACTCAAAACAACTATTATGATTATTATCCGCAGATTGACAATGGTGTGGTCACGTGGTTTGCTTTTGGTGGAGATCTCGGATTTGACTATGAGATATTCCTATGGGACGGAGAAGTGCATCAATTGACTGACAACAACTATGATGATGAGCATCCACAGATTGACAATGGTATGGTCACGTGGTTCTGTGCCTATGAAGGGAGCGACTATGAGATCTTCCTCTGGGATGGAGAAGTGCATCAATTGACTGACAACAACTGGCATGATACTTATCCGGAGATTGACAATGGCATGGTCACATGGATGGCCAGCGGTGGAGATCTCGGAGATGATCCTGAGATATTTCTATGGGACGGAGAAGTGCATCAATTGACTGACAACAACTGGTATGATGCTTCTCCGGAGATTGACAATGGCATGGTCACATGGATGGCTAATGGTGGAGGTCTCGGAGCGGACCTTGAGATATTCCTATGGGACGGAGAAGTACATCAATTGACTGACAACAACTATGATGATTATTATCCTCAGATTGACAATGGTGTGGTCACGTGGTTTGCTTTTGGTGGAGATCTCGTATTTGACTATGAGATATTCCTATGGGACGGAGAAGTGCATCAATTGACTGACAACAACTGGCATGATACTTATCCGGAGATTGACAATGGCATGGTCACATGGATGGCCGGCGGTGGAGATCTCGGAGAGGACCTTGAGATATTCCTCTGGGACGGAATAGTGCATCAATTGACTGACAACAACTATAATGAGTATGATCCGCAGATTGACAATGGCATGGTCACGTGGCATGCTGTTGGTGGAGATCTCGGAGCGGACTATGAGATATTGCTATCGTTGTTGCGTCTCGATGTAACGCCACCAACAATTGATCATCCCGATGATGTTTCGTACGAGGAGGGAACAACGGGTCACAATATCATCTGGCATGCCTTTGACAGCACTCCATATGCCTACAGCGTCAAAAGGAATGACGTTGTGGTGGAAGTTTCATTTGCATGGGCAGGTGACAGCATCGAAGTCGACATTGACGGACTTGCTGCAGGGACATACACCTTCGATTGTACGGTATGGGATAGAGTCGGATTCAGTACAAGCGATACGGTCCTCGTGGTAGTGTATGGTGGCGACCATCCGCCTGCCTGGGTATATACTCCCACAGATCAAGTCATAGCTTATGGAGAAGCCTTTGAATACGAACTGGCTGCGGTTGACGATTCAGGCATTGACCACTGGCTTTTGAACGACACAGAACGCTTCGAGTTGAGTGCCACCTACTATCATGGAGGAAGCACTGCTCGAATAGTAAACAATGTAGTTTTAGATCCTGGCCATTATGGTCTCAATGTTATTGCCTTTGATCCGGAGGGCAATTATGTATCGGCAATCTTTCGTGTGACGGTCATAGAAGCAGAAGGTCCACCAATATGGCTCATCGCGCCAAGTGACCAGTTGATAATGCATAACGAACCATTTGACTACTCACTGGCTGTTTTATCCTCTGTGGGAATAGAATCATGGTGGATCAACAATACAATGGACTTTACCATCACTCCACAGTATTTCGAGGGCGGGAGTACTGCACAGATAAGCAACCAAGGGAGATTAGCTCCTGGCGACTTTGGCCTCTGGATTATGGTCACTGATACGAACGGGCAGATACTGTCTGGCATCTTCAAGGTGACAGTGACAAAACAGTTGAGTTTGAAGTTGAGCGGAAGCTTCGACTATCTGTTGAAGGAGGAGATCTATCTGCAACTTGCGTGTCAACTCACAGAAGTGTACACTGGGGACCCTGAATCAGGAGCAACGATCACCTTTGACATCTATAGTCCCGATGGGTCTGTCCTGCTGTCTGGGACCTTTGAAGAAGACTCAGAACCTGGTGTCTACATCTATACAATGCCAGAAACTATGAAGGACATGAAATTACCGAAGGGAATCTACTTGGTCCACGCCCGAGCCGTGTCTTGGGAAGGGTTTGAAGCAGTCGACATGATACAGTTCCATATTGATCCACCTGGAGATGTTGATATGAACATCATACTGGCACCAAGCATTGCAGGATTTGGTGTGATTGCTATAGCTCTGCTCTGGCGCCGGCGAATCCGCCATCATTAAGGATGTGAGTAATCATGTCCCGGTATGGTGGAAAGCGTTTTGGTTGTATCAAAACAATCGTCTGCATAGTGATTATCGCTGTATTGTGTCTTTCAGGAACATTCACAGCGATGCAGTGGAAACCACTGGACAAAGAGAATCAGGTATTAACATATCCAAAAACCATAGGATTCCAGACATCGGTAATATCATCGAATACTCCCAAATCCCTTCAATCACCATTTTCGGTATCGCAGACAAGGACCTCTCACTTCGATTACTTCAGAAAGATGAACTCACGTGAAATACTTCATTCACTTCCAACAAGTGAACTAGATTCCCAGCCTGTACCAAACAGCATAGTGCCTCCGTGGGGGCTGCTAAGTTGGTGGCCAGGTGATCGGAACCCCTTTGACATCGTTGGACTGAATCCAGGTGCAATGCATCATGATACAACATTCACTAAGGGGATGGTGGGGGAAACCTTCAGTTTCGATGGGTCAGATGATTATATCTGGGCTAGCAGTACAGGTGTAGGTGATTTACAAGAGTTAACAATTGAGGGGTGGGTCAGGATTGACTCAATGGTTACTCAGCCACAACGTTTTGTTTCCTTCATTGGATCAAAAGCTGTGCTCCGACATGATGGAGCGGACAATCTCGGTCAACTACATTTCTACATGAATTTTGGTGGAGCGCCATGGACTGGTGAGGATAATCTCTATCATATTCGGGTGGACAATGTACTCTCTGAAGACAAGTGGTTTCATGTTGCTGGAACCTATGATGGCAGTGCAATGCGACTGTATCTCAATGGGCAACTTGTGGGAATTCTTGGAGTCAGTGGGACACTTTTCAACTGGGATGGAGGAATCCATCTCAGTAGTGATACGGAACCGCTTTGTGGATCGCTCGATGAGATATCAATTTACAATCGAGCTCTTCCAGGTCCAGAAATTACTACAATCTTTCAAGCGGGGTCAGATGGCAAAACCAAGCCGACTGGGGAAGTTGTTCTGCCTTATGAGGTTTCTATTACCTCATCTATTCGCTTCACTCATGATGCGTCTTGTCATGATTCAGGCCTTCGGGTGATGAAAGCTGGAATTACAATTGATGGAGCAAACCATATTCTCCGTGGAAGCAATCGAGGCATTGGTATCTGGGTTGATTCTCTGAATGATGTGACCCTAACAAACTGTATTGTTTCCCAATTTGACAACGGCATCCGCCTTAGAGGTACTTCTAATCTCCTTTTTTCCAATAATTGGGTGTTAGAGAATTATGTTTGTGGGATCCACGCTAATTCTGTAGATGAAATTACCTTATCTAACAACATTCTCTCTAGCAATATGCAATACGGATTATACATCCTTAGATCTACAAATCTTCTGATATCAGGGAATTTGATAACAGAGCACGACAAATACGCGCTCTATCTTGATAGATCTACTAATGCCCGTTTTTGTCAAAATACTGTTTCCCACAACACGAGAATGGGAATCTTCTTGGCAGCGTCAAATCACAGTCTTATAGCTGAGAATAATATCACCAATAATGGCGAACATGGGATTCTATTTTCGGCGTCTCATGATAACACGATATTTAACAACACAATGTGTAATAATACAGGATCTGGGCTCTGGTTGAGCGGTTCTCCTAGAACTATCCTCTCTCATAACATGATTTTCAAGAACACTGGACGTGGGATTAGTCTCTATGGATGCAACAACAACACCCTGTCTAACAATAGTGTCTGTGATAACCTGCAGAATGGCGTATACATGTATAATTCCCATAATAACAACATCTCAAACAATACAATCTACAATAACGGTATCCGTGGAATTTACGTACATTCTGCTAACAATAATACCATTTCCTGGAATATAATCCATGATAACGCCGAGATTGGTATCTTTCTGTACATTGGCTGCAAAAATAACACCATATTCAGTAATACAATTTCCAACAACATAGGCAATGGAATCTATTTGTATGATGATTGCAGTAATAATACCATCTCGAGTAATAATATACTCAGTCAGCAATCCGGGGCGGGGATTCATATCTATAGTTTCAGCAATAATAATACATTGTTCAACAATACCCTCTCTCACAACCGGTATGGAATTTCTCTACAAACCTCATCCTACAACTTAGCCTACAACAATAGACTTCTTAATAACGAACTTCAGGCTAGCGACAAAAATTCGCCATTTGGAAACTACTGGTACCATTCCGGACTATTGGAAGGCAACTACTGGTCTGATTATATCGGAGTGGATTTAAACAGAGATGGTATTGGCGACACTGATGTTCCTTGGCCTGGACTTGGATTTGATTTGTATCCGCTGGTTTATGATGCTGATGGTGATGGACTTTCGGATGATGCTGAACCTATCATCGGTACGGATCCAGCCAATCCTGACCATGATGGCGATGGCTTACTGGATGGCGATGAATGGCGCTGCTATTACACTGACCCCCTCATCCATACGTATCTGCAATTAAAGTTGAGTTGCAGCTTCGACTTTCTCTTAAAGGAAAAGGTGTGTATTCAGATTGCTGGACTACTCACCGACTCGGGCACTGGAAAACCTGTCTACAACGCAGTTATTTCAGCGCAAGTCTATTATCCCGATGAACGAGTCGTACCGATTACACTCATTGAACAAGGATCTGAGCCTGGAATCTATGTGTATAAAGACCCCCAAACAATTGAGCAATTGAATCTTCCGAAGGGAATTTACCTCGTTTCAGCTCGTGCAGTCATCGGCGGAATCGTCGATGCCTACGATATGATTCAGTTCCATGTGGACCCACCATCTTCCATGAACAATGGAGTTATGGCACCATTTGGAGTTGGTCTTGCACTCATTGTTGTGGCAGGTGTTGTCGTAAGGCGAAGACTGAAAGCAGGTCAAAAATAAGCTCTGGGTAGTTTCTGGCTGAGAGGTCAGCAGACCTCTCATGCCTTCTCTTTATTTCACTACAACCTGTCCATGAAATTCCCTCATCACATCCAGTTGTTTCGATGTACCTTCAAAAAGAAGTGACAGCAGAAGCGCCCCAAGAAGGGTTGATAGTACATGGAGTCCATTGACAAAAAAAGAGGAATCTTTAGAGTGATTGAAGAATAAGCAGCTACAAGTCGGTTTCCAACCTGTAACACAAGTCTTTCCCCTCATGCCACTTCTCGAGCTTCTCATCCAAGCGCATCTCTATGAGAACATGATACTCTCTTGCTTCGTCAAAGATAGGTTTCCTACAACGAACACAGGACCAGACTCTGAACTTCTCATCCTCTTTCCTGACATCAATGGAATGCTTGTTTGTCACATTGTCAAAGGTGATGACTGCAACCAGACC
>JBHLRQ010000132.1:0-8836 GCA_048882385.1 Candidatus Thorarchaeota archaeon | reverse complement strand
AGAGAAGGATGAGTGGAGGCGATCTACCAGTTCAAGTCTAGCCACGAACACGAATACCATGGACCTTTTTGTGTGCCCAATTGTACTGACGGAGCTTTGCGGAACGGCCATATCCACATGCTGCACATGACTTGTGTCTTACATGATAGGATCTTCTACCACATCTTCTGCATCGTATGTGGTGTGGGTTGTTTTTCTTGCCTTTTGAGGGAGTACCTTTACCCATCTTCTTTAGCTCCTTGGATTACTTGGGCGGAGGTGAAACGATTACGACGTTGTCGCCTCTCACTATAATGGTCTTGACCACTTCAATGATTTGCTCATCTGTTTCTGGATTGATTGAGATCTCTTCAGCATCCTCTAGGATGAGATTCAAGTGTTGGTCATATCCTCGCAGTTTTCCCTTGATTTTCTTTCTACCTTTCAACTCTACCAGTACTTGGTCACCGATTGAGGTCTGAAGTAGTTCCATGGGTTTACCTGCATTCATATTATCACCAACAGAATCGCCATGTAGCCGATAGCCACTCGACGGTCGCGCTAGTCTTTGGCCTCGGCTTAAAAAGATGACGATGTCGCCGGTCTTCTCTGGTACATCTACATGTCGTAGTCTTCAAAAGGACAGGGTTTCTACTCAATCATAATGCCAAAGATTGAACGAATTAAGAAACGCCATCTCTTGAAGAAACGTGAACAGAGGGATGAGATTGCTAGAATCGAAAAAGAGATCGGTTCTTCAATCGAGCGACTCGATGCGAAAACCCAGCTTGAAGGTGGAGTTCTCGATGATGGCTCACGGATACTCCTTCTTGATGGAGAGATTATATTTTTCGAACATGAAGGAAGAATGTTTCCAGCTCTCAGAGCGCTTTTGGATGGTCTGATTGATGTTCCTAAGGTGACAGTAGACATGGGTGCTGTCCGGTTTGTTGTAAATGGAGCTGACATCATGCGGCCAGGTATTACAGAGATAGATGACAGAGTCAAGGAAAACGGAATCGTTGTGATAGTTGATGAAAACCACAGCAAGCCTCTTGCTGTTGGTGTATCAACGATGTCTGCTGAACCTCTGCGAGCGACAAGCCATGGAAAGGTCATCAAGTCAATCCATCATATCAATGATGATCTCTGGATTTTCGGAAAGTCATAAGGATTCTATTCGTCATCATCTTCCTCAAGTTTCGCCCTTACATGAGATAATGCAGCCTTGTATACCTCTTTAGCAAGGTCAATCTCAAGACCACAGTTCTTTGCAAAGCGGTCTCTGGCATACCCCTTTTTGCTCGCTCCAAGGTCTTTCTTGACTATGTCAGAAATTGAGGTGTATCCTTTTTCATAAAGAACCCTAGCCGTACTTCTAGATAGTCTACTTGATGGAGAATCATCGCCAGGAAGTAATTGGAGCTCAAGTAGGTCAGACCCTGCAATGTCTTTACTAACACCATACAGTAGCTGTCGACTCAGAACAAACATTCGCTGAGCCAATCCTTTTCTCTTTGTAGCCAAAAGAAACTGACTCAGGTTCTCTGCGTTTCTACTGCAGATTCCAAGGAAAGAATTAAGGTCTCCTTCATCCAAACTGATTCCTCTAGCCATCTTTGCAGCTTCTTTAACAATGGTTCCAACATCCTGTTCATCCAACCATCTCTCAAGAACCGCCTTTTTCACTGCTTGTCTCTCTGGAACTCTCTGCAGATACCAATCTTCCGGGGAATCCAATTTCATCAGTCCTAACTCAATCTTGGAAGGAATGAACGATCTTGGTCTAACGGATTGAGCCATTCTACATTGTAGTAGCATATCAACCAAGCTTGACTCGTCTGAATCATCTTTCAGTTTCGAAAGACGACTACATACTTGCACATAATCAATAACATCAATATTCGCTAAAATCGCGCTACGAGCGTCCTTCGAGAGTCTGTATCCTTTCTCTACTTTCTCAAATATGCTCTGTTTTTCAAGCCATTTGAAAAGAGAAGTGAAGAATCGTTTCATTCCTGTAGAGTATTCCTTGTCAACAGTACCCTTGAATGTACTTCTAACGAAGCCCAAGAATCTGTCAGCCAGATTTTCTCTTTCAAATGCTTGACCATTTACAGTTTCTCTTGCTATGATACTTATGGCTAGGCTTGGATATAACACACCCGGATTCAATGGTTCTATTGGACGATGAAGGAGTCTTTCTACCATGTCCTCAACAATAGGTCCATCCCCGCTTGGGTCCTCAAATGCAAGATATACTCGACCACCGTGTTGTGTTAGATAATATTCTCCAATTCTTCCAGCAACCTGTAGATATCTTGAACGTGCTTCTAGAAAGTACATGTTTCTATCAAATAGAATCAAGACACAATCAAACGGGAAGCTGATACCAGATGTTATCCCTGTTGTTGCAACAACTGTCTTGATAGTCTTCTTCCTTATTTCTCGCTCCAGTCTCTCTCTAACACCAGCATCTAGTCCAGAATGATGAAAAGCAACACCATACTTGAGAGTATCTGCCAATCTGTTGCTTAGTGGAAGATCTTCGCCTGATCCGACTATCCGACTGACTAAATCCTTGTCCGTAAGTCTTGAGTGAGTTGTCGCCAATCTTCGGGCAACTCCCTGAGCTCGATATCTCGAACTAACAACAACCAGAATCGACTTGTTTTCATAGTTCGAGAAGTGTTCCAAGACTGCATCCAGAATATCCCCCTGAAACGAACTGGCTCTTTGCGTGCCATCACTACTAACTATCTCGAAATAATCATCGATCTGGCTAACGATGAACTCGTCAGGAACCAGTCTCACATTTGGCCTGAATACTCTGGCCTTGAGCCAATCCGCGACTTCTTCAGTTTCTCCAAAACGAGACGAGAGTGTGACAATTTGAGACATCTCTTTTAGAAGAGTGATGATTGTGTCTAGTTTAGTGCTCCTATCTGCTCCTAGACTCTGCGGAGAAACTTCCATTACTGAATCAAGTTCAGTGAGTTCATCTACAACCGCCAGTCCAAAATTCTCTGCCCACTTCTTCTTCTGCAACAAAGCTGATGAAAACGACTCATACATTGCGATGACTAGGTTTCCAGTTTCGAGTTCAGCATCAGTTGCTCTACTAAGTCCATCATGGCGAACAACAGAGTATCCCAATTCATTGAAAAGAGTTCCATATTCCTCCACGATCTGTCTGCTCAGAGATGTATATGGACTGAGATATAGACATCTGATTCCTTTTTGGAGCCGCAAGAGGACAATTATCATTGCGAGGAATGTCTTGCCCGAACCTGGTGGCATTTGAATGACAAGATTGCTATCAACATCTCCAATTTCACTGATGAACTTCTCCTGTGCAGGAAGTAGACTTACGAAGTTCTTGTGTTTCAATAGTATCTTGGCTGCATTCTGCACTTCTGTACCCGTTCCAATTGGTCCTCCCAGTTTGCTCATTGCAGCTAAAGCAAGTCTCCCCTCGTGTGTAATCATGAATCCTCGCTGTTTTCTCCCCTTATCGCCCGTAGAAACAACGAATCCCGATCGAATCAATTTGTTCATTGTTTCATAGATTGTGCCTCCTGACATCAAGGATTGACGTAACTCCTCATATTCTGCTTGCTGCTGCGATCTCTCACTACCTGACGATGCAATAGGTTTGGTCACACCTTCGAGTGCAAGCATTCCTTCAACAATTCCTTCCCAACCTAGAGTGGGAACAATCTCTCCAGTCTGTGGGCTCAACACCTGCAGAATCTCCATTGCATGGCGGTTACTAAGAGCCTTCAGCTGGTCTCTTAGTCTTGAGAGATTTTTGTCCTCCTTCCTCCGGTTCGACATCGCAATCACCGAGCTATTTTGTCTGAGTGTGTGATAAAGGTTGGCTCCGAGTCATAATACTCGGTCTTTTCTTCGTACATCAAGTTCTTTCTCCTGAACTGAGGTGTTCACTGTGAGGTCTCTATTTAGACGAAACCGAAGTAAGGACTCAAATGAGGAAGAAACAGTCCAAAAGACACTCCCAAGTCTGGGAATATTCTCATCTGCGAAAGAGGTTAAGATTGACACTGACCCTCATCATGAAATCAAGAGGCTTGCAGAACTGGAACAGATATTCATCAAATCAAAGAAACTTGAATCGCTTGCAGACGTGCCATTCGTTGTGAATGAGATCCGTGATGGCAATATAGTACTGCTAGATATCTCTAGACTTAATGATGGCAATGATCAGACCCATCTAGAATTACGTAGAATCATTGAACGAATCCGTGGTGAAACTCGTGGTTATCTTGCAGAAATTGCACTCGTTAATGATGAGTGTATGATTGTGACTCCATCATTCGTAAGTTTCTGAAAGCTCATCGTAGTTTCACGGTTTCTGTAACCATTGGTGCCCTAGTTTCTACATTCAGTGCTTTATGGATTGTAGATGCTAGACCAATTGTCTTACTAGCTTCTCCGTGTGCCACTAGAATACGCTCAGGAACAGGATTCACTCTCTTTACAAAATTCAGAATCTGCTTTCTATCGGAGTGTCCCGAGAAACCTTCAACTGTTGCAACCTCCATATTCACCGGAACAACTGTTGTCTGTCCTTCTCGATTTCTCATGTTGACCTCTTTCCATCCCTTCTGAATACGTCTACCAAGTGTTCCTTCACCCTGGTAGCTCACAAAACATAGGAGGTTCTTTTCATCGGGTGCCAGCAGTCTGAAATAATCGACACTTGGACCACCAGCCAACATACCCGAAGTAGCCATGATGATACAGGGCTCAGCCTCTGCGATTTCCTCTCTCTGGTCAGGATTGTCGACCTGAACAAAAATCTCTGAGAGGAATGGATTCACTCCCTGATGAAATATCATCTCTCGTATTTTCTTACTAAGTGCCTCAGGGTGTGTTGTATGAATCGCTGTTGCTTGAGCAATCATACCTTCAATATACACCGGAACCTTCGGTATCCGACCCTTTTCCGCCAGATCCTCGATGACGAGCATAATCTCTTGGGCACGACCCACAGCGAGGACAGGAATAAGCACTTTTCCTCCACGATCCAATGCGCGTTTGATAGTCTGCGCGAACTTTCGTTCCACTTCTTGTCTTGGTGGCATCTTGTCAGTGGGATGACCATATGTACTCTCAACGATAAGAGTTTCCAGTCTTGGAAATGTGAAAGTTGCAGGTTCAAGCAATCTGGTCCTTCCAAACTTGAAATCACCTGTGTAAGCCATGTTGTATTGTCCATCACCAATGTGGAAGTGAACTATTGCTGACCCTAGAATATGACCTGCGTTGTGAAGTGTGAGTCTTACATCAGGAGCAATATCAGTAACTTCTCCATAATTGAGTGGTATTGTATGCAGGATTGACTCTTTGACATCCCTATCGCGATATGGTCTTAGCTTGCCTTCTCTCTCTGCTACCTCGAGATAGTCTAATTGAAGCAGCGTTGAAAGGTTGAGGGTTGGATGTGTCATATAGACTGGACCACGATAGCCATACTTGAAGAGGAATGGCACCATTCCACAATGGTCAAGGTGGGCATGAGTAATAACTACGGCATCCAGATTGTCCACACTAAATTCCGGCATGTCGAGACGTGGAAATGCTTTGCTGGGTGTGCCTACGTTGACACCGCATTCAATCAATACGTTACTTTCTGCAGTCTGCAAAAACATACACTGTCTGCCGACTTCTCGGAATCCTCCCATTGCAGTTAACCGAATCCATCCATTTTCCATCAATGGAGGTCTATGTATTCGCCTTCCAATCTCACGGAATGACTTGTTCCTCGTTGCAGCTTCGGACTGAATGATGTAACGAATCTGTTTGATAAGTTTGCTCTCAATTGGTGGTGTTCTCATGACATTTGGTCGCCAGAATGTCTGTCTGGTGATTTCTCTGAGTGTGGTTCCACTGCGCCCTATAACCAGCCCAGGTTTTTGAGCTTCGATTATTACCTCACCACGGGATATGTCGAAATCAATTGATGTGATTTCAGCTTCTTTTGGAACCAGCTCACGAACAGCTTTCTCAGTTTCCTCATGAGTCAGCCTCACTTCAGGAGAAGACCTGACCACAATGCGTTTCCTCATTTTTCGAGCCAGTGCCTTAATCTTGTCTCCATCATCAATGAGTATCTTTGGAGCCTTTGAGTAAATTGCGATTTCTGGACCTTCATACTCCACTGAGCTAATCGCGGCTGATCTTGGTAATGCTTTCTTCACTACTTCCCGGATGTCAACATATTCTTCTTGTTCGTTATTAGGCTGCATAGATGGTCACATCACAATCATTGGATACCAATGCCCTATGTTGTCTATTGGGCTGTCCATACACTCCTTATGCTGGACTGGCCTTGAACGAGTTCATCTCGTTCGGTATTCAACAAATTCAGTCACTATTGACCTTTCCAGATCTTCATGATGGTCTCTTTATCGACTTCTTGGTATCCATCTTTGTCAATCACACTACATAGAATGGAGTTGCCTGTTGCAGCATCTCTTTCGATAGCAGCTGCTACAGATCTCACAGCGAGTTCGATTGCTCTCTTCTTCGGAAGGTCATCTTTGTAACCATCTTCTAGGACACCCAAGGCAACTGGTGAACCAGATCCATTGGAGGTGAATTTGTCTGGAATCACAGAGCCTACAAAGTCTGTGTAAAAGACCTGCGGACCCTCATCATCGAAGCCTCCGACAAGAGATCCTAACATATAGAGTCCTCTACCCTGAAACATAATATTGCTAAGAAGACGTGTTAGAGCTTTGACACGAATAGGTCGTCCTCTCTGAATCTCGAAGAGCTTGGCTTCAGCTCGTAGGAGATCCATGATTGCTTGAGCATCTGCTACAGATCCTGCAATTGTTGCACCAATCCGGTCTGTAATCTTGTAGATTTTTTTGGCAGTCTTGTTCGCAATTAAGTACCCCATAGTGGCTCTCTGGTCGCTGGCTAAAACTACACAATCTTTAGCAATCAAACCAACTGTAGTTGTTCCCGTCTTCAATTCCGCCGGGGGCTGCATATTATGTTCCATGTCAATTAACTCCGTACAGGAGATGAAATCTAGAGAACTAGTGACAGACTCTCGTCTTGTTTTTGACATTTTAAGGTTTTCTTAGTGACCATCAGACACCCATGTCAGGCAAACTATGTCACATTCTCTTTTGGACGGTCGAATGTCACCATAAGTTTGACTTCCTTTGCATCAGGAATTACTTTCAGTGCATCAGCCGCGATTCCAATCTCTGCATATGCGACGTCTTGGATGTATCTTGTCTCCTTTGGCATCTCAACTGTGACGATCTTTTTAGTAATTGAGAACTTGAAATCGTCATCTGGAATACCAGGCATCCTTCTTTTCACAACAGCTCTCACTTTTTCAATTGGGTCTGATACAATTCCTCTCACTGTTACATCAAATACAAGCGTGCGACCAGCTAGAGGGCTGTTGAAATCAACTCTCACTCGTCTGCCTAAGTCAGCAGTGATAACGCCTCTTTCCTTTCCAAATGTTATCTGCTGTCCTTTCACAGGTCTAGTCCCATGCTTGGTAAGCTTGGTCTTTGCAATCAGTTTGATTTTTGACGGATCTTTCTGACCCGCTCCTTTCTCAGGTGGTACTTCGACTGTCTTTGACTCTCCAACCTTCATGCCAACAAGTTCCTCTTCGAGGGCTGCAAGTAACCAGTTCCAACCAACAGCTACAAGCATTGGTTCGTATCTGTCGTTCTCTCTGAAAATATTGGATTCCTTTGCGACCTCCATCATCGTTGTATCAAATACAACACCATCATCCTTTGTTGTTGCACTATAATCGACGTAGATAAGACTCTCATTTCCTACAACTGTTTCATCTTTCTTCTTTGTCGTAGTCTTCTTCGTTGTCTTTTTAGCCGCTTTTTTCTTCTCTGCGGTTGATTTCTTCTTTGACTTGGTCGCTTTCTTCTCAGGCATATCTGGTTCCCTCTTAGAGACTCCAAGAACGCATCTAGGCCCCGTGGAGAGTCATAAAATCATTTCCGTAGGGCATTTCTTAGAGGATTCCCTTCAGTACTTGTATCTTTTCAAAGAAGAGCGGCTTTTCTGAAACCATTTCAACATGCAGACCACATGTACTCATAGTATCCATGATTGAACCATTATCTGCAAGTGTAGACACAACAACAAACACGCGACCACCTTTGACCATATGATCAACGGCTTGAGGTATGAATCTCCTAGTCACTTCTGCTCCTGTTTCTCCACCAATTAGAGCATGGTCCAAGCCAGTTGAAATGTCATCTGCTGGCAAGTATGGAGGATTAAAGATGATGAGGGAGAATTTTGCCTGTGAATTAAGAGAAGTGAGCAGGTCTGATTGGAATACTGAACACTTTTGGTCAAGTCCAGCTCTTCTCAAGTTTTCCTTGGTATTCCGAACAGCATCTAATGAAACATCCACACCTACTGCATTTTTAGCTGTTCTCGCACCTGATAGTGTTATGAGTCCAGCTCCGCATCCAACCTCAAGAAACTCGTCATCAGATTTGACTTGAATTGAATCCAAGAGAAGATAGGTATCTCCAGATGGTGGATAAACCCCGGGAAAAACAGTGAAGTCACGAAAATCCATCAATCTCTTCCTCTCATGGTTTGATGATTAGTCCCTCTGAAATCATATCATAGAGTACATCCGAAACAAGTATCAGTGTTCGAAGGTCTATTGAGCGAAGTTTCTCGCTTCCTTCTAGATAGTTTTCCACTCGTATTAGCAAATCATTTAGTATAGTAGAATCAACACCAATGTTCTTGAACCAGATTCGAAATGCTTTCCGTACATTCTTATTCGGATATAGATAGATTCCTCCAATCATCC
>JBHLRQ010000131.1:0-8861 GCA_048882385.1 Candidatus Thorarchaeota archaeon | reverse complement strand
GGAGCTGTCTTCTTCTGGATGTTTGCATTAATCATGTTCATCTTTCCAGTTCCTCCACCGGGTTCTCCCATGGTCGAAATCCTGATTCCAGGAACAAACATTCTGATATTGAGTGTTCCAATCGATTCCGTTATACCAGTTGGGCTAATGATAATCGTCTTCTTTGTAGCTGCAATCTTTCTCCAACTATCTGGTGTACTCACTTCAAGGGTTTTCGTGGATGCAATTCCCAACAGGGTAAGAAATGGAGTATATTCCTTATTTCCCACAATTGTGCTGTTACTAGGCATCCCTCAGATTGCCTTTTTTGGTTGGTTTATCTCAATTTCAATCCCGCTAACCCTGATTCTTGTAGGCTTAATTTCCACAGTGGGTTGTCTAATGATTCGAAAAGGCTTGCAATTTCCACATCCAACCGAAATCGATGAAGAAGAGAAGGAATCAGAAGTTGAAGGATTGGAGCAGTATGAAGAGGAGTACGAGGATTTGGACACCTAGTCATTTCTCATAAAACGGGTTGCTTGCCTGTATCTAGTGTCTTTGAGATAATCATAAGAGGCAATCTTCTTTGGTGTCACAATGACCGCGACCCACTTTGCTAGCTTAAAGAGTCCTTCACGATACTCTCTTGCCCTACTCTCCTCCATTCTTCGACGGAATATCTCCAACGCAACTTCGTCCATGTTCTCATCAGAGATTTCAGCTTCTCCGTAGATGATTACTCCTCTGGTTGGCGGACCTTCCTGATCGATAAGCACGGTGACTCGATTGTTACGACGAATGTTCTTGGCTTTGATGCTCTTTTCTGGAGTACCAAATATGATTTTGCCACTAGAATAATAGAACCACACAGGCGCCGCGTGGATAGTTCCATCCTTGTTGAAAGTGCAGACTCGAGCGACTGAAACATAGTTCAGAAAGTCAATGACCTCGGTTTCTGACAAGTGGGGGGACTGCGTATAATTCATAGTATTTTCCACGCTGAACTGCAAATTGTATTTCTTTCCTACAATAATTACCCCCTTTAGAATATTCGTTTTGAAAATCAAAGCGTCATCTCTAGATTGATAATCCTTGATGATAATTTGAAACCAGCTTTTTCGTATAGCTTGATTGCTCCGACGTTTGCCGCTGGCGTTCCCACAGCAGCATATTCACATCCATATTGTTTCAGTGTATGAAGGAGTTCATAGACTAGATGAAGTGCCACACCTCGCCTACGAAAATCAGGGAGTACAGCCATAGGACCGAGGACTCCTGTAAGCGGTTTGTATTTTGATTCACTAACAAATGCCCCCAAAAAGCCAGCTGGAACGCCATTAACTACCGCAATCTTCCTGAATTCATCAGGAGAATGACCATAGAACCCCTCAGCCATTCTCTGTAGAAGTGCGGTGGCTTGGATATGTTCTGTTACAGTCTTATCAAAACCATGAATTTCTCGCTCTTCAGGAGTAGATGTGAATGATTTGACAGTGATACTCGCTAAATCCTCAAATGTATAGCCTTCACCTGTTTCTATCTCGGTATCAATCGGGACAACATTGTGAGGGTTAAAGGAGTCTAGTGACATCACTAAATCAACCGAATCGGGTCGAGAAGATTCAAAGCCTATAGCATGGTATTGGGTAAGCAGTTCCTGTACTAGTTCGGGAGAATCGACAGGATGCTTTAGAAGGTACCCGATTCTCTTTACACCCTTTGATGCCAAGTATTCAATCGCCTTGTCCAAGAGAATCTTTGTAATTCGATCGTTTCTAAACTCAGAAATAACAGCAGGTTCCCATCGTCTTATTCGGGCTACTAAATCTCTATATCGTAAACCAAGAACTCCTATGATCTCACTACTTCGGGAATTAATCGCGACAAGGAAGAGATTCCCGGGTTTGTCAAAATCAGAACGCATCTCATCAAGTTCTTCGTTCTTATTAAAGTCGAAAATAGGGTCTGTTTTGTACCAATAGAAATCCTTCATTGAACGATTCCAAGCTTGTGAGTAAAGCTCCCAATCTGAAGCAAATCTTACCTCAATACGAACTTCCCCATTCATTAGAAATCAAATTCTCCTTGATGCTCTTTAGCAAATAGAGATTACGGAAATCGACGGGCATGCTTATTTTGGAGTCGTGTGGAATTCATTTGTGATGAAGATGAGAATTAAAGCAGTACTTCGTGACACAGAGATTTTACAGATGGAAGCTGGCTCGAAAGCAAGAATAATTGCCGCTGCGAAAAAGAACATTGACAGAGTTGTGAACCTCCCAAGTCTGTTGAAAGTGATGGGTCTGACTATTGATGACAGGTGCAAGATGTTGAATGCACTCAAAGATTCTGAATTGAAAATCAGGTTGCTCAATGATTCCAATCAGCATCTGATTATGATTGGCAATCTAGGTGATGCGGAAATTGAAGGATATCAGTGGCAATGAGTGTTCAGATTGATTGCGAATATTCCAAACCATCATCTTCAAAGTTCTAGTTGAGTATCAATTCTTGTCAGAATTTCATCAGGAATTGATAGATTTCGAATACGTGCACTAGATAAAACATAATCTATCTCTCCAGCAACCCGACTCTTCTCATCAAGAAGTTCTCGTTCAAGTAAAGGAGTGACATCTAGTTCTTGTTTCATTTTATTGAACAATTCGAGTTGCTCTATTAGATTAATAAGCAGATTCAAAGCGACCGTAGCACTCTCCCTTTTGTCATCAAGTTCTCCACTCAATTTGTCTTCAATCACGACTAGAGTGTATCTTAAAGCATCATATGCTCCAGCCTCTGTGGGAAATTTCTTCATGTGGTTTCTAGCAATGTCAAGAGCTTCTTCTTCCCTGTCCTCAGTTAATAGAAGGCGGCAAAGATCATCAACCGCGCAATGACTTGGTTTCCGTTGGAGATAGTTTCTATAGAGTGCTTCAGCTTCTTCAGATCTTAAAGATTGGTCGAGTAAGCGACCAAGACTACAGATAGCCTCTTCATGATCACGGTCTTGCTTCAATACATTTCTGAACGTTGCCTCTGCTTCATCGTCCCTACATAAACGGACTTGAATAATGCCTAACTTCGTCAAAAGATCAGTATTGTTTGGATCTTTTACCAATGCATCCCTAACAAGAACCTCCGCTTCATTTTCCTTCTCTTCTTGACAAAGCGTTGTGATTTTTGCTAGAATGCGCTCTATGTTTCGAACCATCTTAATTTCACTATTTGATGTCTAATATGGGCAAGTATTGCAGACGCCTTTTTAAACAGAATTGGCGAGGTCAGGATGGGTAGTGAAGATGCTTAAAGTATACAATACACTAAACCGGACCAAAGAAGAATTCGTACCACTTGATCCAAAGAATGTACGAATGTATGTGTGTGGTCCTACTGTATACGATTATCCGCACATAGGAAATGCTCGTTCCTTCGCAGTATTTGATACAATTCGAAGATATCTCGAGTATAGTGGTTATCGAGTTACATATACCACGAACTTCACAGACATTGACGATAAAATGATCAATCGAGCCAATGAGTTAGGTATCGAGGTCCCCGATCTTGCATCGAGATTCATTGCAGAGTATCTCACTATTGCAAAGCAGCTGAATCTCAAACCAGCAACAATCAATCCTAGAGCAACGGAACACATTGATGACATCATCGAGATGGTTGAACTAATAATCAATAATGGTGTAGGGTATAGTGTTGATGGAGATGTCTACTTCAATGTCCCAGCATTCGAAGCATATGGTAGTCTATCACGAATTCCGATGGATGAGTTAGCTTCTGGAGCACGAGTGGAGGTTGATGAGAACAAGAAGGATCCACGAGATTTTGCTCTTTGGAAGGCTGAGAAACCTGGAGAGCCTTCTTGGGACAGTCCATGGGGCAAGGGGCGTCCCGGTTGGCATGCAGAATGTTCTGTGATGGGAAAGCACTATCTTGGTCTCCCATTCGATATTCATGGAGGAGGGCAGGATCTAATATTTCCGCATCATGAGAATGAGATAGCCCAGTCATCTGCTGCGTATGGAATAGAAACCCCTGTGAAGTACTGGCTTCATAATGGATTCTTGACCATTGATAGTGATAAGATGTCCAAATCCGAAGGAAACTTCTCAACAGCAAGAGAGGTTCTTGATAATTATAACCATCAGGCAGTGAGATTGTATCTTGTTACTGCCCAATACAGACAACCTATGGATTACAATGACAAAGCCCTGAAACAAGCCATTCAATCTCTTGAGAGAATTAAAAATGCCGCTGACACGATCCGAGGAAGAATCACTATCCTCGAGAGAATTGGAAGCCGCGAATCTGAAGCTGACAGAAAACTTGCTGAAGTCTCCAAGAAAGTTAGGGAATTATTCGAGAAGGAGATGAATGATGACTTCAACACACCAGGAGCACTGGCGGAGATCTTCACCTTTGTTCGTGAAATCAATACTCTCACAAAGGATGTTGGAGGAGCAGCTGTCCTTCGCGAAGCTTTGGCTGTATTGACCGAGCTGGTTGGCATCTTGGGTGTTGACGTCAGTTTTGATGCGCTTTCAGGAGATGGCGATGATTCGAGTGCGGAGATTCTCAACGGAGTTGTTGAGTTCCTGCTTCAACTTCGAGAGAAAGCAAGGACGGCAAAGGATTTCGAACAAGCTGATTTAATCAGAGATCGTTTGGGTCAACTCGGAATAGAGATAACAGACACAAAAGATGGTCCCACGTGGAAGATGGGTTAGCCAGACCTTCACCACGTCACCAAATCGATTTTCGAAAACTGGAGATCCTCAATGAGGATTCTCCAGTCTAAACCTAATAATGCGGAAATTCACGACAATCAGCTACAGGAAACAGAGTAACTAGTTAATCTGATTCGTGACATTAATCAAAAGGCCGGGATCATCAAGGACATAGATCTTAGGATTCGGGTTCTCTTGGAGAAACCTATCAACAAGATCACGTAGTATTTTTTGAACCTCATCCGCTCTCTGAACAGAGCATCCTTCCATCCTATAGATACTCCTCAGTTCATCAGGGTCCAGACTACTTACAACCTTTATGTTTCCCTCTGCGACATCCAGTAGAATCCTGAACAAGTCAGGTGGTTTCTGGTTTCCTATCTTGAAGGTCTTTTCTGAACCATAAGTTTCAATCACAAATCTGAGAGCATCTTTTACTTCGAGGTCCTTGGCTGCATGCATGGCTTCTTCATAGGCTGCACTTCCAATCCCATCCTCACAGGGAGCAAGGAGAACAATCCAGCCCTTCCGATCATGTCTCAAGGCATTCCAAGCAGCATGTATACCCTTGCCTGCCTGGTAGAGATTTACACCTAGTTTTCCAACCGAAACAAATGCCATATCAGCAGGTTCTTCCACATCTACAACTCTGAGATCTCTGAGCGGAGCTGAAGCAGCTTTGTGACATTCGATGATGTCGCCTGCTTGCAGATAGACAATCTCACCCTGATGAACAATTGTGTCTACGCAGAATATCGGGAGCTTCGCTTTCATAATTGTGGTAATTTCAATCATGTCTTCAATCACAGGATTTCCATCACAGTTGCCCAGTCTACATCCTTCATTGAATCCTTTCTCCAAGTCAAACATTCTTGGATGGTTGATACGAATGGTTTCGCGACCAGCTACACCAGGGCAAAATAGTTTCACAGTGCCAGCTTGACCAGCAAAGTAATGATACTCACTGTCACTAAGGGGAATGAGTAGACAGGAATCCAGAACTTGTTGATCAATTAAAATTGGAGTGCCTCGGGTCGTTTTTCCCACATGTGTGTTTCCACTATCGCAGTCATGAGTCAGGATATTGTTGCCCCATATCTTGTACAACTCAGGTCCAAGGATCCTGTCCTCAACCTCTTTAGGGCTAGCAGGAACGTGAGAACCACTTGAGATAATGATTCCAATATCCTCTTGCTGAACACCAATGCTCATCAAGCGATTCGCTATGAATGGCAAGAGTTTCTTTGTATGAATATTCGGTCGAGTCTTGTCATCCACCATAAAGAGGATTCGTTTTCCTTCCTCATAGACATCCATAACAAACTCATTGAATGGCCTTGAACCAATAGGCGAATCCAGAACTTCATTCAGTTTCTTCTCAAAATCTGAAAAGTCAGGAGTATACTCATCAACCTGAAGTATGGTAACATCTTTCACACTTCTAGGAATGAACTCATCGATTTCGTTGCCACCGTAGTTCAAAGGAGTACTGTGATAGTCCATGGTATTCTCCAACCTCGTGAAGTGCCACCTAGATATGTAACCATTTTGGTGTGTCGATGCGGTCGCTTGGGAACTCTTATAAGTTAGATGAATCTAACTGTTAGATAAGACTAACTTTGTGATGCGTCTGTCACACGCTAGTTCAAGAGCCTAGGAGGACTCTGACTTGAACCAAAAAGGGACCCATCGAGAATACCCAAAGCAAATGCTATTGACATCAGTCCGAAGTGGGAGTGTGTGCAAATTGGTTGGAGTATCAGACTCCAAGCCAAGCTTTGGAAGACATGGAAGACGTAGAGGTTCGTTTGGAAAAAGAGGGAAACATTACGATCAAATTTCAAGGCATCTCGATAAAGAGTGGCATAATCAAGACCATAGACAGATAATGAAACGTCTTCTGGATTTAGGTCTCACAAAAGGATGTACGATCGAAGTAGTACAAGGTCGTGGACAAGGACCAGTACTAGTAGAAGTCAGGGGCACAAGAATTGCACTGGGACACGGTCTTGCAAGCAAAGTGATTGTTGAGGTTTTGGAGGAGAGAGTGTGAGAGTCCGTGTTGCACTGATTGGCAATCCAAATGTGGGAAAGTCAGTTATTTTCAATAGTCTCACTGGTTTAAAGCAGCATACAGGAAATTGGCCTGGAAAGACTGTTGAGAAAAAAGTAGGATATTTCACACATCATGGTTTAGAGTTCGAAGTTATTGATCTTCCAGGTGTATACAGTCTCAGTGCAGTATCTGAAGATGAAAAAGTCGCGCGTTCCTATATAGTCGATCATCGTCCAGACATTGTAGTTGATATTGTCAATGCTTCGCAACTTGAGAGGAACCTATACCTTACTTTGCTTCTCATTGAACTCCAAGTGAATCTCGTTGTTGCACTAAATATGTATGATATAGTCATGTCTCGAGGAGATCGTATTGATATTGAAGGACTGTCAAGACATCTTAGAGCCCCTGTGGTCAGCACTACCGCAACGAGGAAGGAGGGCATTGAAGAACTCAAAGATGCTATTCTGACTGCGATTCCACCTCATTTGCGAGAAGTATCAATTGAAGGAGAACCGATTCCAATTCACACAGCAGGTCATCTCGATGATGGAGATCATCTCCATTACCACCCGAAATTTCATCATCATGGAGAATTTGAAAGATTGAAACCCCCAGCAATTAAGTATAGTCGTGTGGTGGAGTCAAAACTGAAGCGGCTTGTGTTCATACTACAAGAGGAGAAGGAACTCTTGGATAGATTTCCTCCAAGATGGCTAGCCCTGAAGGTGCTTGAAAGGGATCCTGAAATACTCTCACTTCTTGTCGATTCATCGATTCGCGAACGCGTTCTGGAGGTGAAACTGTGAATCCTGATAGTGAGCAAACATCAGATTTTGATTTCGAATCAATTGACCCCCAGATTTTACTAGCAGATGAGAGGTATGAAGTCATTGGGAACATTCTGTGCGATGTTTACGAACCGGGACATGGAAAATGGATTCTAAGTGATATGCTGGATAGGGTGTTACTCCATCGATATCTGGGACTTCCGATTTTCATTGTTATCATGTGGGCTATGTTTCATTTCACATTCGAGATCTCTCTTGTCTTTATGGAGGTCATAACTCAATTATTTGCATGGTTAGGAACCTACACTTCTCAAATTCCAAATCCCTTGATTGCTTCGCTTCTCACAGATGGAATTCTGGGAGGAGTTGGATTCATTCTTACTTTCATTCCACCCATATTCTTCCTTTATCTAGCAATATCAATTCTCGAGGATACTGGATATCTGTCAAGAGCTGCTTTTGTTATGGACCGATTCATGATGAAAATGGGTCTTCATGGAAGGTCTTTCATTCCTCTTCTTTTGGGCTTTGGCTGCAGTGTGGCAGCAGTCATGGCGGCACGAACTGTGGATGGGGAATCAAACAGACTGACAACAATTCTTGTAAGTCCATTGATGTCTTGTGCTGGACGATTACCTATCTACATATTGATAGCGGGAGTCTTCTTCCCAACAATAGCTGGAACAGTTGTCTTTCTCATGTATATGCTTGGTATCGTTATGGCAATCGTTATGGCTTTGATTCTTAAGAACACCATTCTGAGGGAAGAATCATCCTCGATGCTCATGGAACTTTCTCAGTACCAGATACCAACTGCACATGGATCTTTCAGACATATGTGGGATAGGGGCATACTTTTTGTCAAGACTGCGGGAACATACCTCTTGATAGGAAGCATCATCATGTGGATTTTGTCCACTTTTGGTCCAGCTGGTGTAGGAGTACCGATCAATGAGTCATTTGCCGCAATTCTCGGTCAACTCTTTTTACCAATTTTTCAACACTTGGGATTCAGCTGGGAGATAGTGACAGGATTAATTTTTGGATTCTTGGCAAAAGAAGCTGTAATTCAATCACTATCAATCGTCTATGCTGTTGGAGGAATTCCTCTAGAAACAGCTCTGATTTCAAGTATATCTCCATTGACAGCCATTGCACTGATGGTATTCGTGTTACTCTACATTCCATGCCTTGCTACAGTAGGAGCAATACGAAAGGAAACGGGTTCTTGGAAATGGACAGGTTTCTCGGTTTTGTATCAACTTGCCTTGGCCTATATCGTCACTACTTTGG
>JBHLRQ010000130.1:0-8953 GCA_048882385.1 Candidatus Thorarchaeota archaeon | reverse complement strand
GCCAATCTGGGAGCAGGACTCTATGAATTGACAATTGATAGTGCCAGGTTTCTCGAGGGACAGTATAGAATCATAATCTTTGTTGACTTCCTTCCAGCAGAGAACTACAGGGACAGTAATACTCCTGAAGTTCTATTTACATACCGCCCGATTCTTACCTATCTATCATCTCCAGACTACCCAACTGTTACGACTAGTTTTGATACAAATGTCACGATCACGTTGTTGTATGTCGATATTGATCATGTTCAGAATATTACTATCGGTACAATAACCTCTGAAGGAGCTTCAATTATTTGGCAACATCTTGGTAATGGCAACTATGAAGTGTTGATTATTGTACAGGGGTGGGACCTAGGCTCACATGAGGTGAATATTACAGCTGATGCAAGTGGATACCAAGCGAAAACACTGACATTCCAAGTCCTTGTTCAAATAGCATATGCGTATGCAAGATCATCCGTTTCCTTGATTGATTTGCCAGTGGGAGACACCGCTGTCTTCTATGCAGACTACTGGGATATTACACATGATGAACCCATTCTTGGAGCCACTATCAATCATAATTGGACCTATACCTTGAGTATTACTTGGACTGGTGAGCAATATCGAATTGAAATACCCAGCATGAACTATGATGCACTTGGCTCTTACATGATAATGTTCAACTTTTCAATGGGTTCAAACTATCAATTTGGATACTTCAACATGAGTGTAATTCTTAGAACTCATTCAACAGAATTCAGACTTGCAGGCGCTGTCGAACCTACAAGCTACAATGCGATGGTGAACATTTCTGTCTATTGTGGCGACCTAGATAATGATGCGGGCATTATTGAATCACCTGTTAGTCTTTCTGTATATGGTGAATCAGGATTAATCGTTTCAACATTTGTTAATGACACACTACTAGGAAACGGATATTACATTATTAGATTTGCAGCTACAAATTTGGGACCATCCGGTATCTTTGAACTCACAGTGTACTTCAACTGGACTGGTCCAGTCCAGAAGTACTATGATAGTTCACTGGTAGCCTATGTAAGAATAGTACCAGAAGCTTCAGATCTTAGTTTAATCGACTCTGCGGAACCCACACCGTACCTCAACAATCTCACATACACCTATCTCTATAGTGAACTCTACAGTGGAGATGGAATTTCAAACGTTTCTGCACCTGCAGGAAACGTGTTTATCTATGTCGATTTTGTTGGTCAATCAGTCAGTCCCTCTCAATATACGGTTACTGAGGATAGTGGAAATCCCGGTTATTATTCAATAGTGTTCAACAGTACAATATTTGGAAAACCTGGAATATACACCATGATTGTATACGTGAATTGGTCCAAGGGAATTGATCCAGGTTATGGGAACTGGACTGATACTGTATCGGTCCGAATAACTCCGAGAACAACTGTGATCAATCTAATTCCTCCAGAAAGTACGCCATATGGAATCAATGCAACATTCTCATTTTCATTCGATGATGTGGCAGACATTAGCTCCTATAGAATTGCAGACAGTAGTCAAATGACTGTCAATATTGGATTACCAGATTACTCAATCAACTATAACACATCTACAAGGCTATTCCATATTTCCTTCAATACAAGTGTCTTGGGAGCGCCACTAGGTAATCGTCAGTTCACAATAGGTGTAAGTTGGATTGGAGAGCCCTACTATACTAACGTGACTGGTAGAACAGTCATTGTTAGTGTCAGATTCCGTGAAACAGAATTTGATTATTCGTCTATCAGTCCTACACCTTATGGCGACAATGTGACTTTGCAGTTTACATATACTGACGTTACAGGAGGAAGTTCTCAGCCTATCAATGATGGGGCAGTTACGCTGTATAATGGAACACAGGAGATTCCGATGTCCGAATACTCCTTCACTCCACTTGGAAATGGACAGTATGAGATTGAGCTCAAGACAACTTACTTCACAAGACCCGGCACATATTCAATAAGAGTAGAAATGAGTACAAGTCATTTCTACTATGCGTTAGTCACTTCATCAAGAACTCTTAGCCTACGATATAGACTAACCGTCCTTCTTGTAGAGCCTGTTGAAGAAACACCTTTCAACAACTCCCTTGAAGTGGTATTTCATTATAGCGATGTGCTGACACTTAGTGAAATTGGGAATGTTTCAACACCGACAACTATTCAAATCTTGAACGGAAGTTCATGGTTCTTCAGTTCAGAATGGCGTGGTGCTTCAGAGGATTATCTTCTAATAGTCCAAACGTATAATCAAAATCTTGAGATAAACAAGGAATATGTACTTTGGATTGAGGTTAGTTATCCGGATTCCTCTCCATTCTATCTTTCCGCTGAAACATTCATTTCATTTACTCTGAGAGAACGAGCCACAAATCTGGATTTGACTCTTTCACCAGAACCAACACCATACCTTGAGAATGTCAATTTCTCAATATACTATCAAGACTCTTTATCCTTGAATGGAATTGCCGGAGCATCGATTACTCTATCAATCAGTGGAGTTGACTTGGTTGAAGGAGTTGATTATGTACTAGAAAGCCCAGCTGATGGAAGCTACTACATTTCACTCAATACTACAGCATTAGGAGCAGCTGGGACAACTGTCAGCCTTGTTGTACGATCGTCTTGGAATTCAAGCGCACCATACTATTCCTCCTCAGTGATAATACTAACTCTCAGTGTTACGCAACGAAACTCCATTACAGAAATACTAGCCTCGACAACACAGGTCAAATTCCTTGAGAATGTCACATTCACCATTAGGTATAGTGATGCTACAACAGGACAAGCAATCCAGCTCAACAAAGATCAATTGCTGATATACAGTGAGGGAATTCTGTTACAAGTCGATGACTTCTCAATGACTTACTTTAGCGGGAGTTATGAGATATCAATCAACTCATCAGTGTTGAATACTGGATTAGTCAGTAATTGGAACATCACCTTCCACTTAGATTGGCAGAATAGCATAATACCATACTATGCAGATGGTAGAGCATCTGCTTGGGTAAGTGTCGTAAATAGAGTCGGATTAGTAATTCGCGATATAACACCAACAGTACCGATACATGACAACATGACATTGAAGTTCTCCTATGTCGATGATTCGAGCCTAGAAGGGATAAATGATGCAATTGTATTATTCGACTGTCTTAGTCCAAGTGGTCTTGTAGAAGGTACAGATTTCTGGATCTTTCGAAATGCGGGTAATTACTCAATCGTGGTTAACACGAATAGTCTTGGAAACACGGGCACCTTCACATTTTCTCTGCGTCTACTCTGGAATCCCACGCTAGTGCCATTTTATCGCAATACAACAACTATTCTACTCCAAGGGACTGTTCGATTAATTCAGGCACAGCTCACAAATGAAGAGCCAGATCCATCTACTGTGCCATTAAATGATGACGTTTCTGTAATATTGAACCTTAATGATTTGGACCATTCCATTCCAATCAGTGGAGCAGAGGGTTCGTTCTCAGTTAGATATAAGACCAATGCATCTGGACCAGCAATATGGAGTATAACTCCAATTGCACCAGGAGTCTACGAGTTAGTCGTAGATTGTTTTGATGCAGGTACAACAGGAACAAATGCACTCATAGTAACACTATCGTTCTCAGACTATCAGACAGCTGAGATCCAGGTCCCATTTCAAATCAGACTTCGGCAAGGAGAACTGAATGAACTTGCATCACCAAGCACATCCTATGGCGAGTCAACATATGTGATAGTTGGGCTTGTTGACAAGGATGCGGGGAATGCATCTCTTAGTGGGGCTGTTTTGACACTAACATGGCCAGATATTGGATATGTGCCAGATTATGTGTCAATTGGACCAGGGCTATACAATATAACACTCACAACAGCTAGTCTTGATGCAGGTCTCTACTCACTTGTGGTTGGTGCTCAGATAAGCGACTACTTCATATCAGACATCTCTGTACCGATACAGATACTAAGCATTCCTACAGAACTCATTCTTCCTCAGACCATTCCAGATGTCTACTGGGGCCAGAACATATCAATCTGGGCGATTTTCAATAACACACGGGATAACATTCTCATATCTGGAGCTACATTGGTCTTTCAGTTTGGTGCTCTAGGCGGTAGTCTTACTGAAGTGATAGCTGATCCAGGAAACTACTCCCTAACAGTCGATACTGAAAATCTAGCAACTGCTTCAACCTATGTTATATCTATAACAGCCACTCTCAAGAACTATGTCACAGTGACTGGACAACGTACAGTGAATGTATTGAAACTACCAATCGGACTTACTGTTGTTAGTGAAGCACAACCTGTGCTCTACAAGGGCAGTCCTTTGAATATCACTGTCTATGTCAACAACACCATTAGTAACACACCTTTGCTCGGAGCAACAGTGGATGTTAACTGGACGGCACAAGGACCGCAAAGCATCACTCTTACACCTGTTCCAGGATTGGACGGATATTACACTGGATTCGTTGATACTAATGACCTATTAGTTTTAGATTATGTCTTAACAATAACAGCAGATAGAACGAACTATATTGCGGCAACCACTGCTGTAAGTGTAACAATCAAAGAGATCGGTACCGCTGTCTGGCTTGACGCTCTAACTTCAACCTATAGCGCACAGACATTCAATTGGTCAGATACAATTCGAATTGGAGTTTATGTTCTTGCACCTTCGTTGAATATGTCTTATCCGTTATCAACAGGCCTTGCAAATTGCATAGTAGAATGGTCACTATCAGGAACAGTGTTTACTGGTGAGTTCCTGAATGGATCATCAATTGGGGGACCAGGATACTTCTACTTCGACTTTCAAACATGGAATTATGATGCAAAAACGTACACACTGAGAATTACAGCCAAACCTGAGCTTGGTATGTTTGCATATTCAAACAATCTCACGACACTGGTTATTGAGCCAATTAAAACTTCAGTTGAATCAACATACCTGAGTCCAAAGATTTGGGGCTGGACAGGTTGGATTAATCTCACATACTGGGATCTCCTATTTGATAGAGGAATAGCAGGAGCGACTGTAAATGTGGAGTGGGATGGTATTGAGAGTGTATTTAGAGAACTTGCTAATGGCACCTATCAAATCTTCATAAATGCATCATTGGTGAGCCCAGGAATCTATCCTGTTTCTGTCAGATTTCTAATGGAAAATTACAAGAGCGGAACAGGTGTTTTCACTCTCAATGTGAAAGAGGTGCCAACAGCTATCACTGCATTTGCACCCGAAATCAATCAAATTGACGGTAATGTTCTTGATCTTATTGTACCATATGGTGATGTACTTCAGCTAGTCTTGTTCTATAATGACACATGGTACGATAGGGGAGTCACAGGCGCAACCGAGTTGACTGGCGTAATTCTTGGACAGTCAATCCCGAATAGCGATTATCTTCTCATAGAAGAAATCGAAGGTGGAAACTACAGTCTTCTAATAGATACAACACGTTGGGTCGTGAGCTCGAATCCATATAGATTGATTTTGAGTATCAATCTTGATAATTGGAGTAAGGCGACAATCGAGATTCATATGACTATCATCAACGTTCCAACTGCTCTACAAATTATGGGAGTAGAGTCGCCGATAATGAATTACGGGCAAGTCTACACCATTTGGGTTTTCTATTATGATACATGGGAAGGCCATGACAACCCAGGTATTGCAGGAGCTTCTATCAATGCAACAAGTCTAGATCCTCGTTTTGTGATAGTGTCGTTAAATCAATCAGATCCTTCAAGACCGGGATGGTATGAAATCAGAGTGAGTTCTCATAGAACACGAGGATCTGCGATTGTTTCAATTATCCTTTCAAAGGATAACTACGAGACTGCTAGTGAGTTACTTGAAATTAGAGTGGAACCCTCAGAAATTGATATACTAATCGATCAGGTTATGATATATGGAGTCCCCATTGGTGTCATTATTCTAATTGGAGCTGTCTTATGGAATAGATTATTCGGTGTACCTAAGAGGTTGCGAGAAATCAGAGGAATGGTTAGAACTATCAGTAAAGGCAAGATTCCTGAACCTCCTGAAAACGTTCCAAGTAGGCAAGAAATCGTTGCAGACCTGTTCAATGATATTGCAGGGGCCATTGGGATAACAAAGACAGCTTCGATGATGCCAAGTGAGGCAATTACTACAGAGGTACCAGAAATAGAAGAATTACTGATACAATTATCAATTCTGTCAAAGCTTACGGCTGATGAACTTGAGGACTTCAAGCTTGATGTTTCGAAGATGAAACTAAGTGAGCAAGTAAACTTTGTCAAGGAAGTAATCAATCAAGAAGCCATCAAGCAAGGACGCATCGAAAGAAAGCCGATGGAAACAGTTTTGGAAGAAACAGCAGCCAAAGCACGCGCGATACTATCTGGAGAAGAAATTGAACAAGTTGCAGAACCTGAACTTATTGAAGCAGAATACACACCAGAAGAATTTGAAGAACCAGAAGAAGCTGTCCTAGAGGCAGGAGAGTTTGAAGAAGTCATATCGAGCGAGATGCTTAGTGATGATGAGCTAAGGGAGATTCGTCAACAGTTAGTGAAAGCTGGAATAAAAGGAAGTGAACTTGAAACAATAATGGAACAGACACGTGAACTTCCAAAGGACCTTGCAGAAGAACTTCTGAAAAGCATCCTGAAAAAAGGAGGTGAAGACAAGTGAGTTTATCAGACACCTCCAAAACCCTTAGAAAATTCCAACCAAACCAAATAATCAGTTATAGCACCTTGATAAGAAGCCGTAAACACATTTGGTTCAGAGCGATTATTCCATGCTTGATCATTCTGATGTTCTGCTCTCCGGTAGGTCTCAATCCAAGCCAATCTGGACTAGATTACGGGGGTCTTTCCAATGAAACTTTGCAAAATCTCTTCAGACCTGCTGAAGGACAACAAGCATACAGTTCATCAGGAGCCGCTCAACAAGTAACGTTTGATGGTAGCTTTACCAATGATACACAAGGACTTGTAATGGTAGATCCATCAGCAACGAAACCTGTTTCAATCCATGCACCATCAGGATGGACTGGAAACGGTCTCAGTGGTTCTTTAGAATATATGTCAACAGAATTCAGACCTTTGAGAAACGGTCTTCTTGATGACTATCATGGAGAACGACACATCTTAGCCGGTTCTCCATGGAATGCAGAAGTCTTCGATGTTCCAGATTATTGGTCACTTTTGAAGAACGGAGATTCAACAAGTCATCCAACACACGGAGGGCTATATTGGTACACTGCTGCTGGTTCTGGTAGGGAAGGTTCTATGGGATGGAGACCTAGCGTACTATTCTCCTCCGGAACACCACTCGACACTGATATGGAATTGTATCTGGTTCAAGATTTGCAAATGCCATGGAGAGATGTTTACTCTTGCAATGTGCGGTTCTATCATCGAGTTCCAAGTGGTCAGGTGATGAATGATATATTCTATCTATTCGTAGATGTTGAGGGATACAGGGCAAAATTCGATGTGTTTAGCAGTGGATATGTCACCGATGAGTGGATTCAAGGGGTAGCTGAAATTCCAGGTTCTGTTTTTAGCAATATACCAGTTCCGGGCACAGCTTCATTTGCTATTGGGCTTGGTACTGACTTCTCAGGAAATGCACCAGCAAACATCAACAATAGGTTGTTCATTGATGAGATTGAGGTGATTTTCGAGGCGAGACCTCTCCCAGAGCAGATTGGACTCAGTGCTAATCAGACCATAATATCTGGCTCCACGCCAGGCAGTTATTCGACCTATGTTCCAGATGGCGCAGCAAGGGACTGTTTCAGTAGATCTGATACAGGAATTAGCACTTCTAGTGCACTGGAAGTGGGAGTTTGGAGTTCTAGTGGCACATCATGGAATGATGTTGTCAAATATCAGATTGGCATCCAATTCCCGCTAGATATTCCACAAGGTGCAATAATCACCTCAGCATCTCTCGAAGTGGAAGCGCTAGGCTATTTTGGTGGAGGAAGCAATTCGCTTCGGGTATTTGTAGCTGAGGAAGACAATGTTTCGCCATTCACAAATGGCCTACCAAATCTAGAAGACAGGTATAGCTGGAGCAAAACTAGTGTAGCTTGGATACAGGATTCTTGGCAGAACTTTTTTAGATATCGAACCCCTGACATGTCTTCACTTGTGCAAAGTGTAGTATCTCGTTCTGGTTGGAATAATGGAAACTATATCTGCATCATGATTGACTACATGAACTCAGACCAGTACCGTGACTGGAACTCCATTAGGGGCACATGGGGTTATGGCGGCGACGACTTGGCTACACTCTACGTTAACTACCTAGTTCCGCAGGAAGATGACATTATTTCCGTCCTTAATTATAGAAAAGACTTGACAATAGATCACACAAAGGTGAACTCAGACCTAGAAGACTTCCCGGTTCTGATTGACATATTTGACAGCGATCTCAAGACTGATGCTAAACCAGATGGGGATGATATCAAGTTCATGCTAGGTTCAGAAACATTAGATCACGAAATAGAACTCTTTGACTCGAATTATAATTCGACTCATGCACATCTTGTAGCCTGGGTGAATGTTCCTCTATTGTCTGCTTCCACTGACACAATAGTCACCATGGCATACGGAGCTCCAAATGCAGTCATGCTAGAGAATCCAAATCGGATTTGGGACGACTATAACAGTGTTTGGCATCTCGCAGAACAGTCCGGCAATGGCTCGTTCTTAAAAGACTCGAGCCCGAATTACCATGACGGTACGCCCACTCAAACATCCTTTATGCAAAACGCGAAAATTGGTGATGCTAGATACTTCCAGGATGCGGTAGGCAATTATATCCCCTTCATTGATGGCGATAGTATTTTCGACGGTTGGACAGATTTCCAGTTTTCGTTTTGGGTCTACTTTGATTACTCAAGTGACGCTGAGTGGACAAGTGTAGAGCCCTTAGTCTTTCA
>JBHLRQ010000129.1:0-8989 GCA_048882385.1 Candidatus Thorarchaeota archaeon | reverse complement strand
ACGAGTCTTCGTGTCTTCTTTTGACCAATAGTGCCCACAGAAAGAAGCCGTGTGATATGCTCGAGTCGTATCCCACCATCGAAAAGATTCTTCACTCCGGTTATAGCTTTGAGGTCAGTGTCAGATGTTACCCTATCAATTACCTTTGGGACTTTCGGATTATCATCCAACGTAAAGGACCGAAGTGGAGCAGATGGACCTATAGGAAGGGTCACATCAGAAAAAACTGATGTGAACTGGGGTCTTTTTAGGAGTGTAGCTTCTGATACAAGTGGTTCCTCCGAAAGAGCTAATGCTTGAGTTTCAGCCAGTTCTCTTGAAGGATTTGAGGCATCGGTTACTGGAATATACTTCTTTGTCCTCACAAGACTAAACCGAAGAGACAAAATCTCATCGATTGTTTTTGTCAGCCAATGGTCAGGACGTTCCATGTACCTTGCCTCATCGGACCTCACTGGAGGAATTAAGGGTCCAGCCAGAACCTTTGGATAACCACTCTCTCCGACAAAGACTGACGGAGGTGATGAGCCGGTAAGATCCATTCCTATGAATGCGTCATCAATTCTTGCTTGAGCCTTTGCCCTCATGAGGATTGGACATGGTTTGATTCCACAGAGATGACGATGTCCCATACATCTGGAGCAGACTCGATCATTATACGAAAGTGGTTTTGCTGCTTTTTGTTCGGGTTCGAGTTTTGTCTGCTCCAATAGAAAGTCATCCAGATCATTTTGTTCTTGTCAAGAATACATTATGTCTTATCACATTTAGACCTATATCTTCCTCTCAAAGTTACCGAGATACTAGAATGGCTTCAGTAACCATATCCGTCGAGTTTCATAGAGTGATAGCAGAATAGCAATAATACTCATCGAAATGAACATGATGTCACCGCCAGTCAGTGGCCAAGACACGAAAGTAAATAGATAGACAACCAACATTGCACTAAACAATGTACCCAGAAAGAGGAATCGTGGCAGAAGTCGAGTTCCAAACTTGATGAATAGGGACAATGATCCGACTCTGACTGTACGAGTCACTCTATATATTCCATCCACATCCTTCGTTATCAAATCCATTTCTAACAATTTATTCAGATGATGAAGTGCCAGACTTGGACTTGAGAAACCTAGTGCTCTCTGAACTTCTCTTACTCCCATCTCTCCACTAGAGAGAAGGAGAGCATAAACACTCATTGTCCTTCCTTTGAGAAGTTTGTCAACGAGATCTCTTTCCGATTCTTCGACCAATTTTAAACTAACCGATAGTACATTAACAAAAATGAATAAAATTGGGAGGATGGGCGCAAAAGCCCATCCCTAGGGATATTCAACTGATGTCGTAATGGTTGCGTACAGTGTATCAATTGCTGCTGTAAGATGACCTCCTTCTAAAAGCCAAGCTCCTTCATCGAAACTTCCATGAACCGGCCATCCGTTAACAAACGCCCCTGTCCATGTACCATTTTGGATGAAGAGGAAACCGTCTGTACTTGTATAGCCAACCAGGAAAAAGGTCCCATCATCAAAGTACATTGCAAAGTAAAGATCGATTGGAAAGCTTGTGGGGAAGTCGTTTGGTCCGGGTGGACTTTCTGGGGCTTCCATTCGCCCAATCCCATCATCAACAATCAGACCACTGAGACTGTTCCATTCAGTTGTAGTTATCTGACCAGTTCCAATAATGCCAGCTGAATACGGAGAGAACAACACACTAATGTCTCCACCACTACCTGTACGGTTCATTCGAATTCCATCAACGAACGCACCTGGGTGTGACTGTGCATAGAAGTCAGTTATGTCCTCATTTACGAGAGTCGAATTGCAGATGAAGTAAAACTCAACATCATCGCGCATCGAATTCAAGTATTCGGCAGTCTTGGCTCCCAAACTAGTAGGTCCATCGGGACCAGTACCTCCATCTGGATTGTATACCGCTAGAGCGAATACTCCTGCAGTGATTACCACTGCTGCGATAACTGATGCAAAGACTTTACCAGATATGCCAGTATTGTAGTTTCTCATTAAATTCACCACGAGAAATAACATGTAGAATTATGATATGGCTCTACGTTTTGTACAGACTGTTCAAAATGCTGTACAGCCTGAAAGTATATTTCAGAATGCCTTGATGTATGAGTGAAATGCAGACCAGAAGAGAAAGAATCGTAGAACTGCTCGAAAGTGTTGAGTTCCCCATAACAGCTGAAGAGATTTGTAGTCACCTTGACATCAAAAGTAGGTCAATTGTCTATGAAGATATTGATCACATCTCGAAATCTATGAGAAGAAAAGTCAAGGAACTCCTGATTCGTCCCGCAAGCTGTGGCAAATGTCAATTCGTTTTCAAGAAGAGGAAAACATCAAAGGCACCCACTAAATGCCCTAGTTGCAGGTCTCAGTGGATATTAGCGCCTGCTTTCATTATCCAGCAGAAGAAGAAATGAGGTCAGCCCAATTTGTGAATTCGCTTCAAACCAGCGCCTACATGTTTGATGTCAGTCACCCTGGAAACAACAAAATCAGAGAGACCATACTCAGCTTCTTCAACATACCCATGAAGAATCACGTTCATACCCACCCTCGGGAGAAATCGACATCTGTCCATGACATTGGCTGATAGGCGTACACTATACGTCTGCCCAGTATCTTCATTCTGAATTACGATATCGGTTGTTCCATACCAGCGGCTTCTAGATACCTGAGTTGTCCTACTCTTTCCAATTTCCCGAATGATTCCTCTTACTACAGCCATCATTCTGCACTCTCCCAAGGCGGGATGAGTCTTCCGTACCTTCCTCCTCCCCCAGCGATGTAACCAATGGTTTCATCACGATAATTACGGATCATCAGTGATACACGCTCATTTATTTCTTGAATATCATCCAGAGGGGTTTCAGTCAGGATGAGTGTTTCGGGACCAAAACGATTTCTCATTGTATCATACAATTTTCGGACGGATTTCGCAGTTGATGATTTGACTCCAAGAGAAATTGAAATTATATCTAACAGAGGGGCGATATGTAGGTAAGGAGGTCTATGCTTTGGTGATTCGGATTTTCCCTCACCAATTGCTGCAGCACGATCGCGGACACCCAATCTGAGTTTCTTGCCATCTGCAGGACACATGACATTTCGCCTGTGAATATCTTCTAGGAGTCGTTTCTTTTCAGCTACTGTTGAACAATAGATGTAGATATTCATGTCATCGAAACTTGGAGGTTCATCACCCTCCTGTATTATCAGCGTTCTTCGACATCGATTACAGAAGGAGAGGTAGTACTTTCCAAGACGCGGATTGAATCCAACGTTAAGTACAGGTTTTCTGTTTCTTTGACGTCTTATAGCAAGCTTAAGTTCACTGAAGGTGGGCGATTCCATTTCTAATCGAACAAACTCTCGACCTAGTTTGTTAGGCAATGGAGAATGTGCATCGCTTGCTGTGATATAGGTCAAATTTCTTAGTTCCGGGATGCAATCAGCTGTTTCAGAATCAGCAGAGAGACCGAGCTCTATGAAATGAATATGAGGAGTTTCAGTACCATAGCATGACTGTAGACCAGTGTATTTGTTCTCTCTGAAAATTGAACGGAATGGTGTAAATGCATGTGCAGGCCCAATCAGACCTCCTGCATCTCGAACGAACCCAGCCAGACCTTCTCCCCCTAGATTGACTCGAGGCCGACCGCCCCATTCATCATTGATATTTGGAGAGTGAGGAAGAAGGTATTTTCGAAGAAGTTCAACAGCATCATAGTCAGGAAGCAACACAACATGGTGAATTGATTCATTGTCTTCAATTTCAACAGTAAGAATGAATGATACTGCTTCATATCGCAAAACATCTTCTGCAAGAGAGAGATGTTTCTTCAGATGTTTGAACCAGATGGGTTGTGTTACGTCACCTGTACCAAGAATATGAATACCCTTCTCTTTTGCACCTTTGGCAAGCATAGGTACTGTCATTGATTTACTAACACTGATCGAGTGAAGAGAGTGTATGTGTAGATCGGCATCGAATCGTTGCATCGATGACCTCCTCATATATTCACTACAACTTTAGTCACAGAGGGCTGATCTGCATGCTCGAAAGCTTTGGCTCCATCTTCAAGACGAAATTCTTTCGAAACTAGCCGCTTCACTTCGATTCGACCCTGTCTGAGCATTTCGATAGCTTTGTGGAATGGTCCTCGAATGGATCCATTGATAGTAAGTTCCTTTCGAACAATAACCGATGGATCGAGTAGATAATCGCAACCATGTATGCTCTTCAGATTTACAATGCCACCATTACGTACAAGATCGAAAGCAATTCGTGTTCCTTCGGGATTTCCTGTTGCCTCTGCAACAATCCGAGGACCCACACCATGAGTGACGTTCAATATGGATTTCTTCCAATCACCACGCGTCAGATCTATGGTATTTGATAGACCAAGTTGTCTAGCTAGTCCTAGCTGCCATCTATTACGACCAAGAATGTATACATCAGCACCACTTGCATCATAGACTTGAGCCATTAGAAGTGCTAGCTTGCCACTTCCTATGATTACCACTGGTTCATTCTGTTCTGCAGGACTATCCATTCTTGTTTGTATTGCTGAAGCCAAGGGTTCAACAAATGTTCCAGAGATTACATCAACTCCCTCAGGAAGGGTATGAATTGAATCAGCGGGCACAGTGATATATTCAGATAGACCTCCGTCCCGAGTTATTCCCAGAATTTCTCTATCCGCACATCTTTGCCTTTCCCCTGAGCGACAATACCAACAGCGTCCACAAGATATATCGATTTCAGTGGTGATCATTGTACCGGTAATGATTTCCGGAACAGAACTTTCATGGATTACTCCTGCTATCTCGTGTCCGAGGATTATCGGCAATGGAGCTTCATAATCGCCTTTCCAGATTGCTAAATCAGTTCCACAAATGCCAACCGAGCGAACTTCAATTCTGACATCGCCTGGCATGAGAGGTGGAATAGGTGTATCTGATATCTGGAAACCATCGGCGGTGAGTACTAGCGACAGCATCTTCGCCTAATTCAATTTCCCTCGCAGTGAATAAACCCTTCGATTCATGAAAGACGATTCAGGAGCACTTATGAGTGGTGCAAATGTTTTTGCCAATAAATCAAGTGTGCTTCAAGAGGTAGGTAAATGAGCAGACCAGTAATGTTCAATGGAAGATTGAGCAAAAATGAATTAGACATCTGGTTCGAATTAATTGAAGAAACAAGTGAAACAAAGCTCAGGAATCGAAACCTGGCACAACAATTTCTATCTCTTCCTGAATGTATCATTTTTGCGTCTTCTGTTGAGAATCAAATCATTGGTGGAAGTTCAATTTATAGAGACCGTACTCGTCTATCGATGGTTTTAGTATCTGTAGCTGTAAAAGAATCATTTCGTGATTCCGCAACTTATCAGATAATCAAATCATCTCTCCCATTTTTCAAAACAGTGGCAATTCGTGATGTGGATGTTTTGATAGGAAAAGATGAAGATAAGGACAAGATTGGATTTCCACTTAGTCTTGAGGTTGAACAATGGACAAGGGATGCAATCAAACGTGTGGGTTTTGAGGAAGCAGCCAAGATTGGTCAATACTCATTTGAATGCACCGAGGAACATAATACCTCCCTAAAATGGGATGAACGACCTAACATGGAAGGAGCAAAGGAACTAATTTGGGATCAAGGTAAGCAATTAGGATTGACAAACTCTCTGGTCTGGGTTGCTAGAGATTTTGCTATAAATCACAGGAATCTTGTAACGTCTACAGTAGATGATACAACAGTTGCTGTAGCAGGATTATGGAAGGTTGAAGATGCACTTGTTGTATCTCCATTTGTGACAAATCCGAATCTTCTCGATTGGAATGAGATTGCAGAGGGAATAATATCTGAAGGTTCCAGAGTCAATGCAAAGAGAATTCAGTTTCCAATAATGGGGGAAGGTCAATCTGGTCTAATTGAAGAGCTTGAGAGAAGAACCGATCTTGAATCATCTAGAGAGTTGTCTTTATTGAGAAAGCCCCTTTAGATTGTGGGAAACCCTTTTGTTGAAGGCACACTAAATTTGAGATGGTCATCAAATGCCTACAGTGAGTGTCAAGAAAGTTGGAACTGGTTTTCTTCTAGAATATGGTGATGTCAAATTAGCATTAGATACAGGGATTTACGGAGAGACTACTCTTCTCTCACATTCTCATTCGGATCATATTGGGGGTCTGAAAAACGCAGGACATATCATTGCAACTAGGGGAACTTTTGATACTTGGTATGCTAGAAGATTAAATAGATTCAGAAACAAGACAGAAATCAAACATGGAGATATGTTTGGACAAATCGGTGTCAATATCACTGCACTAAATGCTGGACATGTTCTCGGTTCTACAATGTTTCACATTGAGTTCAACGATGGATTAACAGTCCTCTATACTGGGGATTTCAATAATGTTGACAGCTTAGTCCACAAGGCAGCAAAACCTGTAGGAGCTGATGTTTTGATAACTGAGGCAACTTATGGTGCACCATCCTGGATTTTCCCGAATCGTAAGACGGTTTATGAGAACATCTTGGATGCTGCAATGAACATTATTGATGAAGGGAGAATACCACTCTTTCATGCATACTCATTAGGAAAAGCCCAGGAAGCGATTGCACTTCTCGAGAGCGGTGGATTTCGAGTGGTTTCAGGTAACTCGAGCATTGACAAGGTCTGTTCAGTTTACAGACGCCACGGTGTTAATCTCAGACATCTATCATTACGTTCAGCAGATACATCTAAGGCACTTGATGAAGGAGCTGTAATTGTGAGCTCATCATCAAGACACACACTAAACAGCATGAGGAAATTCTACGGAAATAAGATGTTTACAGAAATAGAATCAAAGATTGATTACTTTGATCTATCAGGATGGACAGTGGGCAAATTCAGGCGTCAGGGATTTCCGCTAAGTGCCCACTCTGATTTCAAAGGTCTGGTGAGCTTTGCAAAATCTGTCAATCCTAGAGTTGCATATTGCTTCACTGAGAATGGAAGAACACTCTCAAAACATCTTTCAGAAAACGGAATCCATTCAGTACCACTAGAATAGGTGATGGATTGTGGAAAAGGCTCTATCTGAGTTGGTGGAACCAGTACATGCGGATTCATTCTTTTCGGTTTCTACAAACGGTGAGATTCATGAACGCCTTAGCTATGAATACGCAGACCCAGAAGGATATTACCGTCGGGTGATTCGAGATGAAAAACTGTTCAAAAAAGAGATTGAGAAGCTCGCAGACAACATGCAGTATTTTCTAGATCTGGAGAGAGTAGAAATCAATTCGGAGAGCGTAAGGTCTCGAGTAGATTACTGCGATATTTTCCTCAAAGGACCAAGTGAGGTTGTATCAGTAGTCTATTTGATTGATTTTGCTGGGAGGTTTAATGAGGATCTAAACAAGATAGAAACGTGGTTAGAAGAAGAAGTTGCACCATATGATTTTGAGATTCTCTGGAGATTTCCAGTCGGGACCCGTATAATGGAAGTTGAAACAATTCTGGATTTTGAAATCTATGAGGACATCATAACACTCTGGGCAGTAGAGGGAGATGATGTGGGAGGCTACGAAAGAATGGAGTTTGAACTTCCCACTGTCATCTTGGATACAAGGTGAATACCATGCAAACTAATGCAATTATGGGATCAATTGGGTGGTTGCTTGTCCTTGGTGGAATCCTACTCATATTCTTGGGATTAATATTGACGTTCAGTCGCTCTGATAATGACTCTACTCAGCTAAGCACTGAAAGTAAAGGAATCATCTTTCTAGGACCAATTCCTATCGTTTGGGGATTTGGCAAGAAAGCGTGGATGATTTCGATAATTGGTATATTTGTGATTATTCTATACATAGCATTCTTCGTTCTACCTTAATCACTCCAACCACATTCAGGACACTGCTTGGTATCAGTGATTGTCCTCACGATCTTCCCATTGAGAAGACATTCCGGGCAAATATCGAGAATCTTGTGACACGATGGACAGACAGATTTTCTGTTCAAATCACGAATGCAAGTGATTGTACCACAGGACGAACATTTCAACGCATGATCTTGACAAAACTCGTTCCTGCAGCGATCACATCTGATCTTTGATTTTTCTCTGCAGACGGTACACGAACGCGCCATCGTCATCGCCTCAGAGCATGCGATTATAGGAGATAAATAAGTCTACTCCTGAAAAAGGAAGTATTACCTAAGCGATACCAATCCTCATAGACAGATGATTATCAAAATTATTCTGGAGAAATGCGAAAATGATCTTCGTTTGCAGGTCTTGCGGCAAAACATCTGTTGACATCGACATGGTTTTGGAAGGAGCATGCAGTTGTGGATGCCAACACTTTCACTTGGTGTCAGAGGATCGCTCTGAGCTTCCTAAACCTCTGGATGAAAAGGAAATCATTAGGAGAGACTTGCATAGATGGCTTGATCTCAATCTCGACTCAATGCCGCCCCATCTTGTAGGGAACATCAGTGTGAAGTTCGAAGTAGAGAAGGACAACCTCACTTCATGATTAGGACTTCCTCATCTTTCTAAATGCAACTATTACTATGAGGACTGTAGCTGCACCAAGAGCAATGACTATCGGACCAAAGAATATTCCATCGTCTATCGGTGGAGGAGTAAACGGAGTAGTTGTCGTGGTTGTTGTTGTAGGGATTGTCGGAGGAATATAGATTGTCCTTCGGAACACACCGGATCCGAATGTACCTAAGTATAGGTAGCGTCCGTCAGCTGATATTGCCATTGGATTTGCTATATTATTGCCGCTTGAACCTGCACGTGTATTCGTGAGACCTTCATTCCAAGCCTCCCAAGACTCTCCTGCAGTGTAGCTGATGAACACTCCCTCTTGCTCACAAGCAAGGTAGAGAATATCTGGATTGTGCTTGTCTACAATTATCTTATAGAACTCCTGAGTAACATTCAAACCATTT
>JBHLRQ010000128.1:0-9037 GCA_048882385.1 Candidatus Thorarchaeota archaeon | reverse complement strand
GGAGTATTATCGTCGGTTCATGGTTTCGGATTGAGCATTGTTAGTTGGTCAATGCTAGTCACACTAATCATGAATCTTGCTGCTGGAATTACATTATCACTCTATTCTGGTTTCAAGGATATGAGTAGTGAAGAAGAATCTGATGGACCTGGATTCTTTGACATATCAAACATCAGGTTGTTCTCTATCAAGATAGCACTCATTGGTTTACTTATTGTAGCTGCAACCTCCACTATCGGAGTAGCGCTTCCTGCATCATACAACCTTGGTGTTGCTATATTCAATCCAGCAGGTCTTGAGGACAACATGATAGGAATCGGTGTAGACTTCTTCAGAATTGGATTCTACCTGGCTTGTGCCTTTCTCATCGCGTCTTCTTTCTACTGCATGAAGACGAGTTATCTAAACCATCGTCGTCGAGGATATCTCCTAATCATAGTGTTTGGAATAGGTGCTGTGGTGGCCGCACTATCAGTCTTTGGTGGACTAGGACCTTTGCCAACTAACTATTGGCCAGCTAATTTCCTCATTGTTCCTGCAGCTGCGGCAATTGGATTTCTTATCATTGCATTTGTTCTTCAGATAGTTGGAAGGGAGAAGATTGGTAGTACACGTCAAGTAGGTCGGTTAATGCTTCATCTTGGATTAATCATACTTCTATTAGGTGTGTTCATGAGTGAGAATGTAGTATACGAATCCAATGCTGGATATGTGAATACTTCTATCAACGAAGTTGCGCCTGGAGTCTTCATAAGAGTTGCTGACATCAATATAGAATATTTGAATAATCCTACGGACTTCAATGTCATAGTGACTATCAATGTCCTTCAGAATACGACTTCTGGCTTGTTGATAACAGCAATAGGTTATGCCACGGTCACTGGGCATCCTGATTGGGGTATGGTAAGTCATCAAGTATATCTGGATTCGAATGCCTTTCGAGATGTATTCGTAGCTGTGACTGGTTTTGGTGAAGTCCTACCTAATGTCTGGCAGGTCACCATCCACACCAAGATACTTCCTCTCATTTCCTTTGTTTGGATTGGAGCTTTCCTTATGGTTTCTGCAATTCTTCCAATATTTGGAATAGAAGCACAATCATTCTGGAGAGCAATGAAGGGAAAAGAAAAACATCTCTATGAGGATGGACCTGAAACTCAGGAAGAATCAATTTCAGTTCAAGAAAACTAGATGCATGTTTAGGTCGAGTTAATGGCTCGACCTATTCTCTATTTTTCGCATCTCGAGAAGGGTTTATACAGCAGGCAAATTTACAGACAATAGTTCTCAGGATGGTTTCAAGATGTCGCAACCTTTTGATGTAGTAGTGATTGGGTCTGGTCCAGCTGGTTCAATGACTGCAAAAATTGCGGCAGAGAAAGGTCATAGAATCTTGATGATTGACCGTAGAAAGGTTGCTGGTATTCCTATTCAATGTGGTGAACTGATCCCTACTCCAAGAGAAGCAAAGAACCTTTTCCCTTCTTCAAAGAGAATGCCTTATGCTGTTCGTGTTCCTCCGAAATATATAACAAATACAACAAATTCAATTCGGTTGGTTTCTCCTACAGGACGATTTTTTGAATTTCCATTTGAAGCCAATATTGTAGATCGAGGTGCATTCGACAAATATCTTGCAGAAACTGCGCAAGATGCTGGAGCTGAAGTAAAACAAAACACCAAGCTAATTCATAGATCCAAAATGAACAGACTTGTTTTGAAGTCAAGAGATTCTGAATGCAACATTGATGCAGAAATTGTTGTAGGCGCTGATGGTTCTCGATCCAAAATCGCAGAATCACTTGGACCACAATATATGCATCGTGAGTTGGATATCAGTTCATCACTTCAATATGTTATGGAAAACTCAGATGTTGATCCATCGGTTGTTGAGATGCATTTTGGGATGGTTGCACCGGGGGGTTATGCTTGGATAATTCCAAAGGGAGAGGGGAGGGTCAATATAGGATTTGGAATGAGAAAACATTTCGCAACAGATGAAATCCCACTTCGTCAATACCTTGATCGATTTGCATATCGAAATTCGCATGTCACACCTTTGTTGAAGGATGCTAAGATAATGAGTCGAGTCGGTGCATTAATTCCAGTAGGAGGACCACTCGAAAAGACTTGGGCTTCGAAAGTTTTACTGGTCGGTGATGCAGCTGGCCATGTGATGGCTTCTAACGGAGGCGGGATTCCAACTGCACTGTGTGGAGGTATGATTGCAGGTGAAACAATATCAAAGCATCTTAAAACTGGGGACTCTCTTTCAAAGTATGAGAAGGTTTGGAGAGAAGAGTTTGGAAAAGAACTTGATACCGCACTAAGGGTCCTTCGAGTTGCAGACACAGTTATGCCTTCTGATGCTGTGACTGATATATGCATGAGAATGGCTGGAGTGAGATTTCTAGAACCTCTAATCAGATGCAAGCTTCCACCATTGGTAGATTTTGCTTCGAAGACACTTGTTAGAATTCTGAATCAGTTTCTCTAAAAATCAATAGAGACGTTGAACAACAAAATCTGCGAGAAGTACTAGATTTTCCTCATTCTGAAATTTCTGATTCTTGATTGCATCCTTTGCTTCATCGATGTACTGCTGTGTCGCTAGTGTTGCATATTTTACAGCATTGGTTTCATCGATGAGTTGCAGAGCATAGTAGAGTTCTCCATTATCCAACAACTTGATACATCTATCTCGTTTCTCGGGCGGACTCTCTTCGAGAGCATGAGCTAAGAGAAAATTACATCGACTACCTTTCAAGTCTGAGAGGACTGATTTGCCTGTACCATTCTGAGAAGCAATTACATCAAGAATATCATCGCGAATTTGAAACGCATACCCTAGATTTTCTGCATATGATATGAGAGCTTCCATTTGTTCAGGACTAGCATTGCCTATCGTTGCTCCTACCTTTGCAGCTGACGTCATGAACGCAACGGTCTTCATTCTGACTATATCGAGATAGTGTTTCTTGGTGTAGACTTCTCTCCTTCCATTTGTGCTCATCAGAAGATCTGCAGCTTCACCTTCACACATGCTGATTGCTCCAGTGGCAACGTAGGTCAGAAGGTCCGGTGTTGACTTTTCACCTATCATTTTGATTGCTTTTGCTACTAAGAGGTCTCCAGCGATTATTGCCATTTTTCGGCCATATTTTTCGTGTGTTGTTTTCACACCTCTTCTTAGTGCATCCTCATCTATTATGTCGTCATGAATTAGACTGGCAGTTTGAATGAATTCTGTTGCCACGGCATAGGGAAGTGTTTCTTCAGTATTCCCTCCAACTGCTTCCGAACAGAGAATGAGAAGCAGAGAACGAATTCTCTTCCCCCCTGCAAGAATCAAGTGACGTGTGGTTTCATACAGAACAGGAGGTTCTCCATCATCTTCCAGTAGTTGGTTTCTGACGGCTTCGTTGATTAGTCTGATTCTGTAGCCAAGTTCCTTACTGTCGAGGATATCACTCACAGTTGGAGAACTTTCTTCCTCCTTTGTTTGTCTTTCAACTTGACTTCCGAGAGGTTTCTCCGACATCTGTTTCTCTCCTCGAATATGTGTTTCAGCCTGAAACCGCCTTAAAGTACTTGCCCTTTTTTCCCAAACACATTTAGCTATTTCAGCAATGGGGAAGTCTTTTTTGCAAATTGGAAACAAAACCTAGATACGAGGCTGTAACATTGAGTGTCGACAACGAAGCTGAATTACCCAAGCCCTCACGATTTCGTATTTGGTTGGCTGAGATGCGTGCCCCATTTCTTACTGCTGCAATAACTCCTGTCATTTTAGGGACATGTGTTGCTTGGGCTTCGTCTGGTATTTTTCTATTCGATGTCTTCATTCTAACACTAATAGCTGGAGTATGTGTCCACATAGGTTCCAATGTTGCAAATGATTACTATGATCACAAAAGTGGAACCGATGACATCAATGTGGAATATGTCCGTCCCTTCACTGGCGGTAGTCGAATGATTCAGAGAGGTTGGATGTCTGCTCGAGAGGTATTTGTAGAAGCTATGGTTTTCTTTATACTCGGCGGCGGCATCGGACTTTATCTGGCATATACCAGAGGGTGGGAAGTTCTCATACTTGGAATAATCGGCGTAGGGTCTGGATTCTTCTACACTGCTCCTCCCTTTCGATTTGTCAGCAGAGGATATGGTGAAGTCTTCATTGGACTCAACTTTGGAGTCTTGATGACATTAGGTGCCTACTTTGTACAGACTCAAGTATTGGCTTGGGAGGCTGTGTATCCATCAATTCCAATAGCGATACTTATCACCGCAGTATTATACATCAACGAATTCCCTGATAGTGAAGCAGACAAAGCAGTTGGGAAATTGACAGTTGTTGTTCGACTCGGAAAATCGCGTGCAGCCAAGGGATATGTTATTCTCATGTTGTCAGTCTATCTCTCGGTGATTGTACCAATACTTCTAAACTTGACAAGTTGGTATACGATTTTGGGAGTGGCAACATTTCCCCTTGCAGTTCTAGCATCACGTTATGCTTTGAAATTCTATGATCAATCATTACCTCTGACACCAGCATACGCATCAACCGTAGCAAATCACCTCTTCACAGGTCTTTTCTTAGCTTGGTCCTATATCATAATTGGACTTGGAAGAGAACCAATCTGTGTACTGATCTGGGGAATAATCTGTTTAGCTGCATCTCTGGCATTCTACATTTTCACGGAGAGAAAGGCTAGAGCTGCATTATCAATTCAACCAACCTAAAACCTATATCTCCCATTTGAAGAAGTTAGCTCCTTTCCAATAGGAGATTTTCTGAGGGGTGATTCGTATTGCAATTCTCGATCCCATTGGATATCCCGGTCCAAGAAAGTGCATGTACTTATCCAGAAAATTAACCATAACAATGTCATCTGCAATTTCCATTTCAACTAGTTGAGCTCTCCCTTGGATCATGACTCCACAATTTCCAGCTGGTGACCTCGGATCTCTTTCATCAACTGTTACACATACTCGAGTATTGCGACGGATATTTGTGACTTTGCGACTTTTTCGAGTAGAAACTAGGTAGATGGATTCAGAGCCCTCGTCCCAAAGGTAGAACATTGCAGTAAGATGAGGATCACAGCCTGGTTCTGTTGTTCCCAAATATGCAAAGAATCCCTTCCTCAGAATTGATAGTGCTGGTCGCGGGATTTCACTAGTTCTTCTTGTGAAAGCTTTCTGGGGTTTAGATAGAAACATGTTATCACACTCTCAATGTTCGTGGTTTTGCTTCACGCCAGTATGTTATCCTCTGAGGTTCTATCCGAACCATGACTCTTGAGATGAAAGGTTTGTTTTGCCATGCTAGAGGTAATTCCTGAACTTTGGTGTCATAATATTTCATGTAGCGAGGATATTTCTTAGCAAATAACGATCGAACCCTTAACATCCAAATTCCATAGATAAACATCCTAACAATTCCAAATAGAGTAATCTCTCCCAGAATCAATGCTTTTCCTCGTATCATCACAGCACGATTTTTCATTGGATTGATTGGGTCTCTCATATCTACAAGGATGGAAACTTTAGGATTCTGCTTCAGGATTCTATACTTTGCAGATGCAACTGATATGCCAACATAGATGTACTTACCATCATACACAAAAATCACTGGGGTTACATGTGACTGACCCTTTGAGCACAATCCAACATATGCAAAACGTTCATTGTGTAAGATGCTCTCTACATCTGGTGGAAACCACGGGACCATCTCCATAGCTAAAAAGCTAAGAAAAGACAAACCAAAGATTACTCCAAGATATGCAAGGAGTCCTATTAGCAACAGTGGAGAATGTCCTGCGACAGGAAGAAGTAATGCTGCTGTAGCCCCCCAGTAGATATTCACTGAATCCAAATATTTGAGAGTAAGGATTTCTGAATATGCAGTATACTGAAGTCCCCTTCTTCTTCTTGCCGCATGACTCAAGGCAATCGAACGTCGAGCAGCAAAAAGAGTGATCATGAATGAAAGACCCAATCTGTAGCTAACATCCCATGCAAGAACTAGAAGCAAGATGAAAAGCAGTGGGTTTCCGTATCCTGGACCCAAGAAGTGTTGCAGGAACCCAGGATCCCAAAAAGTATAGCTAATGACTCCAATGAAACATAGAATGCCTATTACCAACTCGTTTCTTCTATTCCAAAGGAGATCCGATTTGTACTCCTTCAGAACGCTACGTTCTTCTTGGTTTGTTGGATTCCTTAATCTACGCATCCATGGAATGACATAGAGACAACCTCCAGACCAAACTACGGTATATAGAATTGTGAGTGAGCCAAGAATTGCTGTTTCAAAAGGCATATTGAAGTAGATGAATGCAAGAATGCCAACAGCTTCCACTAGGAAGAGCTGAGCAATTACATCCCATAATGGAGGCAACCACCTGAATGGAGGTATTCTATCAACAATCTCTTCATAGATCCACTTACGTTGATCTTGACTAGGAACCTCAGAAACTACATTCATCATTTTGTAGCTTTGCACGGCTACATATTTACATATCGAAACCAAGATAGAGCATGATGGCTTCTCTATTCATCCATAAATCTCATCAAGACCGTCCCAAGTCAAACCCATTGCTTCAGCAACCAAGACTGCCAAATCCTTGACAGTCTTACTTGATCCAGCTTGAGGGAGTTGATCGTTCATGAAGTCAACACAGGAGGGACATGCTGATGCAACAACATCTGCATTGGTTGCTTCGATATCTTCGACTTTGAGTCTGTTTATTTGCAAGGCAAAATCTGCATCAACTGCTCTAAGAACTCCTCCTGAACCACAGCAATAGCAGTTAGCTTTGTTATGCGGAAGTTCTTCAAAAGTGACTCCGGGCAAATGTTCCAAGACTTTTCTTGGTTCTTCATAGAATCCTGCATTTCTACCTGCATCACAACCATCATGGAAAGTCACAGTCAAATCTAATGGGTTGTTCAGACCTGTGAGTTTTCCTTGGTCAATAAGATCTGCAAAGTATTGTGCTCCATAAAGGATCTCAAATCCATGGTCAATACCCAAGAATTCGTGGTACTCATGAGACCACATCTTATAGCAGCCAGGACAATTTGTGAATATCCTTTCAACTCCTAGCTTTTTGTAGGCTTCAATATTGTGTTCAGCTAGTGCTCTTGCTCCTTCAAAGTCACCTGTCATAATCAATGGTGCGCCACAACAGTACTCTTCTTCTCCTAGTACTGTATATGATTCTCCAATCTTGTCTAAGACAAGTGTGGTTGCAATAGTGGCTTGGATGGAAACTCCTCGAAATGATGATGCACATCCGAAGAAGAATGCGTTCTTCGAAGGTGCTCCTTGTTTGTCCAAGAGGTCATCTTCATTAGGTGTCCAATATGACCACCCTTCTATCCTATCCATCTGAGCTTGACCTTGTATGTTGAAGCTTTTCAAGAGGGTTTCTTTTGCCATTTCAAGCTGTTCCGGCCACATACCGCGTTTCTGGAAATCGGACCGTAGTGCTTGGTATATTTGGATGAAAGGAATGTCCACCTGACAGATTTCTTCACAACCACCACACAAGGTGCAGCCAAAAATCGCATCACGCAAGCCTTCAAGACCTTCAGAGGGTCTGAGTCTGCCTTGCATTAGTGCTCTCGTCAACATCATCTTGCCCTTTCCAGAATAGCTGTCCTTTCGTTTCACTTTGTATGTGGGACATGCTCCGTGTCCAACTTGGCAGAAACTGCACTGTGCGCAGGTAAAGGCGTACTCTTGGAGGTTATGTTCATTCAGTGTTGGGAAGTCCATTTTTGTAGGTCTCCGCACTTTGTGACAGACTGAGGAGGACCGTAGCAAGGCACCTTAAAATCTTTCCAGTCTGCACGTCATAACTATTTGACAACCATCTTCCCATTCCTTGATATCAGCAAGATAATCAGAAATCCCGAATCCTTTAGGAATTTTTAGGAACCTCGTTTGATATTTTAAACAAGGTTCCTTCGAACTTCAATCAACTGGTCTTTCGAATAATGACTTCCGCGATTGCTACGACAACAATTCCAGTTACTACCCAAGTAAGCACAACAAGTAGAATCTGCTGCAATGGATTTTGGGATGGGGGTGGCGACTCTGTTGTTGTGGTTTGTGTTGGTTGAGACGTGGTTGTTGTAGTGATTGGGGTTGTTGAAGGCTGGACAGTAACGATTACCTGGTCTGCGATAGAGTTACCTCCAATATCCGAAACAGAGATTGTATAGTTATACTCTCCTTGAGTGAGACCATCCACTGAGATCGATATCGATTCACTGCTTGAGTTCCATGCCCCAGTTCGAATCAATACACTGTCTCTGTATATCTCGTAACTCTCAGGATGGAGGTCAATCGGGCTCCAAGTGATTGAGTTTCCAGTTTCACCTTGATTGTAGACAATATCAGTTGGACTGTTGATTGTAGGTGGTGTCCCGTCTTGAACAAAGACCATCACTGTATCGGATACACTACTGCCGCCGACATCAAAGACACGTATTGTGTAGTTGTAAGTTCCTACTGGTTGGCCATCGACTGATACTGTTATTGTTTCTGAAGACGAGTTCCATAATCCCGACATTATCAGAACATCCTCTCTGAAAATCTCATAACCCGATGGATGGGCATCTGTTGGATCCCATTGAATAAGGTAACCAATGTCACCTTCATTGTAAGTGATGTCTGGAGGCGTATCGATCGTAGGAGCAATACCATCCAAAACATTGACGTAGACCGTGTCATTCGCAACGTTTCCACCAACATCTGTGACAAAGATTGTGAAGTTGTACGATCCAAGAGTCAGACCATCTACATTGATAGTGATTGATTCAGAGGATGAGTTCCATAGACCCGTCTTAATTTGAACACCTTCTCGGAGTATTTCATAACTCGTTGGGTGAAGATCCGAAGGATTCCATATTATTGAATAGCCCGAGGCTCCTTCATTATAGAACACATCAGGTGGACTATCAATGGTAGGTGTTGTACCATCAATGACTGTTACCAATACTGTATCATTCGCAGAGTTAGAAC
>JBHLRQ010000127.1:0-9100 GCA_048882385.1 Candidatus Thorarchaeota archaeon | reverse complement strand
TTCGATTTTTTATCGCTGAGTATATCATAGGTTTCGCCTGTTTCGAAATCCAATCGAAGTCCAAGAATATCGACGTATTTGTCCCCTATTCCAAATCTATTCCGAAGCGTACGAATCTCATCTCCAAAATTGTCCCAGCTCCACCATGCAGAACTCTTTGTTACTTCAGATGCATTGAATCTTGCAGCAAGTTGACGAGAAATACTTGACCAGTATTCTAGAATGTCATCGGGCACTATTTTCACCTCACTCTTCATGGGAGAATTTGCAATTCTCAAGCCCAACAGCGTCGCAGACTGCATATCTAGCATTGTAACCCGCAATATGCAGGAGGGCATCTCCATACTCTCTATCTTTTGCCATTGATGCAGTACAAGGGTATGAGTGATGTGCTTTTGCAATCTCATCAAACAATGTATCAGTATCCTTTATCGATTTGCCCCGAATCTTTTGACTGACATACCATGTACATCCGCAGGGTGCACTTCTCAGTGGTCCGATTTCCTTAATCATATCACCACTCATGTCTACGTAATGGATTGGTTTACCCAAGCGGTACGTTGCTATGAACTCATCAATTAGCTTCCCTTCTCCTGGTTCAAGTGTGCAGAAAGGTTTTGGAAAAGCATTATCAATTCCTATGTTGTCAAGAGTTTCCTTCACCTGAGATCTTAAACCAGGAGGAACCCAAGTAGGATCTTCAATTGGAACTATCACAGCTTTTGCGCCTGTTTCTTTCACAATGATGTCAACAGCTGCGAGTATATCGTGGTGTATTGCCACAATAAGGAGAAGATCACATTCAACCAGATTCAAATCTTTAATGAATTTTTCAGGATCTTCAATCATTGTAGGCATTGGTGGATCAGTAGGAAAGATGCCAACGATATCACCTACGTAGGACCCATAACCGCTCCTGCATTCAGAGCAAACTGGTTCACAGCCCTCACAGAATGATTTGAAGTTAATCAGATTTCCAATTACGCGTTCAGCAAACACATCACCGTATATGGTTCCAATTCGCAAAGATACCACCTATGAATTATCAAGCCATAACTATAATGGTAAAAAAGGGTGGTGTTTGCGGCTCAGAATTGCCTCATGCTACAACAGAAACATAATATGCGGCATGAAGCACTCCAATTTTGGAGGTCTGTAGAATGGCGCTAGGTGATTTCCTCTTTCCGAATGTGGATTTGAAACTCATAATTGCTCGATCGTTTGAAACCGATGTTGAATCAGCAAAAGACAAGTTTTCACCAGAGTATCAGGATAGCGCTGCAATTGTCAGACTGAACAAAGGAGATTTCCAGAAACTTGGTTTGAAGGATGGAAGCAGTGTTAGTGTAAAGGCAAAAGACGGTAGTGTTACTGTCCGAGCTTTGGCTGATGAGAAGGTTCCAGTAGGAGCTGCGATCGTGCCCTATGGTCCATGGGCGCTAGCTTTGGTGTCTGTTCCTAAAGACGGTTCGCCTCCACAAATGCATGGTATTTCAGTCACCCTAACTCGAACGGATGACAAGGTCACTTCTTTCGACGAGCTTTTTGAGAGCCCTTAATTTTCTCAAGGACTTTATCTGTCCGTCCCCTTTCAAGGTGCAGGTGAACTCGGGGTTCCTTCACGAGTAGGTCTTTCAGTTTTTGAGCAGCCTTCATTGCCCCCTTTCGTTCTCCATCTGCGGTGTCCCATTCCTTCCTTGCAGAAGCATTAACTTGTGCTCTCTGGATTGGTCTAACAATGATATCTCTTTCAAAGAGACCACTCTTTGGAGGGTCATTCCCAATAACAGCCTCGAAGAACTGTCTACGTGCTTTTTCCCACTCACGTGCTTGTTCAAGCTCCCGAACATGATAGCCTTCACGATGAACCTCAAGTACATCATAGGGGCACGAGTGCTCACACGCACCACAATATATACAATGTTCATCTCGTATCGCGATTTTCTCTGCGGTTCCTGTAGGATAGATTGCCTTTACTGGACAGATATTGAAACAGTTGTTACAGCCCGTAGGGTCACACTTCTCAAGTTTCTTGACCACGACTTCTCCTGAGAAGGGTTTAGTAACTTTCAATGCTTCATATGGACAGACCTGTTCGCACAGACCGCATTTAACACAGGTCTCATTCATATGAGTCAATTTACCTGTGATTTTTGGTTCTGATATTTTTCTCTCGCTGGACTCCTGGCAATCAACCTTAATGGCATCGTCAGGGCAGATATTTTGACAAAGGCCACAGTAATCACAGTAGTTCTCATCAACTCTGATTCCGACAGCTGGCCTGAAAGCTGGAGGTTCAGCAGTATCAGACCAGAAAATCTTGATTGCCTCAGGGCAAAGCAACTCGCATAATCCGCAGTACGAACACTTGTCCTCGTCTATTTTGATTTTACCAGTAGCATATTCTTCTCCGGAGTATTTTACAAGATCCTTCTTGTGGTCTACTTTTACATCAACACTTAAAGATCCAGTTGGACATACCTTAGCGCAGAGTAGACATGGTGCACACTTCTCCTCATCAATCTCATGTGTACCTTCAATCCGATTGTATGTATTGACTGCACTCTCACCTTCATAGGTTGCATCGAATGCTCCAAAGACACATGAAGAATCACATAGACCACAAAAAGTACAAAGATCGGGATCAACGTTTACTAGTGGAGCACCCTCAATCTTTCCAGATGCAGTTTCCTGAACAGGACCAAGAGTAATTGCTTCCCATGGGCAAGGAAGACATAGACTGCATCCTACACATTTGTCTATTGTGTGGTCAAGAGTTCTGGTAAGGAGAGATGTCTTCCAAGTCAAACGTATCTTTCCATCAACAACATCCATGGAGAGTACTGGTTTCTCGCCGATGATCACACCAGGTTTGTCGGTCACACAATCACCTTCCAGTAACTCCAACCTTGTCTTTAGGCTTGATTCTGCTATCAGCTATCTCTTTTCCAAGTGGACCAAGCCGAACTATGTCATTTGTAAATTGAGTCACTTGCTCTGCAAAACTATCAGCCTCAGCCGCTGATGCACTACCGAAATAGAGTCTTCTTCCATCTATTCCTGTTGCCTCAAGCATCTCTCGGATCTTATCAGTACGGTTCATAGCATATCTTGCTCCGGATCGATAATGACAGTCTTGAACATGACAACCAAGAATTGCTACTCCATCAGCTCCAGCAGCAAACGCAGTCAATACAGTTTCCGCATTGAGCCTTCCAGTGCATGGAACTTGAATAGATACGATATTTGGTGGGTATTTCATTCTCTCAGTGCCAGCTCGATCAGCGGCACTGTACGCACACCAACGACACAGATACCCAACAATCGCAGGACGTAGAGGATTGAAGGTTACTGCAGCCTTCGTTGCCTCTTCAAGCTGCTCATTGGTAAGACATGGAAGATCCAAAGCTCCTGATGGACATGCAGCAACACAAGCGCCACATGCCCGGCATGCTGCTAAATCTATCTCAGGAACTTTTTCATCATTGAACTTTATTGCCTTAGGAGTACAGTTTTCCTCGCAGAGTCTACACCCAATACAGAGGTCAATATTGAACGAAGGCACACAAGCCTCTGCGATGATATCTCCGGAAGCTAGAAGGGTTTTTACTTTCGATGCAGCAAGACCTGCATGCGCTACGGAATCAGCGATGTCTTTCGGACCCTGAGATACTCCAGCAAGAAAGATGCCTTTTGATGCAGTACTGCTGGGTGCCAACTTTGGATGTTGCTCCATGAAAAATCCATTCTCATCAAGAGGGGCTCTGAACAGTCGAGACAGCTCTATGTTGCTTGGTTCTGCATCCATACCAACCATCAGAACAACAAGATCGACTTCAAACTCCATCATCTTCCTAGCCAGAGTGTCTTCAGCCCTAACAATAGTCCTGTTAGAAACAGGATCGAGTTCCACTTCACCTATTGCTCCTCTAACAAATTTCACGCGATATTCTTTAGCTGCACGTTCATATAGCTCCTCATGACCCTTCCCAAAAACCCGGAGGTCAGTATAGAAGACATAAGCGTCGCTGTCGGGAAGTTTCTGTTTTACTTGCATGACTTCTTTGACTGCAGCAGTGCAACAGACTCTACTGCAGTACGGTCTACCAAATCTCTCTGACCGACTCCCTACACAAGGTACGAATACGATGTTCTTAGGAGGTTTGCCATCAGATGGCTTTACCAGTCGACCGCCACTTGGTCCTTCGGGATTTATCAACCGCTCAAGTTCTACCGAAGTAATGACATCAGGATTCAGACCATATCCAAATTCTTCTACAATAGTAGGATCAAATGGCCTAAATCCTGTAGCAAGGATAACTGCACCGACTTCAATGACCTCAATCGCATCTTCTTCTTCATAACGAAGTGATTGTGGCTCACAGACTCCTGCACAGGATTGACATCCGATGCAATTTGTTGTGTCTATGTAAGGCGCAATTGGAACGGCATCCATTGAGGGACGGACCATTGCCTTTCTCTTTCCTAGTCCATTGTTGTACTCATCTGCAACTTCAACAGGGCAGACCTCGATACAACGATTGCATCCAGTACAACTCTCAATGTCTACGTATCTAGCCATCTTTTTTAGAGTGACTCGATACCGCCCCACGTTGCCTCTCACATCGGTAATGTGAGTAAGGGTCATGATTCGGATATTGGGATGTCTAGCAGTTCTAGCCATCATTGGACCTAGTATACAGATTCCACAATCAAAGGTGGGGAAGAGTTTATCCCATTTAGCCATATGGCCTCCAAGAAAACCTTCTCTTTCCACAATTACAGTTTCAATACCTGCATCAGCCAGTTCGAGTGCCGCAGTAAGTCCAGCTACTCCACCGCCTACAACCATTGCTCTTTGAGTCATAGGAAGTCCTTGTGTGGGTATTGGATTTGAGTCACGGACCTTGGCAATTCCAGTATCAATGATAGCAGCAGCTTTCTTTGTTGCTGCTTCAGGATCGTCGTAGTGAACCCAGCTGCACTGCTCACGGATGTTAGCCATGTGAAGATGACCTGGATCAACTCCAGCCTCTCTTACAGCATCTGAGAATAGCTCTCTATGTAGAAGTGGTGAACAACCAGCAATCACTACCCTCTTTGCCTTACTCTTCTTTATCTTGGCAACAAAATCATAGACTCCCTGTTCTGAACAAAGATGGTCATCAACTTCAACAAGAGGGATGTTCATGCTGTCGTATCGCTCTCTCAATGAATCAACATCGATGGTGTCAGCAATGTTAGAACCGCATTTGCAGAGGAAGACAGCAAGCTTGTCTTTGTCTATGTCCTTTGCCTTCGATTTCTTGCTCAAAGGTTGCACCATATCCTGATGTTGTGTTCTCATTTGTTCGTTGATGAAGTATTTGGTATAGGTTATGAAACTGTTTCCCTAACTTCGTTACGATTTGTACCATACCGGATAATTCTTGTGGAATAGACAAGAAATCAAAAAGAAAACCATTGGTATTATACGACTTGCCAGTGATGACGGAGACCTGAGCCCTTGAAACTCAATCCGATGGAAATGTACAATTTACTTCCCAAAACAAACTGTAAACTCTGTGGACCAAAGACTTGCATGGCATTTGCTACCAAGCTAGCACTTGGTGAGGTCAAACCTGAAGATTGTCCACCTCTACTTGGGGGGGGATTTGAAAAGAATCTCGAAAAGCTAAGAGAGATGGTTGCTCCGATGCAGTCTGCAGAAGCGACAGGAATCAAACTTGATGAAAGTCGTTGTACTGGCTGCGGAAATTGTGTTGTCGTATGTCCAGTGGATGTGGCTGCAGAACCTGATACAGCAATGGGTAAAGCTGGGAAGAGTGGAGATACTGTATTCAGAGTTGAGAACGGAATATCAAAAATAATCAATCTGGAAAAATGTAGAAGATTTCCTCCAGACAAGCTAAACTGTCGTGTCTGTGAACAATACTGCTGTACTGATGCAATCGAGATTTGGTAGGTGATGCATATGGAAGATATAGTTTGTAATGGTTGCTCACTTCTCTGTGATGATATTGTTGCGGAAGTTCACGAAGGTGAAGTGAGATCTCTAGGTATGTGTCTACTTGGTTTTGCACATCTTGATGTTGCTCTCAAGCAAAAGCCTTCAGATGCTATTGATGAATTAATCGAGAGGGCAGCTGGCCTGCTAAAATCCGCAGATAGTCCTCTAGTCCTTGGTTTTTCTAATGTCTCGAATGAAGCGATTGAGGAGGGTTATGCTATTGCAAAAACACTGAATGGTCATTTTGATTCACTAGCAAATCTTGGACTTGCACAATCAATGTCTAACGAAATACATTCTTCGAAACTCGGTGCAGACCTAGAATATGTCAGGAACAATGGCGAGTTCATTATCTATTGGGGCTCAGACCCGGCTGAGAGTGTACATCGTCACCCGAGTAGGTTTGCTGTTCTTCCTCGAGGAGAAAAGATTCCTGAGGGTGTTGAAAGCCGAATCATTGGTGTTGTTGACGTTCGAGTAACTGAAACGATGAAGATGGCCAATCATCGAATGATTATCCCAATCGGCACTGACGTAGAATTATTGGATGCAGTGATAGGCGAACTGGAAGGATCATCATCGATCACCAGTCCAGTCTTGGGAATTCCTGCAGCAGAGGTCATAGGATTAGTGAGTGGTTTCAAGAAATCAGATTGCACAGTGATATTCTATGGTAGTGGTATTCTCAATTCAGGAAAGACACAAGAGAATCTATCAGCCATCTCACGTTTGATTGAGGTCATTAGGAAGACAGGAAAGGAAGCCTACGCTCTACCAATGTATCCTGAAACTAACTTAATGGGAATAGTTGAGGTCGCAAAAGAAACGCAGAGCTCGCTTCAGAAGATTGAAGCAGGCGAGTTTGGAACTGTTTTGATTGTAGGTGATGACCCACTGACATCTCTTCCGGGAAAAGCTGCTAAATCTCTCGCGAAATCAAGGATTGTGTATATTGGACCTCCAGGAGGATTGACTGATAGGAGAGCAGAGGTAGCTATACATACTACTGATTTGATTATCCTAGGGTCGGAAAAGATGACACGAATGGACCAAGTTCATGTTGAATTTATGCCTTGGAAAGGTGTAAAGAAACCGTCCTCAACAAGGGATGTATTGAAGAAATTGCATTTACTCTTGAAGAAATAGGAACAGGGATTGAAAATGAAGATTGCAGTTGCAGGAAAAGGTGGCGTGGGAAAGACAACAGTTGCAGGAACTATAGCGAGATTACTTGGGAGAGATGGACTAAGAATCCTAGCAGTCGATGCAGACCCAAGCTACACACTATGGTCAGCACTTGGCATTCCAGCAGATGTTGCTCATAAGATTGTACCACTGACCGAGAACGAAACTTTGGTTGAGGAACGACTACAAATTGAAGGAGCGGGATCCTATAAGCAGTTCTTCAAACTCAATCCACGTGTGGATGATCTTTCAGAGAAATTCGCAATTGAGGGACCAGACAACGTGAGTCTTCTAGTTGCTGGTACGGTCGAGATTGGAGGATCCGGATGTATGTGTCCATCAGCAACCCTTCTCAAGTCACTGATGCGGCATCTAATCCTTGGAACAGATGAAGCATTTGTTATGGATATGGATGCGGGTATTGAAAACTTAGGTCGCGGAACAACAAAGGGAATGGATGCACTTGTAGTTGTTGCTGAACCCGGAAGACGATCATTGGATATCCTTGGAAAAATCAAGAAGCTAGCGCAAGACATCGATGTGGGACGGGTCTTTGCTGTAGGAAACAAGGTGGTAACACCTGAAGATGCCAAAATGATTGAGGATTGGGTTAAGAAAGAAGGGATTCCACTGTTGGGTGTAGTGCCATTGGATGAAACAATCAAGGAAGCGGATCGTAAAGGTGTAGCACCCATCGATCTTGATGCTAATTCTCCCGGTATGGTTGCAATAGCAGAAATAAAACAGCGTTTGGTTCAAAAAACTGCAGAATAACGGACTTTCTAATCCTCTTACAATTTGAAAGAATTAGTAACTATTAATTTACTATATTAAACAGACAACTTAACATAGTTAACGATTAGTTCCAAAAGCCTGTAACCAAAATATAGCGGATTCACAAGCTTATTATGCAGTTTTGTGTCCGAGCTTCGCACCACGCACAGGAACTGAATTCAGAATGAAGAAGAAAGCTTACTTCAGAGCGGATGAAGCGGACACTGGGCTTGGAAAGTTCAAGGGACTTGAAGTTCGGATCGGTACTATTGTTGACGATGAGTGGGACGAACCAATGGGTCCTACTCCAATGCCAGGTCCTACGACTCTCCGTTCTTGGGATCATAAGATTTTGACGAAATACCAGCCTTCTTACATGCCATATTGTCAGGTATGCTGTTTATGTACAATGGGCAAATGTGACTTGTCCGGAGACAAAAGGGGTGCATGTGGGCTGGATATTAAGGGCCAACAAGCGAGGATTGTACTAGCAGCAGCGAATATAGGTTGCTCCGCTCATTTGGCTCATTCAAGACATCTGATTGATCATTTGATTGAAGAATATGGTCCAAGAACTGAACTGATACAAGGACCAGGTACTGAGATTCATGCTCCTGTAACACGTTTAGTTACAGGGATGAGACCTCGAACTCTGGAAGATGCCAGTTTGATTCTTGATTATTGTGAAACTCAGATGACGCACACTCTTTCTGCTACTGCAACAGGTCAGGAAGGGAATTGGATGGATTTTGAGAGCAAAGTGTTCCATGCAGGCATGATTGACCAGTTAAGCATGGAGATTGCAGATCTTGCTCAGGTTTCAACACTGGGTATGCCTCAAGCAGATCCAGATGCTCCACTAGTTGAATCAGGGATAGGAATGATGGATACAAGTAAGGCCATTATTCTAACCATTGGTCATAATATTGTACCAGCGGCGTCTATCACGGACTACATCACTGAGAAACGACTTAATGATCAGGCCGAAGTCGGAGGCATATGCTGCACAGCCTGGGATATTACACGTAGAGATCCGAAGGCAAAGATTGTTGGTCCAATCTCTTGGCAGCTCAGATTCATCAGGAGCGGAAAAGCAGATGTTGTTGTTGTAGATGAACAATGCGTCAGAAC
>JBHLRQ010000126.1:0-9124 GCA_048882385.1 Candidatus Thorarchaeota archaeon | reverse complement strand
ACCTATGGGGCCAAGTGGGAGGCTGATGATACAACATACGTTTACCAAAGTCCAGAAATTGCCATTCAGACATTCGGGGAACCTGGTACCATAGCTGACCTAGATCCGATAGAATCAGCGTTCTTCGTTAATACTACGAGGCAGAAACTTGTTTCAATGATTATGATGTCCTGCGTAAGGAAGGGTGCAGTTAGAGTATTGTCTACTGATCCACTCAAGTTATCTGTGACTGGTCTACAATTTCAGGACCTGACCTATTATGAGGAACTATTTCTTGCATCAATTGTTGAAAATGAATTAGATCCGGAAAAAATCGATGAAATGCTCGAAGAACTAGCAGACAAGGTTCAAGAAAAGTCTTGGAGTGCAGATTTTGAAGCAACTAAAACAAATCATGAAGAGCGGATTGAAGGCGCATGGGAAGAGCTTGAGAGTTATCCCACGCTAGACGACAGAATGGATTACTACTTCAATAGACAATACCGTGGCGGGGGCTGGGCTTGGTACTGGCTGTTTATGCATCACAGGCATGACCACATAGGTGATGTGTTTGACAGACCTGGACCTGCAATATCTGCGCCAAATGTTCCTGATTGGTTCTCTCAGCTTGCGGATGCCACAGGAAACACAATAGCTGGTGTTGGTCAAGTTGTAGGCGATGTAGCAGCAACAACTGGGCAAATCATGACAAACGTAACCAATACAATCGGAAGTGTACTCCAAAACGTTGGAAATATCATCACTGAACCATTAAAGCCACTCATCGAGAGTACGAGTAGGTGCGTTTCTCACGATGCCTGCCACAGTGCCTGTGTATCACATGATGCATGTCACAGTGCGTGCCATAGCGCTTGCCATAGTGCTTGCGTCTGTCACAGTGCGTGTCACAGTGCTTGTCATAGCGCATGTGTTTCTGGTGGATTCAGATGATCAATAATCTGAAAAAATCCAGACAACATCAACCGATGATACATTGGCGAGTGTGAGTATCGAGCTTACCTGCCCTCGAACAACTACTATTGAATTCAATGTTGAGGCTCCAGACCAATCAAAAGCAACAAAGTTTGAACCATCGCTCACTGTAATAATATTGCCAACTCGTAGAGTAATTTCTCCTTTAATTGCTACAGATGTACCAATAGGTACAAGTCCATCATTTATGTCATTGATACTTGTTAATCCAATTAGACCATCATGCCAGGCGACAATACCAACAGTTGCAACGGTTATCAATACAATAACAAGAAGAATCTTAGCTACTGGTTTACTTTTCTTCTTTGGCATGCTATTTCACCACACTTTCTGAACTAAACATAACTAATGAGTTTGACGGCTCAAAGGGGAAATACTTTAGGCACGTTAATTAAATCCTCATTTGGTCATGATGAATGCTGCAGAGAAATTTGTAACGATCTGTGGAGAGGTTGGAAATTATACTGAGAAGCTGACTGGTGTAAGTATAGTTGATGCATATTTTGGACCAGAGGAGTTTCACCCAAAGAACCAGAGCAAAGAAAAACCTCCCCAAGATCTTATTCATGGGATTCAAGAATCTTTTGACGCAATACGTGATGAAATCGAAGATCCACTTCGATTCGAATATATGATGGGTGAGCTGCATTCACTGAACATTTTGGTGGATTGGCTAAGTGGGAAAGATATGTCTTACTCTGAACTGGTTGAAGGTTTATTCAGCATCTCAATGAAGAAATATCTGGAGAGCGAGATTGACAAGCAAATTGAGCTTGTGTCGGTTGTGATGGATAATTTTCCTGGTAATGATCTTCGTGATAAAATCAAACGATATGGAGAAGAAGGAACAATCACAGGAACAGATCTTCAGATTCTATTGGAAACCGATTTTCAACAACGTGTTCAGGAGATTAGCCAAGAGTTCAGAAATAAGATATACAAACTGATGGGCGCATCCGTGCCCGATAACGGTGTTCAATATGAAGCTGTAAGAGACGAACCTTGGGGTGGATATAATTGGTATTTGGGCGGATTCAAGTCCCTCAATCAATTCAATATCGATAGAAAGTTCAACAGAGATACATTACAGAACACAATTTATCATGAATATGAACATCATGTCTCAAACTTATGGCGCGAGAAAGCTTTTCTTAAAACAGGAAATCTGGAACTATCAATTGTCCCGCTTCATACCGGACGATGTGTCATTTCAGAGGGAACAGCTGATTCTGCCAAAGATTTCCTCGGAGTATCAGAAGAGAACCCAAGAATTCGCGTTTTGGAATCTCTTAATCCCCTTCGACGCATGACTCAAATTAACGCTGCGATATTCTTGAACAGTGAAGGAAAATCAGTAGAAGAAACTGTAGAATACTTGTCACAAAGAGGGTATAGATCAGAAGAAGCTTCGAAATCCTCTATACCTTTCATTTCTCCAATAACCAAGGATGGAAGAGTTAACATCTTTGCTCCATACATATTCACATACTTTATTGGCAGGACAAATTACGTGCATCCAACATTTCTCAAGGCATCAAAGAAGGATGTGCTACCAGAGTTCTTCAAAACTGTCTATATGAATCCATACTCTGGATCAAGCGTAACTTGGAACAAGGCTTTCGAATGGTTGTAATCGAAATAAAGGCAATATGGAAAAATGAAAGAGGTGTGATGGACTTGCCATCACACACAATCGTTTTGAACTATCTTTGATTTTGAGCTCTGTTGTAAGCGCTCTCCAGTTCCCTGCCCATAGAGCTAGGAATAGCTGTTTCCTGAAAGTCTCCCTCTTTTCGTCTGATGAAGACATAGAGAAGAGTCACATAGACGATGTCAAATGTTCGAAGGACAATTGCACTTGGGATAGCGGCAAATACTGTGAAAACTACGGTTATCAATATCGTCATCATGATGTCCCCTCCAGTGTACATCCAACCAAAGAGAGCTCCACTAATGGCAAATCCGATGAAGAACATGAAAGCCAATACTCCAAAGCCCCATCTGACAGCTGTTTCTTTGATCATGACATCAACGAAGTTCTTCCGGACAAGACCAGCGCTCCTTTTGATACCATCTTTCGCTCCAAGTTCTTCTGCGACCATTGCTGGTATTGTGAAGTAGTTTATGAGCGCCCAAATCCATCCAATGATGCCTTCTGCAGCATATCCTACACCTCGACCCAAAGCACTCTGGGATTTTCTTGCTATAGCTTGGATTATCATCCTGATGATTGTGACAATCACACTCATTATGCTCAGAACAATAAGTCCACCGACTACACCGAGTGACGCTTTCACACCATCTCCCAGACCTGGATCTTTACCACGCATATAGATGTAGGTGATGGCTGAAGTTGTTGCATATGAAAAGTTGTAGAAGAAAATGGTAACAAATAGATAGACTACAACTCCAATCGCGAATGGCCATCCATTCTCTAATGTTATATCCACATTCCCAAGAAGAATATTCATTCCATCAGGAATGATAACAAGCATGATGCCAGCGAAGAACAGAGCTGAAACAAGTGTGAATATCATTGTTAGGAATGGTGGTACAAAAGTTCCCTTCTCATCTAATGTCACCTGACCAGTGAGTTTGATTATTTCTCCAGCTCTTCTCACCCTATCCTTGAATACGGTAAAGAGAAGGAGAGTTAAGAAGAGAGTGAAGAATCCTGGTATTAACATGGGCCAAGCAGAACCTAACATTGACAATGGTATAGTTCCTGTTATGATGAGAAATATCGGTACCGCCCAAGTTAATAGATTCATGAAGAAGGCTCCTATGTAAATGAGGGTACCACCCAGTCTTTTTGCAGCTACCGACGCCCCGAGTGCCATTATAACACTCAAAACCAACAATGCACCTAGTCCCGCACCTACTAGCCACAGATTGTCAGCAAGCAATGGAGATACAGCTTGAATAAGCGCAGTAATCTCTACTTGATATGCTGACCAAAGCTCCATGAGCGAATACATTCCAAGTACAATAAACGCACCAAATATAATCAATAAACCTGCAATCGCGCCTTTATGACTTGGGTATTCTTGTCTCTCATGATATTCGTATAAATCAGAACTTGTCAATAAGACACTCCTCCTAAGCATTTAGCTTCTCTTGAAACTCAAAAAGCATCAATCACAAGTTAAATCTTCGTACTAATGCCCAACCCAAAGTTAATTATAGTGAATATACAACCAGAATAATATGGAATCTATCAGGTATTGTGCCCCCGGTCATATTTTCTGCAGAGCCAATAAGGTACTGCTAGCTGTAGATGGAAGTGAGGGCTCTGCCCGTGCAGCCACAGTGGCGTTTGAAATTGCTGAGATGACAAAATCGAAGGTTTTCATTATACATGTTGTACCAACTTCGCTCGTGAGCCAATTCTCATTGATGTCTGAATCCAATCCAGAAGAGGTCTTGGACAAGTACAGGACTACAGGGAAGAAACTCTTGGATGGCTATGTTGCTCCAGCTGCTGAATATAATCTTGATATTGAACTTATACTTGAGGAAGGTTCTCCGTCAGATAAAATAATGCAAATTGCCAAGGACAAAGAGGTCGACCTTATCGTGATTGGATCTCAAGGAATGTCTCGTTCTTATAGAGCGGGAGTCGGAAGTTCTGCTGAGCGTGTTGTTCTCGGCTCAGAAGCTCCTGTGTTAGTTGTAAAATAGCCTCGTCAAATAGGTTAGAGGTTAATACAATCATAAGAAAGGAAAGTCAGGGATATCGTCTACACCATCGATTTCTCTTATCATTCCGAAAATCCCTCTAATACTTAGAACGTCCCATGCAGGTTGAGCATAAGCGACTGCAATCTCTTTTGCATCCTCCTCGGGAATGCCAGCTTTTACCAACGTATTGTAGAAAGTTTTAGCACCTTTCTTAACCTGCCCCTTTCCTCTTCGAAGTGACAACCAGACCTTAATTAAAAGTTTAGAACCACTGCCTAATGCAGTTCCAGTGATGGATGCAATAGATCTAGCTGTTCCCAAGTCTATTCATACTCCTCCTCATCAATTTCTACGCGCCTCTTCTTTCCGTGATGAGTTGACCTTTCATCAGAAACCATGGACATAATTTTGCTGAAGTCAAGAGCACCAACGAATTTCTTTGTCATTTCTAGCGCAACCTCCTCAGGAATGCCTTCTGCAATGAGATTGTTATAGAATTGTCCAATTCCTGATGCCATCTTCCCTGCTGCTTCAGGGCTGTATATACTACCAATCAAGCCAGATATCAGTTTTGGAACAGATTCATTGATTGCTGCAAAAAGCTCGGGCAATGCTTCAGCTACTGCTCTCAGCTCATCAGCATCGTCAGAACTACATTTTCTCTTCCTTTTTGATTCGTCATCAGAGTAATTATCACTCATTGAATTGTTCACCAATTATACTATAGACTGGTCACCCACTATATATAAAGTGGAAAAAAGTGACCACTAACAAATCAATCATTTTCATTGAATGATCGTGCAGTGAATTTACCACAATCATTACAGACTATTTCATAATCCCAGTAGACATCCCCACTTGCTGTGCTCACACACCATTTCCCGTAGATGACTTTGACATCACTGCTTTCACACTCACCACACCCTGACATTTTGATTGCATCCTTTAGTGGATGGGCTTCTATAGCAACTCCGGTTCCAAAATATTCGCTCCATTGCCAATCATTATTGCTATTCTCTAAGATTGGTTCGTCAAACTCTTTCTCATATTCCTCTGAAACTAGTGATGGTGAATCAGTAATCCTTTCATATAGCATGTTCATCCTTTACTCCTTCACCAAGGCAAAATATCTGGCTCTATCATCCTCATCTTCTATGATTTGCAGAATCCCTCTCTCCACTAGATTGTTTACACGTTCCCTAACTATTCTTCTCGAGGCGGTCCCTCTCTCTGCTCTAACTGATGCTGTTATTTGACTGATATTGAGTGGTCGAGAGTTGTCAAGAATCTGGATGATTCGCCAACTGATATCATCCTTCTTGAGATCCCCAAATCTAGACTCCAATCTTTCTGCTTTTGTGAATTTGCCCATGAGTCGAACCAGTCCGTCATAAAACTCGAATCCCTCTCGAATGACCTTAGCTGATGAGCGAACCTCTTCTATACCAGGACCTACTCGCTCAATCAGTTCCTCAAGTCTAGCAAGGCGTTCAGAGATTTCATCAAGCCTGTCCTGCACCTCCTCAATTGTTAATTCCGAATTTTTGCTCTTCTTCGAGTCTTTGGAACTATTCAAGGAAGTGTACCCGAGTGGGAAACATAGCACAAAGAGATAAGTTTGATGGACTCTGCCGTATATTATAGTAACCAAGTGAATTGAGTAAAGAGTGAAGAAGTTGTCTGAACACACAAAGAAGTCAACAAATGTGCAGCCTTTGAAGGAACTTTTTCACATTTCACATTTCTCTCGTTTCTATCAGCTCTATATACCTGCATCAATTCTAATCGGAATAATTTGTGGTTGCTTTATGGTTGCCTTTCAAGTTATGATTGATGCCTCAATTCTTCTATTCTCAGGTCTTCCAATCTTCGTTGCCCCGTTGATAGGAGGCGCATTCTCAGGTTTACTCATAAAATTAGGAAGGACAGAAATTCAGGGAAGCGGAATCTCTGAAGCCATTGAGTTAACACACAAACCAAGGTCTATCAAAAAGGGAACAACCATAACAAAATTAGTAGCTACATCAATTTCGATTGGATCAGGGAATCCAGTTGGAAGAGAAGGTCCAGCAGTACTGATTGGTGCTGGACTTGGAAATGCCATTGGTCGAAGAATTGGGTTTGAAGATGACGCAAACCTAAGAGTATTCTTGATGATGGGATCTGCAGCTGCAACTGCTGGAATTTACAAGGCGCCTCTTGGAGGCGCTCTCTTTGCCACTGAGGCGCCATATCGACGAGACGCTAGGTTGGGATATTTTGTGCCAACAGCCATTGCAGCATTAGCCTCGTATGTTGTTTTCATTGGACTCTATCCATTGATAACTAACAATGGTGCTGGTCCACTTTTCACTTTCACTGCTGCTCTTCAGATTACTCTACTTGAGGTTCCTTTGTTAGTATTCTTTGGTATAGTTGCTGGACTCATATCGATTCTATTTGCAGTCAGTCTGATGGCAACTCGGAATTTCTTTACAGTCAAATTTCCTGATTGGATAGATCCAATCGTAGGTTCACTACTGGCATGTGTTGTAATCTTTCTTGTTTCTTCTCTTGTGGATCCTTCTCTAACAATTGCAGGGATGGGCTATGAAGTGATTAACGCACTGGCAACACATCCAGAACCACTTCTTGTCATCGTTCTGCTTTTATTTGGCAAGCTTTTTGCATCATCATTTGTAGTTGCAGGCAAAGTTTCTGGCGGCGTTCTTGCATCATCACTTTTTGTTGGCGCTATGCTTGGCTCTCTTTTTGGTGAGATTTTCTTTCCATCAAATATTCCTGCATTCATTGTTCTCGGAATGGGTGCAGTCCTCGCAGCCACGACAAACACACCTGTCGCAACAATCATCATGATGCTTGAGATGAGTCACTCTTTTGATTTAATCATCCCACTTGTGGTCTGTGTCACAGTATCCTATCTTGTTAGCGTGGGTACATCACTTTATGAGGGACAGAAAATAAGTAGAGACGATGAGGAGCCTGGATTCTTTAGTCCAACAAATGTTCTGCGTCCTGAAAAGCACATTTTCGAGAAGGCTGAAGTAGACATAGAAACAGATGAAGACGAAGAGATTAATGTTCTATAACTGAAAAACAGCATCCCTACGAAAATTAATAGGCAAATCCATCTATATGCTAGTCCAACAGGGAGATTGGTTTCGTGGGGTTCGTTCCAATCGCCATTGGACATTCCGGAGGATGGATCATTGCAAAAGAAAGCTATTAGCACGCTTTTAGTTCTATGCCTAATTGTATCTAGTGCTCCTGTAGTTTATTTTGGATTTCAAGCAAATGAGCAGGAGTCTATAGGAAAATCAAAAATCGCCATTGATTTCAATGCATTGGCTGAGGTTTATGGAGATGATATTCCAGTTGTTGCGAAATTCGATAACGGAATATCTGGCAATCTATTGAGTGTAATCTCTAACTTGGGTCTTAGGTTCAGTTTAGGGAGCCTAACGAAAAGTCATGTTGGTCCATACTATTTACTAGAAGGCAACGCTGATAGTTTAGAAGCATTAGTCATAATGGGTGTTGCAGATGACATGGCTGTGCAGACAACTGCGCAGTTTCTCGAATCTCCACGAGATATCTCTATTCCTGAGATAAATGCTGATGATGTTTGGAAAGCCCTAGACAATCTTGGTAGAAATGTGACTGGCGAAGGTGTTCTGATCGCAGATTTAGACTCAGGTGTTGATTGGCTGCATCCTGAGCTTTGGTTTGCTGATGGTGGTTCATACCCCTATGTCAATGCAACGAGTACTGGATTCCTAAATGGTACAGATGCTGTTGATTTCAACAGAGATTTTGCACTCACAGCAAATGAAACACTATACGCATTAGACTTAGACCGTAACGGATTCTTCGATGTCAAGACAGAGTGGATCTGGGCTGATAATCTAGTTCAAAATGCAATTCCTGATGCAGGAGAGCTGTTCTTTGTAGTGAATGACACAAATGACAATGGTCGACTCGATGGTTTCGAGGATTTAGTCTTGCTTGGGACTCCAAAGACTAGATACATTGTCGAGATGGATGGAACACCCTCACCATCGTTGCAGGTCTGGGACCGATCGCAGAATCTTACATCGAGCACTCATAGGGATACCATGAGCGATGGAGGAGGGCATGGAACTGCAGTTGCAGGCATACTGCTTGGAGGTCAACTCGGTTACAGGAAGTGGGTTGGAGTAGCTCCAGATGCTGAATTGATGATGATTCGTGTGATTGGTGATGAAAACACAACGCTCAGTATTGAAGCAGGGTTGTCATATGCCAACGCCACAGGTGCTGATGTAATTCTCACAGAGATTGGCTCATGGACCTATCAGTATCTTGATGGTAGTTCTCTTGTTGAAGCGATGATTGATACACTCGTTGCAGATGGAATTCCTGTTATCTCTCCAAGTGGAAATCTTGGAGGAGCTGATAAACATAGCATGTTCACAACAGCTCCATTCACTTC